>CALJLK010000072.1 GCA_937982655.1 uncultured Sandaracinus sp.
GAGGTGCTCGCGGCCCGCGGCGATCGGAGCGCCGCGCTCGTGGTGTTGCTCGCGCGGCTGCGCGACCTCGACGACCGCGCGTTCGATCACGCGTGCGCGTGGGCGTCCGAGCTCGGTCGCGCCGACGAGCTCTTCGCGGCCGCGCGGTCGCTCGCGGAGCGCGAGCGAGGCGCGTGGGCGTCGCTGCGGCTCGCGTTCGCGGCGGGCGCGCTGGGGCGCACGGAAGAGCGCCTCGAGGCGCTGCGGGCGGCGGTGGCACGCGATCCACGTCACGAGCCGGCGCTCGATCTGCTGGCGGAGGAGCTCGCCCTCGGAGGCTCGTACGACGATGCGCTCGCGCACTGTCCGCCCGCGACGTGGAAAGGTCCCACGCCGGTTCCGATGCGCGGTCGACGCGCGTGGATCCGCTACCAGCGCGGAGAGACCACCGAGGCATTCGCGGAGATGGAGGAGCTCCTCCTCGACGACCCGACCTACGAGTGGGGGCGACGGCAGCTCTGCGACTGGCTCGACCACGCGCAACGTCACGGCGACTTTCTGAGGCACGCGCGGCTGCTCGCCGAGCACGTTCCGCGGAGCCCCTCCAGCCACGCCTACCTGGGTGACGCGTTGCTGCGCGCGGGCGATGCGGCGGGCGCGCACGCGTCGTTCGCGCAGGCGTGGTCGATCGATCCGGCGTTCGTCTACGCCGCGCATCACGTGGTGTCCGAGGGTGATCCCGACGAAGCGGCGCGCCTGCTCGCGCGCAGCGAGCACGCCCTTCCGCCCGCAGACGCCGCCGCCCTCGGGGTGCGGCTCGCGCTTCGACGCGACGATACCTCCGTGCTCGCACGCCTCGAAGCGTTGCTCACCCTCCGCGCGTCGAGCTCGATGCTCCAGCCGCTCTTCGGCGCGCTCTTGGCGTCGCCCTTCGCGGACGAAGCGACGCGGATCGTGGAGGACGCGCTCTGCCGCGAGGAGACGAACGAGGAGGTCGGCTTCGCGTGGAGCGCGGCCTCCGACGACGTGCGGCCGAAGCGCGCGCTCCGATCGCTCCTTCGACGCCGCGATCGGTTGGCGAGGGCGGGTCTCGCGGCGGCGACGACCGCGATCGAGCAGCTCGCGCATCGCGCCGGCAGCGTCTCGATCCTCTGGCTCTGGGTGCGGCACCGCGCGTGGCTCGCGTCGCACGACACCACGTGGGGCGCGCTCGGGTACGCGCTCTTCACCCGCGGCTGGTACCGGCTGACGACGTGGTGGCTCGGTGACTGGGCGCGGCGCACGCACGCGAAGCCGGTGCAGCTCGTCAACCTCGTGATGGCGCACTTCGCGCTCGGGCAACCGGCGCGTGCGCGCGCGATCTCGACCCACGTGCGCGCCATCCCCGCGGACGGCTCGCGAGGGCTCCACGTCGCGTACGACGCGCTCGGGTGCGCGCTCGCGCGGGAGTACGACGAAGCCGCGCGGCTGCTGGAGAGCGCGAAACCGGTCGACCGCTGGTCGGCCGCCGTGCTCGCCATGGCCCGCATGATCGTGACGGCGCACGCGAAGGCGCACCACGACGTGATCGAGGTCGCTTCGGCCGTCCGTTGGTCTTTCCGAACCGCGGTCGACTTCGCGAACGACGCGGTCCTCGCGGAGGCCTACCGAAAGGCCTTCGCGGCGCTCCTGATGACGCGCCCGCTCTCGGAGCGCGGCGCGCTCGCGCGGAACCTCTTGGGCTGAGCTCAAGGGCGCGTGCGAGGGAACGGGCGCGCGCGCTCGAGGTAGTCGTCGATCGCGCGCGTGAGCGCCGGGCTCGGCTCGCGACGCGTCGGCACACGTTCGAGGTCGTCGGGATCGACGGCGGCGTCCACCTGCAGCAGACGGTCGCGGATCACGAGCTCGTCCGCGGTCGCCACCGCGCTCAGATCGAGGGTCGCGCGGCCGCGCGCGTCGAAGCGCCAGGTGTCCATGCGGACGAAACGATCGGGATCGACCTCGCGTCGGAGATCGGCGCCTTCGCTCGCGGCGACATCGTCGGCATCGCGCGTGGCTCCTGCGCTCGCGGCGCCTTCGCTCGAAATGCCGGCCGCAGCGAGCACCGTGCGCGCGACGTCGACGAAACCGACCGCGCCGTCTTCGACGCCGGGCGTGATGCCGGCGCCCGCCATCACGAGCGGGACCCGTACGGTGTACGGGTTGAGGTCGTTGCCGTGCGCTCGTGTGAGCGGGCCGAGGATCTCGCCGTGATCGGCGGTCACGATCACCAGCACGTCGTTGCGACCCGCGACCGCCGCGAGCAGCCGACCTACCTGCACGTCCGCGTGTGCGATCTCGTGGTCGTAACGTTCGGAGGCGCCGCCACCGAAGTCCGGCGCGTCCGCGTGGCGACGATCCGGCGCGTGGGGACCGTAGAAGTGGGCCCACACGAAGAAAGGTGAGCCGCCCAGCTCGCGCAGGAGCGTGAGCGTCCGATCCGCGACCGCGGTGTCGTCGTCGACCGGCTCCGCGTCGAAGCGCTCGAAGCCGTCGTCGAGCCCGTAGCCCGGGAGCAGGAAGGCGTTGCCGCCGCTGTCGACGACCGCGCCGGTTCGGTAGCCGCGCGCGGCGAGCTGCTGAGCGAGCGTGGGGCGCTCGTCGCGCGTGACGAGCACGGCGGACTTCACGCGGAGCTTCGGGCCGAGGCGTGGGATCGCGATCGGCTCCACCATGCGATCGTCGGTCGCGAAGAGCCGCTCCCAGCGCAGCTCGCGGGGCGGCGCTCCGCGGAGCAGCGAAGGCAACGAGATCGCGGTCCAACCGCCGCTCGAGAACGCACGCTCGAAACGTCGTCCTCGCGCGGCGAGCGCGTCCAGGCTCGGCGTGGTCGGTCGCTCGTAGCCGTAGGAACCGACGCGATCGACGCGCAGGGTGTCGATGGTGACGAGCAGCACGCTGATGGCGCGCTCGGGCGGCGGCACGCTCGGAGGCGCGCCCACACGTGTGCGAGTCGGAGGCGCCTCGAGATCACCGCCGCGGCAGTTGTCGTCGACGCCGTTGCCCGCGATCTCGGGCGCGCGAGGATGGACGCGTGGGTTGCCGTCGTCGCAGTCGCCACCGCCGAAGGTGCGCGAGAAGCCGTCGCCGTCGAAGTCGGTCAGCGCGCGCGCGAGCATCACGCCGAGCTGCGGGTGTCGAAGCGCGAGCACGTCGTCGAGCTCACCACGCGTGCGTCCGGCGGAGAGCCATGCGGTGCCGATCAAGGCGATCCAGACGGCGACGAAGATGCGACGCGCGCGCACCGAGCCCGGCGGCGCGTTGCGACGGCGGAGCTGATGGAGCGCGAGCGCGGCCGCGCCCCAGGGGAGGATGCGGATGCCCCACGCCGCTGCGGGATACGCGGGGAGCGCGATGAGCCGTGGCTCGAGGAAGAGCAACACGAGCGAGAACGCGGAGAGCACGAGCGCGAAGAACATGCTGCGGAGCTGCACCGCGCGGCCAATCACGAAACCTGCGAGCGCGCCGGTGAGCGGGCCGACCACGAGCGCGGCCCAGACGATCCGGCCTTCCGCGCCGATCAGCGGCTCGAACATGCCGGGCGCGGCGACGAAGGGCACGCCCGCGAGCGCCCCCGCGAGCATGGCGATCGCGGGGCCGAAGCGCGGCAGGTAGCGCAGCGCGGGCACCGTGGCGGCGGAGACGGTGAGCCCGAGGAGCGTGCTCGCGAAGAGACCGATCGAGGTCGCGAGCCAGAGATCGGCGAGCGAGACGCCCGCCGCGAGCGCTTCGATGCCGCAGATGAGCGCGCCGATCGCGCCGAAGCAGGCGGTGAGCTCGAGCGCGGACGGGGGATCGGGCGGCTCGTCCGGGAGCAACGACTCGCGGCTGTCGGGCGGGATGGAGTGCCCGGTGGGGGTCGAGTCGCGGCGCGGCGGCGTGGAGGGCCGCGTCGGGGTCGGGTCGCGACGAGGCGGCGTGGAGGGCCGCGCAGGATCGAGCGCGAGGGGCGGCGACGAGTCGCGCGGCGGCGTGGAGTCGCGCGGGTCATGCGGCGGCGAGGAGTCGCGCGGTGGAGGACGCAAGGCGGCGCGCAGAGAGTCGCGCGGTGGGGCCGACGGGCGCGTGGAGTCGCGCGGTGGCGTGGTCGGATCGGGGCCTTCACGCGGAGGCAGAGACACCCGCGTCGGGGTCGGATCGCGACGCGAAGACCCCGGAGGCGGCTCGGAGATGCGCGGCTCGTGAGGAGCGGGAGCATGGGAGACGCGCTGCGGGCGCTCGGAGCTCCGAGCGCCCGCAGGCGGATCTTTCGCGGCCGGGTCCTGGCTCATGCGCGGCGTGCGACGGTCGGCGCGTCGATCACTTCACGTCGCCGCGCGCGAAGATGCTCGCGACGTACGCGAGCACGTCGGTCGCGCTCTGCTCGTTGTACCCGTAGTACTTGATGAGGCGGTTCTTGATGACGTCGATGCGCTCCTGCGTCTCCTTGTCGATCACGTTCGACACGAAGCTGGAGAGCTTGATCGAGTCCTTCTGGTCTTCGAAGAGCTTCATCTCGAGCGCGCGACGCAGACGGTCGTTCGTGTCGTAGGTGAACTTCTTCCCTTCGAGCGCGAGGTGTCCGATGAAGTTCAGGATCTCGCGGCGGAAGTCGTCCTTGCGCGGCTCCGTGATGTCGATCTTCTCTTCGATCGACCGCATCAGACGCTCGTCCGACTCCTCGTCGCGCCCGGTGAAGGGGTTCTTCACCTTCTGCTTCATGAGGTACGCGCGGATGTTCTCGATGTAGTTGGCGCAGAGGCGCGCGATGGCCTCCTCGTCGGCGCTGATGGCGCGCTGCACCTCGTTCTTCACGATCTCGTCGTACTCGGCCTTCACGACCCCGATCAGCTCTTGGTAGCGCTTGCGGGTGTCCTCGTCGGCGATGAGCGAGTGGTGCCGGAGCCCCTTCTCCAGCTCGTTGAGCACCATGAAGGGGTTGATGTAGCCCTCGACTCCGTCGCGCACGAGCGCGTTGGAGATCTTGTCCTGCACGAAGCGCGGGCTGACGCCGTCGAGGCCCTCGCGCTTGGCCTCCTTGCGGAGCTCCTTCACGTTGTCCTGCGTGTAGCCGGGCAGGATCTTCCCGTCGTAGAGCTTCGCCTTCTGGAGCGTCGAGAGCTGGTGCTTCTTCGGCTCTTCGAGGCGCGTCATCACCGCCCAGAGCGACGCCATCTCCAACGTGTGCGGCGCGACGTGTTTGCCGCGCAGACGGCCCTCGCCGAACTCCTTCTGGTAGATCTTGATCTCCTCCGACACCTTCGTGATGTAGGGGACGTCGATCTTGATCGTGCGATCGCGGAGCGCCTCCATGAACTCGTTGTTCAGGAGCTTCTTGTACTCGGCTTCGTTCGTGTGCCCGAGGATGACCTCGTCGATGTCGGTCTGCGCGAACTTCTTCGGTTTGACCTTGTGCTCCTGGGTCGCCCCGAGGAGGTCGTAGAG
>CALJLK010000073.1 GCA_937982655.1 uncultured Sandaracinus sp.
TGACCCGGCCGACCGAGAAGCGCCGTCGGCCGCTGACCCGGCCGACCGAGAAGCGTCGTCGGCCGCTGACCCGGCCGACCGCGAAGCTTCGACCCCAGCCCATCAGAACCCCTCGAGCGGAGCACCGCCCAAACGGGCGGCCTCGCGCAGCCCGGAGAGGAACGCGCCGGTGACCGTCGAGCGATACGGAAAGAAGGTGTGCTCGCCCGCGAAGAGGACCCGCTCGCCCGGCAACGGCTCCGCGAGCACGTCGTAGTCGGCCCGCGATCCACCCGGAAGCGCGTGGGCGTACGAGCCACGCGCGAAGGGATCGTTCGTCCAACGCGTGACGTGCGTGTGCGAGGGCTCCGGCAGCGAACGTCCGAGCGCGGCGGAGAGCGCTTCGATCGCGCGGTCGACGAGCTCCCGATCCGAGAGCTCCGCTTGAGCCTGGCGAGCGTAGGTCCCCGCGTAGAGCACCGCGATCGTCGGCGCGCCGGCGTCGTCGCTCAGGTCGAAGAACGCCGGGTGCTCGCCGGGGCGTTCGGAGAGATGCACCAAGATCTCGCGGTCGAAGCTCCAGTGCTTCTCGTCGAAGACGAGCACGACCTTCTCGAGCGAGCCCATGCGGAGCCGGTCGAGCGCTTCTCGCTTCGCCTCCGTGAGCGGCGGATCGAACACGATCGTCTCGGCGCGCAAGACTCCGAGCGGCACCGTGACCACCACGTGCGAAGCGTCGAAGCGCGCGCCATCCCGGGTTTCGACGCTCGCACCGTCGAGGCCGTGCGTGACGCGGACGACCTCGTGGCCGAGGCGCACGTCGAGGCCCTGCGCGAGCGCTTCCACGAACGTGCCGTAGCCGCCGACCGGCAGGTGGTCGCCGCCGGCGAAGCCGCTCTCCGTGAAGGTGTCTCGGAGGGAGAGCTCTTCGATCGGACCGGCCGCCTCCAGCTCCACGACTCCGCGTAGGATCGCTCGCGTTCGGCGCGCCTCCGTGGGCTCGTCGATGCGAGCGACGAAGCGCTCGATGCCGTCGGCCACCGTGGCGGTGGGGCCCAGCGCAGCGCGGTGACGGTCGAGGCCGAGCAACCACGACTCGACGTTCGACTCCAGGTCCGCGATCTCGCGCGGCTCGAGGCGGGTACGCGAGACCGCGTCGAAGCCAGAGGCGATCACCCGCGGATGGGGCCGTGCCTCGAGGCCGAACGCGGCGAAGGACTCCGCGACCGGATTGTCGACGACGCCGTGGATCCACGCGCCTCCGACGTCGACCCGCGCCGGCCCGACCGACGCCGTGTGGAGCCGGCCGCCGAGCCGGTCGCGCGCTTCGAGCACCACGACCGGGATGCCGGCGCGGGAGAGGGAACGTGCCGCCGCCAGCCCGGAGACGCCTGCCCCGACGACGACCACCGTCTCGACCCGCTGCGGCACGCGGGATGGGGGCGCCGGTGCACACGCGAAGGTGAGCGCGAAGAGCGTAGACAGAGCTCGGTGAGTGGCGTGTCGCATTGATTGTCCTAATGACAAACAATTGGAGTCGTGGCAAGGAGGGCGCCGACGCGTCGCCCGCTCGACGTGTGAAAGGACGTGCGGGCGCGAGAGAGCGGGCGCGCGCGCGACCTGCTACGTCTCGACGATGGGCCGACCGAGCGTCGCCGAGGAACGACGAAAGCAGATTCTGGACGCGTTTCGCCGATGCCTGCTGCGGGACGGACTCGAGCGGACGTCGCTGGACTCCGTCGCGAAGGAAGCCGGCATCGCGCGCACGGCGCTTCGCCACTTCGTCGGCAACCGCGACGCGCTCCTGCGCGAGGCGGTGGTCGAGTTCGCCGAGGCGTACCGTCGCGACTTCGAGGATCGAGTTCGTGTGCTCCCAGCGGACCGGCGTGTGGACGCGCTGCTCGGCTTCCTCTTCGGCGCGACGTTCACGCGCGACCACGACGCCGAGGATCACGCGATCGAGGCCCTCTTCGCGGTCGCTCGCCACGACGAAGAAGCGCGCGCGGCGCTCCGTGCGCTCTACGAAGACTTCGTGCGGTTGGTGACGGCCGAGCTGCGACGCGCCTTCCCGGACGCACCCGCGGCGCGTCTGCGCGAGACCGCGTACGCGCTGATGTGCCTCGCGGAAGCGAACTCGACCATGGAAGGCCTCGGCCTCGGCGCGCGCCGCACCCGCGACGCCAGAAGAGCCGCTGAACGTTTGGTGGCGGGCCTCGGGTGACTCGAAGAGCTCACCGCGCGCGGCGCAGGATCTTCCGATCCCCTCCCGGGCCGAACGCGTCCTTCACGAAGGCGACCTCGACGTAGCCGCGGCGCTCGTAGAGCGTGAGCGCGTGGGTGTTGGTCGGTGAGACGTGGAGGCGGACGCCTTCGGCGCCGCGTCCGAAGAGCGCGCGCTCGCAGGCGTCGAGGAGGGTGCTCGCGTGGCCTTCGCCGCGGCGGTCGGGGGACACCGCGAGCGACCAGATCCACGCGTCTTTGTCGCCGGCGGCGAGGGATCCGAGCACGTAGCCCGCGAGCGGCGCGTCCGTCTCGCCGACCACGAGCAGCGTCGCGCCGAGGGCGTCGAAGGCTTGGCGGAAGAAGAACTGCGGGTAGGCGCCATCGCCGAAGACCGCACGCTCCAACTCCGCGAGCGCTTCGAGCTCCGGCTCGCTCACGGGGCGCGCGACGCTCGATGCGCTCGCCACGCTCATCCTTCGAGCGCCCACTCGCCGCTGCGGCGCATGCTGCTGGTGCCGGCCGAGAGCGCTTCGCGCACGCACTGCACGGCGCCGCTCGGAAGATCGAACGAGGGCAATGCGTCGACCACGCGGAGCTCGGGCTCGTGGGCGCGGCCGTCGAGCAGGAGCACCGCGCGCGAGGGGCCGAGGAAGACCGACCACCACGCGCGCAGCTCGTCGTCGATGGGCAGCGCGAACAGCTCGAGCTCGGTGCCGCCCACGCGCAGGCGACCGAGCGGGCCGAAGAGTCCGCTGCCGACTGCCGCGGGGGGCTCCGTCGCTGCGATGCGCTCGTCGATGCCTTCGAGCGCGCGCGAGAAGCTCGCCACCGCGGCTGCGCTGCCGACCACGCCGAGGCGCGCGCCCCCCTCTGCGCCTGGACGACGCAAGCGGAGGATCGCGGCGCGCATCGCGGGGATCTCTTCGTCGTCGCAGAAGCGAACGCGACGCACGGGATCGAAGGTCTGTAACGCGCCGTGCTCGAGGAGTTGCACGAGCGCGCCCAAAAGCTCGAGGTCGTGCGCGGGAACGAGGTCGAGCAGCTCTTCGATGGTGCGTGGCTCGTCGAGCACCGCCACGAGCTCGTCCACGAGCTCCGTCGACGCCTCGACGCCGCGTGGGCGCATCGCGAGCCGGAGCTGGGTGCCGCGCGGGGGAAGCTTGCTCTCGAGGGCGGCGCGTTCGTCGCTGCGGCGCACCGCCTCCATCAAGAGGTGGCTCGTCGGAAGGTCGATGCGCGCGCGCGAGGGGCGGCGCTCGGGGTGGAAGACGAAGCGACCCGAGCGCAGCGCGAGCGTGCGGTAGAGCGCCTTCTCGCCCACCACGCTGCCCGCGGCGCCCACCGTGCTCGAGGCGCTCGCGTCGACGATGCGGCCCGACACCAGCCAGATCGCGGCGCTCGCG
Source organism: uncultured Sandaracinus sp. (assembly GCA_937982655.1). GTDB lineage: Bacteria > Myxococcota_A > Polyangia > Polyangiales > Houyiibacteriaceae > JACKEH01. The sequence goes on from CALJLK010000073.1 coordinate 3,606, forward strand.
CCTTCGCTCTCCACGCGCAGCTCGCCGGTGCGACGGTTCTGCGCGAACACCTGCAAGAGATCGAAGAGCGCGACCTGCGAGAGGTCGCCTTCGAGCTCGCGTTCTTTCGGCGGGCTGCGGCGCGCGCGGATCACCTCGTCGATGCGTGAGGCGACCTCCTGCGCGTGCAGCGGCTTCACGAGCGGCTCGGCGCGTAGCGCGAGGGTCGCGAGCTCGCCGGGATCGCCGTGCCCCATCACGAAGACGTGCGCGTCCGCGGTGCGCGGGTTGTCGCCGAGCACGTCGAGGAAGGTGCGCACGTCGAGCACGCGGACGTCGCGGTCGACGACCACGACCTCCGCCGCGAGCTCCACCGCGCGCTCGAGGCCGCTGCGACCATCCGTCGCGAGCGCCACGAGGTGCCCGAGCGCGCGCACCGCGTCGGCCAGGCGCTCGAGGACGTCGAAGTCTTCGTCGACCACGAGCACGCGCCCACGCGCGGCGGCGCTCGCGTCGGGGAGGACGCTGAGTCGCGCGGTCACGCGCGCACCTCGTGAAAACGACGCGCGGTCACGCGCGCACCTCGTGGGAACGACGCGCGGTCACGGGCGCGTGCGGATGACGCGCGGTCACGCGCGCACCTCGTGGAGACGCGGCACGTCACGCGCCCACCTCCGGTTGGAGTCGATACGCGCGCTGCAAGGACGTCACGAGCCCGTCGACCAGATCGAGGTCGGCGCCGTGGAATGCGATCAGCGCGCCGTCGCCGCGTAGGCGACCTGCGAGCGCGTAGCCGCCGACTTCGGTGAGCCCGAGCAAGAGCACACGATCGGCGAGCATGGGATCGTCGACCGCGAGCCGCCGCGCGCCTGACGTGCTGCCGGCGTCGAGCACCCAGCCGCGCACCGCGGAGGTCTCGTGCTCGAGCACGCCGAGCACCGCGTCGGCGAGCACTTCGTCGCCCGTCACGTAGAGCACACCCGCGCTCTTCTGACGGACCGCGTCGCGCGCGAAGGCCGCCCCGAGGCGCGCGACGAAGCCGGGCGGCAAGATCGCGTGCGAGCTCAGCACGTCGCTCGACGGATCCGCGAGCAGCACACGATCGAGCGCGTCGCCGAACGAGAGCCCGCCGAGCCCGAGCCTCCGCCAGGCGCCGTGACGCGATTGTTCCGCGCGTCGACGCGCGGTCCGGAGCAAGCGTCCGAGGTCGGCGCCGTCTTGCGGATAGACCGCGATGCCCGGAACGAGCTCCAGCGAGAGCTCGTCGAGGGTCGCGTCCGCGAGCAACGACACCAGCGCGCCGCCTTCCTCGCGCAGCGCGTCGAAGCGCGCCTCGATTCGGCGTCGCGCGGCGAGCGCTCCGAGCAACCCCGTCTCGGGTAAGAGGAGGTAGAGCTCGTCGTCCTCCACGCGCGCGAGCACGTCGCTGTCGCGGATCGCGGAGAGCACCGCGTCCGTCACGAGGCGCCGCACTTGCAGCCGCACGTCGGGTGGCGCGAGGCGCGCGAGATCTTCTTGGCCGTCGAGCGCGAGCGTCATGAGCGCGAAGCGGCGCCCGTGCCGCTGCGCGCGATCGATCTCGCGGCCCGCGACGTCGCCGAAGTACGCGAAGGTGTACGCGCTCGTCTCCGGATCCTTCAGGCCCGTGCGCGCGATCGCGTCGACCTTGCGCGCTGCCGTGAGCGCGGCGGTGCCGAGCGACGCGACGATGGTGAGCGCCTCGCGCTGCTCGTCGGTGAGCGGCTCCTCCGGCACCAGCACCGCGCACGCGTCGAGGTCGTCGTGACCGAGGAAGAGCACGCGCACGATCGCGTCCTCGACCTGCACCGGCTGCGTGGGATCGAGGCGCGCGATGGCGGCGTCGTCGAGCGCGGGCGGGAGCTCGTCGCCACCCGCGACCACCGCCGCGCGCTGGTACGTGCCCGCGCCGGGGAAGGGCGGCGCGTAGAGCGCACCTGCCGCGAGCGCGACCTCTTCCGCGCAGGTCTGCAGGATGCGCTCACCGACGACCCGCGCGTCGGTCTCCGCCACGAAGGCCGCGCAGCGCGAGTACGTCGCCGAGCGCATCTTGCCCCAGCGCGCCTCGGCGCCGAGCCGTCGCCGCTGCTCGAGCAAGATGCGCCGCTCGCGCGCGCGATCGACCGCGACCAGCAGCGCGTCGCCGGTGAGCGGTCGCATCACGGTCTGCAGCACTCCGAGGGCCATCGCGTGCGCGGCGTCCTCGAGATCGTTCGGCGTCACGAGCACGATCACGTCGACCAACGGGTGCAACGCCCGCAGGTGGTGCACGAGCGCGAGCCCGTCGCCTCGGGGCAGCGAGAGCGAGATCAGCGCGAGGTCCACGTCGCCGCGCGCGAGCCGCTCCAAGGCCTCCGGGACCTTCGAGAACACTTCGACGGAATCGCCGCGTTCTTCGAGCACCTCGGCCACGAAGAGCGCGTCACGCCCGTCGTCGTGGGGCCCTTCGGGCGCGACCACGAGCACGCGAAGGCGCGGATCGGAGAGGTCCGTCATGTCGCGCGCACCCGCGTCACCGGGCGGTTCTACCACGGAGGGCGCGCGAGGGACGAGGCGACGGTTCCGTGTGACCCACCTAGGACTACTCGATCACATCCTACAGGGCCCCCGCGATCGTGGTGTGTCGTCGC
>CALJLK010000074.1 GCA_937982655.1 uncultured Sandaracinus sp.
GCGCGGGGGGCGACGGGCGATCCGGGGCCAGCGGGGGCGCGGACGGACGCGTCTCGGATCGATGACGCGGACGTCGAGTCATCGAACGCCGTCGAGGCGGCGATGAGCGCGCGGGTCGTGCTGAGCGAGGAGGAGCTCCAGCTCGATCGCGATCTGCGCGACGGAGTCGAGGTCGCGCGGCGTGGCTACGTGGTGGCGTCGGGCCGTGGGTGGGCGCTGCCGCTCTTCGTGTACGGCTCGTTGCGACGTGGTCGCTCCGCCGCACGGTTGCTGGAGCGGTGGTCTCCGACCTATCTCGGCGAAGCGCGTGTGCGCGGTGTGCTCTACGACCTCGGCGCGTATCCGGCTTGGCGTCCGTTCGAGCTACGCGCGCACGGATTCGTAGCGCGCGGTGTCGAAGCGCGCGGTGTCGAAGCGCGCGGTGTCGAAGCGCGCGGTGTCGAAGCTGGTGTGGCCGAGGGGTTCGTGCACGGAGAGCTCGTCACGCTGCCGGATCCGGAGCGCGCGTTGGAGGCGCTCGACGCGTACGAGGACTTCGTCGCGTACGACGATCCGACGTCGCTCTACCTGCGCGTGCCGACCCGCGTGCAGCTCCTTCGAGGCGACGCGTGGGAGGAAACGACGGCGTGGGCGTATGCTTGGAACGGCCATGGCGACCCCCCGATCGTCGCGAGCGGATGCTGGGAGCGGTGAGGTCGGCGCGCGGCTCGTGCTCGTCGTGCTCGTCGCGTTCGCCCCGTGCGGGCTCGTCGGCTGCAAGGGTCATACGGGCGGCATGACGCCAGGGCGCGCGATCGGTCGCGCGGCGGGGGCGATCGCGACGGCGGCGGTGGCAGGCGCGGTGGCGGGGGCGCGACGAAACCGGGATCGCCACGGCGGCGATGCGTGGGAAGAGGACGACGAGTCGAACGTGCCTGCGCTCCCGATGGACGGTGAGCTGAGCGGCGCGCCCTTGCGGCTCGTGAGCCTGCCCACTGGCGACGCCGCGCTCGCGCCGGAGCTCATCGTTTGTGACGAAGCGCGCGAGTGCGTGGCGGTGGCGACGGCGACGGAGTGTCGTGCGGTGGCGGTGCGTCGCGAGCGCGCGGTCGAGGTCGCGAGCGAATCGTGCGCGGCACCGCCCGCGAGCTACGTGCCGCGCTGCGTGCACGACCTCTGTCGCCTCGAGTCGCTGAGCCCCGAAGAGGTCGAGTCGAATCGCGTCCGCGCGGCGGGTTCGCGTGCGGAGGATTCGACGAACGACACGAGCGACGACGCCACGAGCGGTGGTGAGGTTCCGGCGCCGCCGCCGGGCTACGAGTAGCGCGACGCGGAGCTCACGGACGAATCGCGAGCTCGGACTCGTCGAGTCGCGACTTGGCAAGTCGCGAGTCGGCAAGTCGTGAGTCGGCAAGTCGCGAGTCGGCAAGTCGCGAGTCGGCAAAGTCATGACTCGGTGATCGGCGACTCACTCGAAGAGCTTCAGCTCGCGCGCGATCGCGAAGAAGAGCTCGCCTTGTTCGAGGGCGTCGTCGAGCGCGACGTGGGTGTGGCGTCGCTCGGGGGAGAACCAGCGGCGCGGCATGTTCCGCTTCACCGCCTCGCGGTACGGGCGCTTCATCGCCGCCATCGCGAGCGTCTTCAGATCGAGCGCGGAGTGGCTGAACGGGCTCTGCCCCGTGAAGCGCACGAGGTACCAGTAGACGAAGGTGAAGTCGAAGCCGGCGGGGTACGCCACGAACACCGGCTGCCCCGGGAGCGCGCCCAAGAAGCGCGCGAAGTCGTGCATCGCCTCGTTCGGATCGCGCAGGTTCACGCGGCACGCGGCCCACGCGTCGGGCTGCGTCCTCCACCACGCGAGCGTCTTCTCGTCGCCCGTCGCGTCCGGCAGCGTCTCGAGGTTCGCCTCGAACGTGTCGAGGAGCGTGCCGGTTCGATCGTAGGCCGCCGCGCCGATCGAGAGCATCGAGCAGGGCCCGGGGATCGGACCGTCGGTCTCGACGTCGACGCTCACGTAGATCTCGGACTTCGGCATGCGCGCGAGGGTCGCCACGAGACTCGGGGCCCGCAAGGTCCTCGCATCGTCGCCAGGGATCGTCGCGCCAGCGATCGTCGCGCCGGGCATCGTCGCTCCATCGAACGGCGACGCGGCGCGACCGCGCGTGTGTCTTCTCTCGTCGGACGGCGCGCTCGGCCTCGTGATCGCATCGCACCGGACCGCGCGTGGCTCTCTGCTACCCTCCGCGACCCCATGGCCGTGGAGTCCCGCTTTCTCGTCGGCATCGACCTCGGAACGACGCACACCGTGGTCGCGTACGCGGACACGACCGAGTCCAAGAACGGCGCGCCGCCGATTCGTCTCTTCGAGGTCGAGCAGCTCGTCGCACCCGGCGAGGTCGAGGCGCGCCCCATGCTTCCTTCCGCGCGCTACGTGCCCGCGGAAGGCGAGCTCGCGCCGCAGGATCTCGCGCTGCCGTGGGATCGTCGCGAGGGCGAGGACGTGGTGTCCCGTGGCGTGGTCGGGCAGCTCGCGCTCGGGCTCGGCGCGAAGACGCCGGGGCGCCTCGTGTCGAGCGCGAAGAGCTGGCTCAGCCACGGCGCGGTCGATCGCACCGCCGCGATCCTGCCTTGGGGCGCGCCGACCGAGGTCACGAAGATCTCGCCCGTCGCCGCGAGCGCGAGCTACCTCTCGCACGTCCGCGCGGCGTGGGATCACCGCTTCCCGAACGCGCCGCTCTCGACCCAAGAGGTCGTGCTCACGGTGCCGGCGAGCTTCGACGAAGGCGCGCGCGCGCTGACGGTGCAAGCTGCGAAGGACGCAGGGCTGAAGGTGCGTCTGGTGGAAGAGCCGCAAGCCGCGTTCTACGCGTGGCTCGACGCGCACCGCGACGGTCTCGAAGGCGCGCTCGGCCAGACGCGGCTCGCGGTGGTCGTCGACGTCGGAGGCGGCACCACGGACCTCACGCTGATCCAGGTCGAGCTGCGCGAGAGCGGCCCGCGCCTCACGCGCGTCGCGGTCGGCGAGCACCTGATGCTCGGCGGCGACAACATGGACCTCACGCTCGCCAAGAGCGCGGAGGCACGGCTCGGCAAGACCCTCGGCGCGGCGCGCTTCACGCAGCTCGTGCAGCAGTGTCGGCTCGCGAAGGAGCGCCTGCTGATGCCCGACGCGCCCGAGAG
>CALJLK010000075.1 GCA_937982655.1 uncultured Sandaracinus sp.
CGGAGACGGAGTCGGAGACGGAGACGGAGACGGCGTGTTGCGTTACACCGTGTAACGATCCAATTGTCGGGCTGTACGAACCGGACGGGGCGGGAGGTGGAGACGAAGCTCGCGCGTTGGATCGAGCGCGGAGTGCTCGCGGCGCTCTTGTTCGCCGGGCTGCTCTGCCCGCAGGGGCCGCGTGCGTTCTACGCCTCGCTCGCGCTCGCCTTCGTCGGCATCGCGGGCACGCTCCTCCTCGGCGCCGCGCTGGTGACCGCGATCGCCGAGCGCAGCACGTCACGCTTGCAGGGGCCGCGTCGGCTCCCGCGCTTCGCGGGACGCGCCGCCAAGGACACCACGCTCGCAGCGCTCGTCGCGGCATCGCTTCTCGCATGGCCGCTCGCGCGCCTCTCGGCCGACGAGCCCACGGGCCTCGTGTGGGACGTCGAATCCGCGGGAGGCCTCACCGCCGTGATCCTCGGCAACCTCGGCGCGCTCGTGGCGCTCGACGCGTGGCTCTACTGGAAGCACCGCCTCCTGCACACCCGCGCGCTCTTCCCCTTCCACCGCGCGCACCATGGCTACCGCGACCCGACCGCGTACGCATCCTTCGCGGTCGGCACCGTCGAGTCCGTGCTCACCTTCTGGCCCATCGTGCTGCTCGCGTTCCCCTGGGCGACCCACTACGCGCCCGTCTACTTCGCGCTCGTGGGCGGCTTCGTGCTGCTGAACTTCTACCTCCACTGCGGCGCCACGCTCCGCCTCGTCGAGGCGATCCTCCCGCGCCTCGGCGTCAACACCTCCGCCTTCCACAACCGCCACCACGCCAACGCCAACGTGAACTTCGGCGAAGCGATGATCGTGTGGGACCGCGTGATGGGCACGAACGAAGCCGCGGTGGAAGCACGCCGCGCTGCGGTCAGTCCTCGGTGAACGCGAACGGCGAGTCCGCGTCCGCCTCGTGGCCGAGCACGATCGGAGGCTCCACGTCGTCGCAGGTGCCTTCGTACGCGTAGCGCGCGTCCGACTCGTAGGGCTCGTCGCGAACGACGGTGCGAACGCGGGACGCGACGAGCCGCCCGCTCTCGTCGTACACGCGTTCGAGGGTGCGCGTCGGCGTGACCTCGCGCCGAACACGTCCTTCGCGGTCGCGCTCCACGGACCGCGACCGCGAAGGGGCGCGCGCAGTGGGGCTGCCCGCTTCGTCGGGCCTGGCGACGGACTCCGTTTCCGCGTGGTCCGGTGCCTCGTCGAACGACGGCACCTCCTCTTCCGGTACGTCGTACGCTTCCACCTCGTCGTCGAGCTGCCTCGCGACCCGCTCCGCAACCTCGTTGCGGTCTTCGATCGGCTCGGCGAGGAGCTCGTCGAGCAATCCACGCGGGGCGGTCGGCGTCGGTGACGGTGTTCCGAGGTCCTCGAGGCCGCTGGAGATCACCTCGCCGCCGTCCCCGTACCTCACACGTCGTCGCCACGCGTGTCCGCCCTCCACGACGTCGTCGAGGGTCTCGACGAGGTTGCCTCGCGCGCCGTAGGTGCGCAGCCGCCGACGGCTCCAACGCTCGACGTGGCGATGGCCGTCGTGGGTTTCGTGGGTCTCGTGGCCTTCTTGGAGGAGCTCCACCACACGTCCGCGCTCGTCGAGTCGCACGATTTCGTCACGCCGCGCGACCTCGCGGGCCCCGCGCTCGTCCACCACCCAGGCCCGATGTCGCAGTCGACCGTCGGCGTCGCGTGTCGTCTCGGAGCGCTCATCGCCGTTCGTGGTTCGACGCCGCTCGATTCGGCGATCGATCCCGTCGGTGACCCACGCCTCGTGGCGCCACTGCAGGTTTCGTTCGCCCGACTCCGCGATCGTGTGCGTGCCCTCGCGGCGACGTTCCACCCACACGCGTCGGAGCCAATCGCCTTCGCCGAGCGTGTGCGGATTCCGCATCCGCTCGAGCACGTGCGACACTTCGAGGTCGGCGCCGCGATCCGACTCGAAGAACACGTCGAGTGAGCCGCCGTCGAAGGTCCCCTCCGCACGCCCCGAGGCCGAACCGTCGGAGCGGCGCACCACCACCACGCGGCGCGCGCCCGCGAGCCGATGCTCTTCGTCACGCTCGCCCCACGGGTCGCGGACGTGCACGCGCACGACGCAACCGCGACGGCACGCGCGTCGCGAGGTGCCTCCGAACACGCAACCATCGTGCGGCAGCAGGCGCTGCAGCTCGGGGCGCTCGGGACTCGACCACGAGAGCGTGGGGAACGAAGGCGCCGCGGTCGCTCCGAAGTCGACGTCGCGCCGCGACGCGCGCTCGGACGCGCAGGCGATCGTCAGCACGGTCGCGAGCACGACCGCCGGAGTCGCGAGGCGAGTGCACGGAGCGCGGACGGTCACCGTCGCGACTCCAACCATCGGGCCCGCGCGCGGCGGAGCTCCACCGGGAGCGGCTCCCACGCGCTCGCGATCGAGGAACAGACGTGGAACCGCACGCGGCCGCGGGCGATCCCGAAGAACCCGATGAAGCGGCTGCCCACGGCGTCACGGCCGTAGGGCTCGCTGGTGCACGTGTGGTGCAGGAGCGTCAGCTCGTCGCCATCGTTCAGGCCGCGCGGCCCCTTGAAGACACGAACGATTCGCACTCGGATCGGCTGTCCGAGATGGTCCGAGTCGATCGGCTCCGCGACGTCGAGCACCTGCACTTCCGCCACCAAGTCCGCATGGGCGAGGGCCTCTCCGTAGCTCCACTCCGCGCAGCTGCACGCGCGCGCGACGGGCTCGCCCACGAGCGCGCCGACGCACAGCAGCGTCACGAGGAATGCGAGCGAACGTCGCACGCGTCGAGGGTAGCCTCGATCCTCCGATTCCGTCGCTCCGCGAACTCTCGGCCCTCGTCGTTGTCGGAGCCCGCGTGCCGACCTACCCTGCCGTGGTGCCGTTCGATCGCAGCGCCTGGCGCCTCCTGCCCTCGGAAGAGGTGATCTGGGAGGGCGCGCCGGCCGCGGTGCCGCGCGAGCGGATGTGGGTCGCGCTGCCGCTCTTCTTCGGGGCGGTGGCGCTGGTGTCGTTGCTCTTCTCGCAGCTCTTGGTCGTCGCGGAGCTGCCCGGCACGAACAACGCGATCGCGGTCGCGAGCTTGCTCGCCGCGTGTGCGATCGCTGCCCTCGCGGCGCCGCGTTGGCTCTTCGGGGATCTCGCGTACCTCGTGACCGACAAGCGGGTGCTCGTGCGCCGCGGGCGCTTCGTGCGTTCGATGGAGCGCCGCAAGCTCACCTACGCGCGCATCCTCTGGCATCGCTCGGTGCCGGTGGTCGGTCACCTCGAGCTCGTGGTCGCCGTGCCTTTCGGACCACTCGCGCGCCGGCTGCGGCTCGTGCTGCGCGACGTGCGCGAGCCCGACCGGCTGCTCGCGTTGGTGCGTGACGAGCGCCCGAGCGAAGCCGTCGGCGATCGCACGGTGCCGCTCGCGGATCGGCTCGACGAGGACGAGCTCGTCGAGTGGGGCGGACACCCGCAGGGCTGGCACCTCGGTTGGCGCGAGATCGCGACGACGGCGCTCGGGCTGCTCGTGACGGGCGTCGGCGTCGCGTACGGCTACCGCAACGTCGGCATCTTGCTCGACCTCGAAGGGCTCGGGCTCGCGGTGCGCTCCTCCGCGTGGGCGATGCTCTTTTCCGCGGTGTTCATCTCGTGGGTCTGCATTCTCGCGATCGGGCTCGGCCTCGTGTGGCACGGCGTGATCCGCGCGCGCCGGCTCGGCGCGGACACCGAGTACCTGCTCACCGATCGACGCGTGCTCATCCGCCGCGGCGCGACCGAGCTCTCGGTGGAGCGCTCGCGCGTCGTGGAGGTGGCCGCGCAGCCCGCGCCGGGCGGGCTCTCGCATCTGTTCCTCGTGCTCGACGCGCCGCAATCGCGCGCGCTCGAAGACAGCGGCGCGCTGCGCCCGATCCTGCCCGCGCGCGACGCGGTGCCGCCGGTGCTCTTCGAGCTCGCGGATCCGGAGGGCGTGCGCCGGCGGATTCTCGGTAGGGTGAGCGCGGCGCCGAGCGCGTGACGCTCACCGCGTTCGATCGCGCAGCGCGACCGGCGTCTCCAGCCGCCGGCCGCCCTTGGTGCGCGCGACGCGTTGGGCACCGTAGATGCTGCGGTGACCGGTGAGGAAGTAGGCGACGACCGCGACGATCACGACGTGGGGGAGCACGTTCGCGCCGAGGAGCTCGACCGCCATGACGGAGAGCGCGATCGGGGTGTTCGAAGCGCTCGCGAAGACGGCGGCGAGACCGACGCCCGCCGCGAGCTCGAGTGGGAGACCGAGCGCGGGTGCGAGCGCGTTACCGAGCGCGGCGCCGAGGAAGAAGAGCGGGGTGACCTCGCCGCCGAAGAAGCCGGCGCCGAGGGTGATCGCGGTGAAGAGCAGCTTGAGCGCGAAGGCGTACTGCGGGAGCGAGGGATCCTCGAAGGCGCGCACGATCGTGGGCACACCGAGGCCGAGGTAGTCGTCGGTGCCGACGAGCTGCCAGAGCAGCACGACCGTCGCGCCGCCCACGAAGAGCCGGTAGGGCAAGCGCACGAGGCGCGCTTTGCTCCAGGTCTTGAGCGTGTGCGTGAGCTCGATGAAGACCGCGGTGACGAGCGCGACCGCGAGCGCGAAGAGGAGCCATTTGCCGGCGACGAGCGGCGTGAGCTCGAGCGCGTCGGGGGCGGGGTAGTGCGTGTGTCCGATGCCGAAGGCGTGCGTGGTGCGATCGCCGACCACGGCCGCGACGAGCGCGGGCAAGAGCGGGCGGCGCTCGAAGCGGCCCACCGTCGCGACCTCGAGCCCGAAGAGGAGAGCCGCGATC
>CALJLK010000076.1 GCA_937982655.1 uncultured Sandaracinus sp.
GTCCAGTAGGGCGGCTTGCGGAAATCGGCCGAGCTTCGTTTCGGGCGACGTGTGGCGCGAGCCGGGCAGCGGCTCTACACCGCGCGCCATGTCCCTCGACGACGTCTACGAGAGCTTCGAGCTGCTCGAGGATTGGTCGGAGCGTTACCGCTTCCTCATCGAGCTCGGCGAAGAGCTCGCGCCCATGGACGACGCGTTCAAGACCGACGCCACCAAGGTGAAGGGCTGTCTGAGCCAGGTGTGGGTGGTCGGGCGTCGCGAGGGGGACGTGATGCGCTTCTCCGCCGACAGCGACGCGCACATCGTCAAAGGGCTCGTCGCGCTCGTGATGCGCATGTTCGACGGGAAGTCGCCGGCCGAGATCGTGGCCTTCGATCATCGCGCGGTGCTGGCGCGGCTCGGGCTCGACAAACACCTGAGCCCCGGGCGCAGCAACGGGCTGCACTCGATGATCAAACGCATCGTCGCGCTCGCGGAGGCGGAGCTCGCGAGCGGCGCGCACGCGTAGAGCAGAAGCGTCCACGCGGCTCTCGAACACGCGCAGCGCGCCTTCGAGTTTTCGCGGATCATCGACGCCGAGGAGCCGCGACTCGTGCCGTCGATGCGGAGCGCCGTCGATCCATCGCCGCGGCGCCACTGGCGCGCCGTCGATCAATCGCGCGGTGGCGGCATTGGCGCGCTCGGATCCGTGACCCACGCGGGCGGCGTCTCGGCGTTGCTGCCTTCCCAGCGCGCCCGCTGCGCGAAGCGGCCGTTCTGCCACTCGAGCAAGAGCACGTAGCCGCGGCCGGGCGTGTCGCTCGTGGGGCGACGCTCCGTGAACACCACGAGCACGCCCGCCTCGTTGCGTGGGATGAGCGCGAGGCTCGCGTCGCAGCACGGCGCGGTGAAGCGCGTCACTTCGTTGGCGATCACGCCGCGCGTCTCGAGCAGGATCGGGATCTTCGTCTCACCCTCGCCGCGCTCCACGCGCACCGAGAAGAGCACGGGCGTTCCGTCGGGAGCGCGCCAACGGGCTTCGCGGAGCTGGGTCGCGTCCCAGATCTGCAAGCGGCTCGCGAGCCGCTCCGCGCCGCCCGGCGGGGAGGGCGCGTCCGAAAGCGAGTCGAGCAGGACGTCGCCCGTGCTCTCGTTGAAGACCTGCACCGCGTCGACCGAGATCACGACCCCGCGTTGCTCGCCCGCCGTCCACGCGCGGCCGAAGCGGATCACCGCGCGCAGGCGGAGCCGCGCCGGATCGTTGCGCCCGAAGAAGCGCTCCGCGCGATCGGGGGGAACCACGAAGAAGCGTTCGGCGAGGATGCCGACTGGCAGCGCGCCATCGACGGGCGCGGCCGTGGTGAGCCAGCCGCTCGGTGTGCGCAGCACGAGGTCTGGCACGCGCACCACGAAGCCTTCGCGCACGGACTCGTAAGGGCCGACCTCGACGAGCTCGCGGGCGGGGATCGAGATCAGCCACGAGCCCGTGCGCAGCGTGCGTTCGTCGCGGCGTCGTCGGGCTTCGCAGGAACGCGCGTCGGCGCCTTCGCAGCGCTCGAAGAGGGGAGCCACGAAGCGCTGCCAATCGCCGGGGATCTCGCTCGCGTGGTCCGCGACTTGGGCGAAGGTTCGCTGCGCGTGGGCGTCCGCGGTGAAGGCGGACGCGAGGACGACGAGCGAGCAGGAGAGCGTGAGGCGCACGGTGAGGGCTCCGACGAGCGGGGAGGATGCGCGATTCAGCGCGGCGGCGCGAGCGCGGTCGGCGCGTGAAGGGAGCAGGACACGTCGAGCCGCACGAGATCACGCGGAACGTGGAGCGAGAGCCGCATGAACGAGACCGCACGAACCTCGCTGGAGCTCAGCGGAGCGTGTCCGCCGTCGCGCTCGGCCCCGTGGAAACCCTCGCTCCGTGGTGATCCTCCGACCTGTCGGATTTCACGGACTCGCGCGGACGTGAATCGTGTTTGTTAGGCTCGCGAGCGATGTTCCGCCGTACCGCGCTCTTCGTCTCTTGTGTGTTGTTCTTCGGCTGTGGGGACGACGACGCCCCGCGCGATGCCGGCCTCGACGCGCCCTCCGACGCCGGCACCGCCGACGCGGCGCCCGACGCCAACGCGTGCACGTGGACGGGAGGGTCTGCGGAAGAGATCGCCGATCCGCCACGCCACACGCCGCGTTGGGCGTTCGAGCCGTGGATCTCGAAGGACATCTCCGATCGCGACGACACCTACTCGTTCGTGCAGGGCTTCCTCGATCGCGACATCCCGGTGGGCGCGGTGGTGATCGATTCTCCCTGGGAGACTCACTACAACACCTTCGTCCCGAACCCGGGTCGCTACCCGGAGTTCGGCGAGATGGTCGACTGGCTCCACGAGCGCGACGTGCGGATCGTCCTCTGGGTCACGCAGATGGTGAACACGCGGAGCTACGACCTCGAGACCGGAGGCGACCGCTACGTGAGCGCCTCGCCGAACTATCCCGAAGGGCGCGCATGCGGCTTCTTCGTGAACGACGGTGCCCGCTACAACTGGTGGAAGGGGGACGGCGCGGCGGTCGACTTCTTCCACCCCGAGGCGGTCGCGTGGTGGCGCGCGCAGCAGCACGCGGTGCTCGACCTCGGCATCGACGGATGGAAGCTCGACTTCGGGGAGAGCTACCTGCGCGACGAGCCCGACACCTACCTCGACTCGCTCCGCACCTTCGCGGGCGATCGCACGGTGCAGGAATACTCGGAGGCGTATTACGCGGACTTCCTCCGCTACGGCGTGCACGTGCGCGGCGAAGAGTTCGTCACGATGGTCCGCGCGTACGACGTCTCGTACGACATCCCGGCGCGCTTCTACGCGCGACCCGAGCACGCGCCGGTGGTCTGGCTCGGCGACAACCACCGCGACTGGACGGGCGTGATCGACATCCTCGATCACGCGTTTCGTTCGATGGAGGCGGGCTACGTCGTGCTCGGCAGCGACATCGGCGGCTACCTCGATCGCGACGAGAACGATCTCGGGCGCGTGATCCCGTACGACGGAGAGGTCTTCGCGCGTTGGATCGCGCTCGCGGGCACGATGCCCTTCTTCCAGCTCCACGGCCGCGCGAACCTCGAGCCGTGGGCGGTGCCGGACTCCGCGACGATCCTGCCCGTGTATCGCTACTGGGCGACGCTGCACTCGGAGATGGTGCCCTTCTGGTTCTCGCTCGCCGAGGAGGCGTACGCGGGGCGCGCGACGATGATGGCGCCCGTGGGCGCGGACCTCGCGGCGTGGCAGGACGACTGGCGCTACGTGGTCGGCGACGCGTTCTTGGTGGCGCCGATCTTCGAGGCGG
>CALJLK010000077.1 GCA_937982655.1 uncultured Sandaracinus sp.
GGCCTCATCTGCCATCGCCCGGACTACGTGTGTCGTCGTTCTCTGGGCGACGAACGGAGCGCGTGCTCCACGCGCCATCCCACCATCGGATGTCGAGCAGGATTCGCCTGCGACTTGGACGTCTGCGTGCCGCTGCGCGCGCTCGGGGAGTCGTGCGGTGGCTTCTCGCGATGCGAGAGCGGCGCGTGCGCGGACGGGGTGTGCGTCGATCGGTGCGAGTGAGCGCGGGTCGAGAGCGGATCTTGCCCAGCGCTCGTCGACCATTCGAAGTGCGGGAAGGCGCAGCGTCGGTCACGCGTCGTTGGCGTGAAGACTCGTGTGAGCGCGGCACGGTGGCGCGCGTGGCGGTCAGGTCTCGGTCTCGGTCTCGGTCTCGGTCTCGGTCTCCGTCTCCGTCTCGGTCTCGGTCTCGGTCTCGGTCTCCGTCTCCGTCTCGGTCTCGGTCTCCGTCTCCGACTCCGTCGCCGACTCCGACTCCGTCTCGGACTCCGTCGCCGTCTCCAACTCGGTCTCCGTCTCCGCTTCACCACGCCCCATGCGGTACGTCACCGACAGCCCGAGGAAGAACGAGCTCACGTGGTACTCGCCCGCGCAGCCTCCGCCGGCGAGCAACGACGAGCTGCGACCCGGCGTGTAGCGCGGTCGTTCTTCTTCGTCGGGGTGCACCGACGTGCAGAGCACCGGATCGTTCGTCTCTCGCCGATACGCCGGCCCGCCGCCCCAGCCGAGCGCGAGATCCACGTCGAGCGGCCCAGCGCGCACGCCGAGCCCTGCGAACACCGAGATCTGAAGCCCGGGCGGCGGCGAGAACGCAGTCATCGTGCTGCCGTTCGACGCGCTGCGCGCGAGCGTGCCGCCGAAGCGGAGCGCCATGCGCGGGAGCGCCCAGACCTCGCCCCCGAGCGATCCGATGTAGACGTTCTTCCAACGAAACTGCGCGACGGTGTCGGGCACGAGCGCGGCGAGCACGCCGTCGGGTTGGAGATCGAAGACCTGCGTCTCGTTCGCGGTGCGGTGGAGCTGGATGCGCAGCTCGCTCGAGAGCGTGAGCCGGTCGCGCCACGTCGTGAGCGCCAGACCGAAACGCATCATGTGCGGGACGTACCAGCGCGTCGTGGTCGCGATCGCGATCGGATCGCCGCTCCCGAAAGGCACCTCCGTGATGCCCGACATGTTCACCCACACCTTCGACCGGTACACCGCCGCCAGCGCGAGCTCCGGGATCGGCCGATACGTCACGCCGATCAAGACCCCTGGGACACCGAAGCCGTCGAGGTCCTGCTCGGCCGGAGCCCACGATCCCGTGAGTGGCTCCTGCTGCACCGCGTTCACCGCTTGGCGTCCGTACGGGAGCCGGAACGTCACGCCGACGCTCAACACCTCCGGCACCACGGTCACCTGCAGCGGCACCGCGAGCTCGCCGACGAAGAGCGTGACGCTCTGCTCGATCGGCGTCTCGAGCGTGGTCGCGTCGGTTCGCGAAGGATCCCCACACGCGCTCGCGTCCCCGTAGCTGAAGCAGCTCACCGTGGGGAAGCCACCACCGAAGCCCGTGATCACGTACGCGCCGACCCCGAGCGCGAGGCGCCGATGCACACGTCCGACCACACCGAGGAAGGGCAGCGGCGCGTAGATCAACCCGCTGTCGACCTCACTGCCGAGCCCCGCGAAGGGGGCACGAAGATCGACGAGCAACGACGTCGCCGAGGCGGTGATCGCGAAGCGTTCGATGCGGTCGAGCTGCGCGGGGTTGTGCAGAAGCGCGGCGGGGCTGTCGACGGTCGCGATCGCGACGCCCGCCATGCCGACCACACGCGCGTCGGCCGAAGGAGGCTCCGGGTTCGCAGAAGCGCGGCTCGCGAGGAGCCACGCGAAGGCGACCAAGGCGCCGAGGCGAAGGGTACGTGCCGACACGGCCGCGGAAGGTACCCGCGCGTCACCGCGTTGCGTGGCGCCTCGATCGACGCCGATTGACGTTTTTGGAGCCGGCCGACAGGCCGTGCGACCCGACGTCACGTGAGCGTCGCCGTCAGGCGACCGAACCATCGAATCGCCCCGGGTCGCGAACCGTCGCCACATGGTCCTCAACCGTCTCGAACCGACCTCGAACCGGACTCACGCGCGAGAACGCGCACGCCCCCTTCGTGCTCGCGTCGGGCTCGCGTCGAGGGCTCGCGTCAACGGTCACGCACCCGAAACCCGGCGGTGAGCGCGCGCCGCAACACCCGCGGTGCGATCGCCGCGAGCGCCGTCGTCGCGTGGGCATCCCAACCGATCACCACCTCGCCTTCGTCGCGTTCGATCGCCCGCACGATGCGATCGGCGACGCGCGACGGCGGGGTCCCGTGCGCGAGCATCAGCTCGACCATCTTCTGCGACGCGGCGCCATCGTAGCTTCGTGCCCGTTCCAGCAGCCGCGTCGCGATCGCGCCCGGCAACACCGCGGTCACCCCGACCCCTCGCGGTGCGAGCTCCATCCGCAGCGACGCGCTCAGCCCGCGGACCGCGAACTTCGTCGCGCAGTACGTGGACTGATAAGGAAACGCCACGACCCCCGCGAGACTCGAGACGTTCACGAGGTGTCCTCGCCGCGCGACGAGCTGCGGCACGAACGCGTGGCAGCCGTAGATCACGCCGCGCAGGTTCACGTCGAGGACACGCTCCAGATCGCCGAGCGATTGATCCGCGAACGCGCCGAGCACGGTGATGCCCGCGTTGTTCACGAGCACGTCCGCGCCCCCTTCGCGCGCGAGCTCGTCGGCGAGCGCGTCCCAGTCCGCGCTCCGCGTCACGTCCATCGCGCGCGCGCGCGCCCGAGGCAGCTCACTCGCCAGCGCGTCGATCGCGTCGGCGCGGACGTCGGTCAGCACGACCCGCGCGCCCGCGGCGTTCATTCGGCGCGCCAGCGCCTCGCCGATTCCTCCCCCTGCGCCGGTGATCACCACGAGCCGATCTTCGAGCGTCGTCACGGCCCGAGCGTACACGCTCGCGAGCGCGATCCTGGCGTGCTCCTGCGTGGTCGCGCGTGCGCGATCCTGGCGTGCTCCTGCGTGGTCGCGCGTGCGCGATCCGGGCGTGCTCCTGCGTGGTCGCGCGTGCGCGATCCTGGCGTGCTCGAGCGTGGTCGCGCGAGCGCGATCCTGGCGTGCTCGAGCGTGGTCGCGCGCGCGCGAAGACGGCGCCGCCGATCGGCGCATCGCTTCCACGAATCGACCGCGGGACTCGCGACGTCTGCTCTATCCTCGCGCGCATGGATGCCTTCGAGCCCGCGACGCTCGGCCCGCTTCGCCTCCGCAATCGCCTCCTCAAGGCCGCCACCTACGAAGGCATGAGCCCCGGCGGCGTGGCGTCCGACGCCCTCGTCGAGCATCACGTCCGCCTCGCGCGCGGCGGGGTCGGCATGACGACCGTCGCGTACTGCGCGGTCGCCTCGTCCGGGCGCACCTTCGGCGACCAGCTCCAGCTCGGGCCCGCGTCGGCGAGCAAGCTCCGCGAGCTCGTGCGACGCGTCCACGACGAGGGCGCCGCGGTCTCGCTTCAGCTCGGACACGCCGGCTTCTTCAGCAAGCTGCGCGACGAACGCGGTCGCGCGCCGCGCGGTCCTTCGCGCACCCTCAACGCCTACGGCGCCTCGTCTGGAGTTCCCTTCGCGGGCGAGATGAACGAAGCCGACATCCGCGCGGTGATCGACGCGTTCGGCGAAGCCGCCACGCGCGCGGTCGAGCTCGGCTTCGACGCGGTGGAGATCCACCTCGGCCACGGCTACCTGCTCAGCCAGTTCCTCTCGCCCGCCACGAACCATCGCACCGATCGTTGGGGCGGCTCCGCCGAGCGACGCCTCGCGCTCCCACTCGCCGTGCTCGAACGCGTGCGACGCTCCGTCGGTCGCGACCGCGCGGTCCTCGCGAAGACGAACCTCGACGACGGCTTCGACGGCGGCCTCACGATCGAGGACGCGATCGTCGTCGCCCGCGCGCTCGAGGCGAGCGGAGACGTCGATCTGATCGTGCCGAGCGGCGGCTTCACGAGCCGCACGCCTTTCTTCCTCCTGCGCGGAGGCTTCCCGCTGAAGCGCATGGCCGCGGCGCAGCCCGAGCTCGTCACGCGCCTGGGCATGCGCGTGCTCGGGGGCCTCATCCTGCGCCCCTACCCCTTCGAAGAGACGTTCTTCCTGCCGCTCGCGCGGCGTCTCCGCGCCGCCGTGAAGATGCCCGTCGCGCTCCTCGGCGGGCTCGTCTCCCGCGCCTCGATCGCACGTGCACGCGAAGAGGGCTTCGACTTCGTGGTGCTCGGTCGCGCGCTGATCGCCGATCCGGATCTGCCGAACCTCATGGCGCGCGGCGCGCTCGAGCGCACGCGCTGCAACGCCTGCAACGAGTGCATCGCGGAGATGGATCTCGGCGGAGTGCGGTGCGTGCTCGACGGGTGATCGCCGCAGCGTGATCTCCGACGAACTCCCCGCCCACGCAGAGCCCGCGGCCGCGAAGGCGCGCGCGCTCCGCGCGACCTCCGTGCGTGGCATCTTCGGCGCGTGAACGGACGCGCAGAGCTCGTATGGCGGCTGGGCGTGTGGCTCGGCGCGTGGGCGCTCGTGCCACACGCGAGCTTCGCGGCGCTCGTGCTCGCGCTCGTGGCTTCGACGCTGCTGCTGCGCATCGGCGAGACGCGGTGGCGCGCGTGGCCTTCGGATCTTCGCGTCGCGCTCGGAGCCTTCGGGATCGCGCTCGGGCTCGCGACGCTGGCGCCGCAGACGGAATCGCTCGTGCGACGCGAAGGTCTCGACGGCCTCGCGCCGCGAGCGCGTGCGGCGTGGGCGCTCGATCGGACGCCGTCGGTGTTCCCGACGCGCCTCGTACCCGGCGAGCGGCACTTCGTATCGGCGCCGAACGCGGAGCGGGTGGCGCTGCTCGACGAGGCTCGTGACGTACGCAGCGATGGCCTGTCGCTCGGGCACGGCCTCTTCGCGCTCGACGCGCCGCCCGCCATCGAAGGGGCTGCGGTCGTCGCGATCGACGGCGCGCCGTCGATCACGCTCGATCCACCGAATCCGCCACGTCCACGGATCGGCTGCGCGAGTCACGATCGCGTCGTGCTGATCGACGCGCCGCGTTCGTCGCGGGTCACCGTGGTGGAGACGAACGGCGGTGTGCGCACGGAGCACCGCGACGAGCCCGTGCGCGCATGTGTGTCGACGCGCGACACGATCGTGTGGGGTACGGATCGCGCGATCGTCGACGGCGTGCATCGCTGGGACTGCGGGCCCGTGGACGCGATGGTCGCGGCGGGCGACGTGATCGCGATCGCGGTCGGGAGCACGCTCCGCTTCGCGCGTCGCACCGAACGTGGCTTCGTCCCCGTGCGCGACGTCCCGCTCGGCTTTCCGCCGGTGCATCTGGCAGTGAGCGACGCGATCTTCGCGGCACGTGGCAGGCAGCTCGTGCGGGTGTCGATCCCGACGTACGAGCGTGAGGGGATTGCGATCACGTCGCGGACGACGCTGCCCGGCGACGTGATCGCGATGGCCGTGCGCGGCGCGCGGCTCGCGATCGCGACCAACGCAGTCGATGCGATCGATGCGATCGAGCACGAGGCCGGCAACCACTACGTGGAGGACGCCGTGCTCGAGCTCGATGCGCGCACGTTCTCGATCTCGCGTGTGATTCGAACCGCGCGTCGAACGCGGCGACAGGATCATCCGGGCGCGGTGGACGCAGGGCTGCTCCCACGCGCGCTCGCGTTCGACGGTGAGAAGCTGGTCGTGGCGTTCGCGGGGAGCAGCGAGCTCGGAGCGATCGAAGAGGGCGGAGACCTTCGACTAGAGCCTGATCCAGGATCGGCGTTGAGTGATTCGTGGTCTGGGTGCGTGCCATGGGGCATCCGCTCGCCGAAGGAAATGCCGGGTATTTTCGAGCGCGAGTGGATGCCTCAGGGTGCGTGCCCAGGGCGCGAAGCGCCGACGCCGATCCTGGATCAGGCTCTAGGCCCTCTACCACGCGCGCTCGCCACGCCGACCGGGCTGGCGATCCCCGCGGCGGGCGTACGTGTCTTGCTCGCGGAGCCCGAGGGCAGGATCGGCATCTGGCGCGGCGAACGCTGGCAGACGATCGAGCTCGCGGCCCCGTCGCCCGGCGCGCGAGCGTTTCACGCGCCGACACGTTCGGGCCTCGCGTGCGCGAGCTGTCACGTCGACGGCGGCGACGCGACGCACCGACTCGGCCCGATCCACGGGAGCTCGACTCCACGTGCGGCGCCCGAGCTCGCAAACCTGACCCTCACGCCGCCCTACTTTCGAAGCGCCGCCTACGGCTCGCTGGAGACGTTGATCGCACAGAGCGCGCGACTCTTCGGCGGCTGGCGCGAAGAGGTCGACGTGCCGGCGTTGGTGGTGTGGCTCGAAGGCCGCGCGCGGGGTGGGACCGCGATCGAGCATCGACCTACGCGCGATGGCGAGCCTTCGAGTGCTCGCGACGCACGCTCGCTCGACGACGTGCGTGACGGGCTCGACGCCTTCGTGGGCTCGGGCTGCGCGGAGTGTCACGCGTTCCCCGCGTTCACCGATCGACGCGCGCGCACCGGCGCTGAGCTCGGTCGCGCGCGACGTGGGACGTGGGACACCCCTTCGCTCGTCGGGCTCGCGCGCAGCTCCCCCGATCGTTTCGCGGACGGCGAAGGCGTGCACCGGGTCGACACCGAATCGCACGAACGCATCGCGCGCTTCTTGGAGATGCTGTGACCTCCCCGCTCGGCTGGCTCACGCTGGTGCTCTTTCTCGCGGTGCCGTTCTGGCGACGCGCGCGCCGTGTCGTCGCTGCGCTCGCTGCGGCCCTGGCGCTCACCCACGGCGCGCTCGCGCTCGGTCTCGCGGGCTTCGACCTCCTCGACCACGCGCCCACACGACACGGGGCGCTCGCGGTCGTCGTGGCCATCGCGCTGCTCACCGCGCGTCGCGACGACCCGGTCGCGCGACGGCTTCTGCTGGCAGTGATGCTCACGCTGATCGCACTGCACGTGATCCCGTGAGCGGGGCGCAAGATCAGAAGCCGCCGACCTCGACGCCCGCCACGCCGCCGAAGCCCGAGTAGTCGCTGCGCACGAAGGCGTCGTAGCCGATCACGTTCGTGTAGTGGACGCCGACGTAGGGACGCAGCCACGACGCCGGCGTGCGAAACGAGAGGCGCAGACCGACGTCGACCGCGATCCCGAACGACGCGTCCTTCCCGTCGAGCAGCTCGTTCTCCCACTCGCTCACGCGTCGGCCGTCCGGCGTCTCGCGATCCTCTCCGTGGAGATAGAAGCCGAACGCGCCTTGTCCGACCAAGATGGGGAGCTCGACGTCGAGCCAAGGCAGGCCCGGCATGGTGAAGCGCGGCGCCACGAAGACGCCGACCACGCCACCGTCGCTGCGAAGATCGAGGGTCGACTGGCCGCGGTACGTCGTCTCCTCGAGCGCGACGCGGAAGGTCGCGGGGTTGAGCGGGCCGGGGCGCGAGAAGCCCGCGATGCCGACCTTGAGGTGGCCACGGAAGAGCAACGCGCCGAGCTGAAAGCCGGGACCGTGGCTGACGTGATCGGCGAGGCCGTTGACCCGCCAGTCGATGCCGACGAAGGGCGCCGCGAAAGGCCGCTCGTCGGCGCGCGCGGTGGACGAGAGCGACGCGAACGAGACGAGCGAGACGAAGAGCACGAGAGCGAGGAAGTTCGTACGCATGAGAAGCTCCGAAGGGCGAGAGAGAGGAGGACGTGCTCAGAAACGAAGCCAACGACGCGCGCCGGGCTGGAAACGCAGCGCGACCGTGCCGCGCGCGAGGAGCTTCATGCCGTCGCCGTTCGCGCCGAACGCGCCGCCGGCGTCGACGTCGACCGTGAGCGCGAGGTGATCGGAGAGGGCGACCGCGCCGCCGAGCGCGAGCAACGCGCCGCCGCTGCCGGTGGTGTCCGCATGAAACTCGGGGGAGACCTCGAAGCCGATCGGCACCACGGCGCCGACGCGAAGCATCCCGCGCTCGCGGATCGGTGCGTGGAGCAAGAGCGCGAGATCGAGCCCCGCCGCCCACGAGGACGTCGGCGCGAGGTTGCTCGCGCTCGTCGCGCTCGCGAGGCGTCGCACGTGCGCCCGCGCGCCGATCGACATCGTGACGTCGTCGCGACGCCACACCGGGGCGAGCAGGCTCGCGCCGACGTCGAAGCGCCGCGCGTCGTGGCCCGCGTAGCCACCCACGAACACGTCCCAATCGCGGCCCGCCGAGGCGTCGACGCCGATCTGGATCTCGGACGCCGTGCGGAGGCGCAGCTCGAGCGCGCCACCAGCGCCGAAGTTGCTCACGCGGGCGCCGACGCCGATCGACACGTCGGGCGACGCGGTCGAAGCGCCGTCGGAGGCCGGCGAGGTCGGTGGGTCGTCGGCGAGGGCCGGTGAAGCGGCGAGGAGGAGCAGGAGGAGGACTGGGGCTGACGTGCGCATGCCCTCATCGTGGAGAGCGGCGGGTCATGAGCCCAACGCATGCTCTTCATGACGTCCATCGACAGGATCGATGGCGCCGCGCGCTTCGAACGAGGGGTTCGAAGGAGGCGAAGGCCCCCGGGAGCTCACTTCCCGGCGGTCGGCGCCGGCCGACCCGCCTTGCCGGCCGCGGTGGCGACGAAGGTCGAGAGCACGAACTCACGGATCCAACGGTGCGCGGGATCGTGTTGGACCCGCACGTGCCAGAAGAGGAAGAGCGGGATCGTGGGCAGCGCGATGGGCGGTGTCAGCACGCGCAAAGGCACCACGCGCGAAGCGACCTCCGCCACGCTCGTCGGGCACGTGAGCACGAGATCCGTGCGCGCGACGAGCAAGGGCGCGCTGACGAAGCTCGGGATGGTGACTGCGACGCGGCGGGAGAGGCCGTCTTTGGCGAGGACTTGATCCACCACGCCGAGCGAAGTCCCACCCGGCGTCACGAGCAGGTGATCGAGCTCGAGAAAGCGCGACAACGTCAGACGCTTGCGGACGAGCGGGTGGTCCGCGCGCACCACGCATGCGAACCCGTCCGCGCCGAGCAGCCGACGCTGCACGCCCGGAAGCTCGTCGTAGCCGACGCCCGGCACGCCGCCCGGCGCGACGATCAGATCGAGCTCCCCGCTCGCGAGCTCCTCCATCGAACGTGGACCGCGACGACGGATCGAGAGCCGAATCTTCGGCGCCTCTCGGGCGAGCCGCGCGAGGATCTCGGGGAGCAGCGTGAGCTCGATCGCGTCGACGCACGCCACGCGCACCTCGCGCTCCGCCGTGCTCGGATCGAAGGGCGCGCTCGCGCGGACCGCGGCCGCGACGTCTTGCAGCGCGCGACGCAAGGGCTCCTCGAGGCTCTCCGCCCGCGCGGTGGGCGCGAGCCCTCCCGGCGCGGTCACGAAGAGCGGATCGCCGAGCTCTTCGCGCAGACGCTTGAGCTTGTGGCTCATCGCCGACTGCGTGATGCCGAGCTTCTTCGCCGCGCGCGTGACGTTGCGCTCGCGCAGGAGCACGTCGAGCGCCGCGAGCAGGTTGAGGTCGAGGCGCGAGGTGTCGAGCTCCATCGAGCGTGGAGGATAGCGACCTCGCGAGCGGCGCGGTGCGTCGAGCGCGGTCCATCGAGCGCGGTCCGTCGAGTGGCACGCGCGTCAAGCCCAGTGCGTCGAGCGGCGCGTGAGCGGTGCGTGTGGTCTTCGCGCGCTCAACGGCTCGCGAACGCGTGCAGGCCGCCGTCGTCCGCGCCGACGTAGAGCGTTCCGTCGGGTCCGATCGCGGCGGTGCTGTCGATGTCTTGGCCGACCTCGACGCGCCAGAGGAGCTCGCCCGTCGCCGACAGACAGTAGAGGCCGTCGTCTTGCGAGCCGACGTAGATGCGGCCTTCGGGATCGATGCGCGCGGACGCGCGAAGACGTCCCGTCGTCTCGAAGCGCCAACGGAGCTGGCCGGCGGGCGTGAGCGCGTAGACGTGGCGATCGTAGCTGCCGACCACGAGCGTGCCGTCGGGCGCGATCGCGGGCGTCGCGCGGACGTCGTCGCCCGTCTCGAAGCGCCAACGCTCGGTGCCGCTCGCGTCGAAGGCGACCACGTGGCCGCGATCGGTGCCGATGACCACGAGGCCTTCGTCCGTGATCGACGCTGCGCCGTCGATGCTCGCGCCGGCCTCCGCGCGCCACGCGACCTCGCCGTTCGTGCGGATGGCGAGCACGGTGCCTTCGGGCGTGCCGACGATCACGAGACCGTTCGGATGGAGCGCGGGCGCGCTGCGCACGTGCGACGCCGTGGGCACGTGCCAACGCACCGCGCCCGCCGGATCGATCGCGTACACGCCACCCGCGGAGACGTAGATGGTTCCGTCGGGGCCGACGGTGGGGCTCGCGTCGATCTCGTCCTGGAGATCGAGACGCCACTTCACACGACCGCTCGCGTCGAGCGCGACGAGGTGATGGTCGAGGCTTCCGACGTACACCGTGCCGTCGGTGGCGAGCGCGGCGCTCGCGTAGATCTTGTCGCCCGCGACGTAGCGCCAGCGCAGCGTCCCGTCGGGCGCGACAGCGGAGAACGTGCGGTCGAGGCTGCCGACGTAGACGGTGCCGTCGGGCCCGACCACGGGCGAAGCGAAGACACGCGCGCGCGTGCGGTGCGTCCAGCGGCGCGTGGGCGTCGTCGCGGGACCCGCGTGCGCGGTGCGGCCGCGATGACGCACGCCGCCCATGAACATCGGGCTCTCGGAGCCCATCGGAACCTCGACCGTCGCAGCCGCGGCGTCTTGCTCGGGGGTCTCGGCTCCAGCGTCGGCCGGCGCGTCGCCTCCGACCGAGCTCGGCCCGGCGAGCTCCGCGCGCACCTCCTCGAGGAAGCGGCAGCGGCCCTCGTGGCAGATGCGATCCGCGCGGCACTCGCTGTCGGACATGCACGGCGTCGGCTGTGGCGTGTCCTGCCCGGTCCGACATCCGGCGAGGGCGAGGAAAAGCAGCGCCGCCGTGAGCTTCATCGAGGCGGCGGAGTAGCAGCCTACGTCCAGCGATTCAACAGCCGTGCCCGGACGCGCCCCTCGCGCCTCTTCGACGCGCTGACCCGATCGACGTGCGGACTGCGTGTGGACCCGATCACGGCGCGCTCAAGATCCAGATCGCGTCCCCACGCAGCACCGCGACCTCACGCCCGTCGGGAGAGATCGCCGCCGCGCTCGGCGCTTCGCCCTCGCTCCATCCGCTCGGGCGCCACAGCGACGCGCGCCCGTCGCGCACGTGGAGCACGCCTTCGCGACGCTCGAGGATCCACGTGGAACCGTCGGGCGTGATGCGCGCGCCGAGCACGGGCGCGGGCCACGGCGCGTCGGCCTCGAGCGCGACGGGGGTTCCAGCCGCGAGCCCATCGGTGGTGATCGGCAGCACACGACGCTCGCCGAGCCGCGCGACGAGGATGCCCTGCGGCGCCCAACCGAGCGCGCGCCACTCGCCGGACCGCGCGTCGTCCGCGCACGCCGTGGGATCGACCAGCTCGTGCACGCCGCCGAGCACGCCATCGCGGAACGACGCGAGCGTGACGTCGACCGCACAGCCCCGCGACCGCACCCGCGTCAGCACCCACGGCGGATCGTCGCTCGATCGGATCGGCGCGGGCAGCGCGTCGCCCGGGCTGGCGCCTCCGTCACGCGCGACGCGATCGATCGACGCTCCTTCCACACGAAGCGCGGGTGGTCCCTCGGAGGACCCGACGAACGCGAGCGCGACGTGCGCGAGGTCGAGGCTCGGCTCACCGCGATATCCGAACGGGAGCCGCGTCGCGGTGATCCCCGGCGCCGCCGCCGCGTCGAGCGCCTCCGCCGACGCGACCGCGCCCGCGTCGATCGCGAGGAGCGCCTCTTCGAGCCGACCCGCGCGGAGCCACGCATCCGTCTCGGCGACGCGCGCCGCGCCGAGCAGCTCCTCCGGACAATCGAGACCCCACGAGCCGGGCCCGACACGAAGCGACGCCGCGTCGCCGCGACAGAGCGCACGCGCGAGCGACGCTCCGAGCTCACGCGACTCGCTCATCGCGGCGCGCACCGAGGTCGCGGGCTCACCCGCGTCGAGCGCGAGCCCTCCCGGTCGATCGAGCCAGCGCAGCGTCAGCTCCCGTCCCGCCACCGACACCGTCGCGCGCACGTCCTCGTGTCGGTCGTCGTCGAGATCCTCGAACGCGAACGAGAGCGCGGTCTCGCCGCGGGTGGAGGTCACGAGGCGCACCCGCGGCGCGGGCTCGTTCGAGAGGATCCAGCGGTGCGTGCGCTGCTCCGCGGTCGGACTCGGACTCGGTGTCGGAGTCACCGCGTTCGCGCTCGGCGCGCACTCGGTCTGCACCTCCGCGACGAAGCTGCTGCGCGTCGGGTGCGCGAGGGTCGCGCTCCGAACGGTGCAGCCTTCGAGCGGGAGCGGCGACGGTGCGCGTACGCGGAACGCGGCGCCCTCGCGGATCGCGACCGACACCCCGACCGTGCCGGCGCTCGGATCGCTGCGGAGCAAGAGCGCGTCGCGATCGCCGTCCGCGTCGAGATCCAGAACGAGCAAGGCATGCGCGAGCGCGGCGTCCGGGATGGTCACGCCTTCGACCGAGACCTGGTGGGTGCCCGACGCGAAGGACTCGCCACGGCGCGGCTCGAACGGCGCTTCTTCACGCGTGTCCGCGCTCGGATCGCTCGGGACGCGCACGGGGACGCGCGGCTCGTCGTCCCCGCACGCGAGCGCGAAGCACGCGAAGGACGCGAGGAGCGCGGGCAATACGGCGCTCGGGCCGAGCGGTCGCCGGACGCGGCGCACGAAGAATCGGGTCACCGCGCAGAGATAGCAGCCGAACGAGGTTGCGCGCGATCCGAAGCGAGCCCCCACAACGCGTACGTCAGGTCGTGGACGCCGGCGGCGGCCGAGGTCGAGAGCGTGAGGAGACGCGCGGACCACGTCGCATCGCAGCAGGTGTAAGCGCGCGACGTTGAAAGCCGACGGGCGCTGCGAGTACGGTCCCGCTCACTTCGGGGTTTCATGAAGCGTTGGTGTGCCTCTCGGGTTTGGCTCTGCGTGTCGTTGACGGCGGCGTCGGCGGCGGTGTCGTCGTCGGTGGTGGCGCAAGACGCTTCCGTCGAGGGCGCGATCGGTGACGCGGTGACCACCGAGGAGAGCGCGCCGGCGGAGGGCGACGCGACGACGCCCGAGGAAGGCCCGAGCGAAGACGCCGAGGCTACGAACGATGCCGACGCGGCGAGCGAAGCCGCAACCGATGCGAGCGCTGCGGGCGCCACGGAAGACGACGCCGCGGAAGACGACGCCGCGGAGGACGACGAGGACGCGGCCATCCGTGCCGCGCTGGAGGCCGCCGGCGCCGAGCCCGTCGACGAGGACGCCGTACGCGCAGCCCTCGCCGAGGGTGCGGAAGACGAGGCCACCGCCGACACGAGCGCCGAGGCACCCACCCTCTACCGCGAGCGGGGCCCCTTCGCGCTCTCCGGCGAGTACCGCTTTCGCTTCCACGCGATGACCGACATCGCGCTGCAGACGCAAGAGCGCGCGGGCTACCCCGACGAGCTCGGCCAGAACGTCTTCGGCACCCAATGGCTCCGCCTCACGCCGCGCCTCGCGGGCCGTGGCGTCGAGCTCGTCGGTCAGATCGATCTCTTCGACGGCCTCGTCTTCGGCGACCGCACGCGCGGCGTCGACACCGCGGAGCTTCCGCGCGACGAGCACGACGCCTTCCGCGCGGGCGGCGTCGATCCGCGTTGGCTCTACGTCTCGTGGCGCTCGCCGGTCGGCCTCGTGCGCGCGGGTCTGCAGCCGTCTCATTGGGGCCTCGGCCTGCTCGCGAACGACGGCGACCACGAGGTCCCCTTCGGCGACTACCGCTACGGCAACCGCAACATCCGCGTGCTCTTCGCGACGCGCCCCTTCGGCGCCGACGTGCCCTTCAACGTCATCCTCGCGGGCGACCTCGTGTACGCGGATCCGATCGCGCGCCTGCGCGAAGATCAGCGCGCGTGGCAGGCGGTGATGGCTGCGCTCTACGGCGACGAAGATCGCGGCGTCGGCGCGTACGTCGTGTACCGCCACCAGACCTCCGACGCGCTCGGCGGCGGACCGATCCCCGCGCAGATCGAGGAGCGCCTGAAGGTCTGGATCGTCGACCTCTTCGCGCGCTGGGACTTCGCGGAGCCCTCGGGCGGCAAGCTCTTCGCGGGCTTCGAAGGCATCTACTTCCACGGCACCGCCAACCTCGCGCGCACCACCGAGAACCCCAACCAGGACGTGCGGCAGGGGCTCTTCGCGATGCAGGTCGGCCGCGAAGGCGAGACGGTCGACGCAGTGCTCGAAGGTGGCTGGTCGAGCGGCGACGCGAACCCCGACGACGGCGTGCAGCGCCGCGCGAGCATGCACCCCGATCACCGCATCGGGCTCATCCTCTTCCCCGAGCTGCTCGCGTGGAGCAGCGCGCGCGCGGCGAACCTCGCGCGCTCCGACGAGCTGGTCGGCCGCCCTTCCCCCGGCAGCGACCTGCTCCCCACCGACGGCGGCGTGTCCGGCGCCGCGTACCTCTTCAACCACTACACGATCCGTCCCGTCGAGTGGCTCGACGTGCGCGCGGGCTGGGTGTGGGGCCGCGCGACCACCGACGTCGTCGATCCCTACCGCGCGCGCGCGGAGTCGCGACAGGTCGGCTGGCGCGGCGGCGACCGTCGCAACCGCGACCTCGGCATCGAGGTCGACGCCTCGGTCGTCGCGCACCTGAGCCTGCCGCGCGATCTCGATCTCGAGCTCGGCATCGAAGGCGGCGTCGCGGTGCCCGGCCGCGCGTTCGACGACGCGGATGGCGGGCGGATGAACACCGTCGGTCTGCTCCGGCTGCGCGCCGGCTTGGCGTTCTGAGGCTCACGATGCGTCGCCTCTCGATCGTGCTCCTGCTCGCGCTCGCCTGCGGCGACGACGACGCGCCGATCGACTCGGGCCTCCCCGAGGACGCGGGCGTCGCCCAAGACGCGGGCGACGCCGACGCGAGCGAAGACGCGGGGCCGCCCCCCTTCGAGCCCGACGTGCTCTGTCCGGGCCGCGCGGGCTGCCTCGACGAAGGCGACGACGCGCTCTTCGTGGGCGCGGCGATGGTCGAGATCACGCCCGCGTTCGGCGATGCCGTCGACATCCTCACCGTCGACACCAACGGCGACGCGATCTGGGATCCCTTCGACGGCGACGAGTTCGAAGACCGCAACGACAACGGCCTCTTCGATCCCGTCTTCATCGCCGGCTTCGGCAGCCCGCGCCCCGCGAGCGGCATCGCGGATCCGCAGTGGGCACGCGCGATCGTGCTGCGCCAGAACGAGACCACGATCGCGCTCGTCTCGCTCGACACCTTCTCGGTCTTCCTCGACGACACCGACGCCATCCGCGCGCGCGTCGACTCCGCCCTCGGGGTCGACTACGTGGCCACCTGCGCGAGCCACACGCATCAAGGCGCGGACACGCTCGGCATCTACGGCCTCGACGAGAGCTCGAGCGGCGTCGATCCCGACTACCTCGAGCGCGTCCGCGACGGCGCCGCGCGCGCGGTCGAGATGGCGACCGCGAACCTCGAGCGCGCGCGCATCCAATACGCGAGCTTCGACTTCCGCGATCAGCCCGGCGGCACCTACCGCTACGTCAGCGACGCGCGCCACCCGCGCATCATCGACGACAAGGCCCTCATCCTGCGCTTCGAGGCGGTCGACGACGACGCGACGATCGCGACCTGGGTGAACTTCGGCGCGCACGCCGAGTACTGGGGCACCCGCAACTCGCTCCTCTCGAGCGACTTCCCGCACCACTTGCGCGAAGGCATCGAGGACGGCGTGGCAGGCCCCGACGGGATGATCGCGGGCCTCGGCGGCATGGCGGCGTACTGCGAAGGCGCGATCGGCGCGCAGATCGGCCCCGGTGAGATCCGCCCGCAGACTTGGGACGGAATGGAGCTCCCACGTCAGGGCGCACAAACGAAGCAGGTCGTGGGCGAACAGTTCGCGTACTTCGTGCTTCGCGCGCTCGAGGACGGGGAAACCGAAGAGACCGCAGATCTTCGGGTGCGCTCGACGCGTTTCTTCGTCGACGTGCAGAACCGCGGCTTCCACGTCGCGATCCTCAATCAGCTCTTCTTGCGCGAGAGCTTCAACTGGGATCCGGACCGCATCTTGGTGCCGGGCGTGAACGAGCCCGACGTGCGCACCGAGATCGCGATGGTCGACGTCGGCCGCATGCGCATCCTCTACATGCCCGGCGAGGTCGATCCCGCGCTCTTCGTGGGCGGCTACGACGGCAGCTTCCGCCCGGACGACGTCCCGTTCATCGACGAGGGCGTGGCCAACTCGCCCGACGTCTCGCGCGCGCCGGAGGGCCCGTACCTGCGCGAAGAGGTCGGCGGCGGCTTCGACTACGTGTCGCTGGTCAACCTCGGCAACGATCAACTCGGTTACATCCTGCCGGACTTCGACTACGTGCTCGATCCCGACGAGCCGTACATCGACGAGGCCGAGGGCGAACACTACGAGGAGACGGTTTCCGTCGGCATCGACGGTTGGCAGAGGCTGCACACGCAGCTCCGTTTGCTGCTGGAGTACGAGCCTTGATCGAGTTCGATCGGATCGGCGCCACGCGCGGACCGAACACCAACTTGGACGGCGCCGGGGTGCGTCGTGGAATGGGGACGAAGTGATGACGAAGCGAATCTTTCTCGGGGCCTTGCTCGCGTTGGCGATCGGCGCGTGTGGTGACGACGATGCACCGACGCCCGACGGCGGTTCCGTGGACTCGGGCGGACCGGGCGTCGACGGCGAGGTGCCGGACGTCGACGGCGGCGGTCCACCTCCGGTCGACCAACCGCTCCTCCAGCTCGGTGACGGCGCCGACCCCACCGACCCGAGCGGCATCGGGATCGACCCCGCCAGCGCGGAGCCGGCCGACTACTCGTGCTTCGGCATGCGGACCACGCCCGACGACTCGGGCGCGGACCAAGAGTTCACCCTCGAGGTGAAGGAGTTCCGCACCGACGAGGTGATCGAGGGTCTCTGCGTGAGGTTCTACCCGGACAACGCTCCGGTCGTCGGCGACACCTGCGATCCCGAGTCCGACCTCGTCACGGACGCGATGGGTCGCGTGACGGTGACCGCTCCGGGCGGCGGTTGGTACGCGTACCGCGTCTTCCCGAAGTCGGGTCCCTCCCCCTCGCTCACCATCGACGGCTCGGTGCAGATCAACGAGATCGCGCCCACCAGCGCCGCCACCGTCGAGGGCAACAGCATCTCGGCCGCCACGCTGAACCTCATCCCGACCGTGCTCGGCTTCCGCCGCGCGGCGGGCACCGCGATCGTCGCGGGCACCGTCTTCGACTGCAACGAAGACCCCGTCTACGGCGGGACCATCCGCATCTACCGCGAGGACGGCACCCTGATCGCCGAGGGCATGCGCAACGACGACCCGCACTACCGCTACTTCAACGGCGACGACTTCCCGAGCGCCGAGCAGCCGTGGTCGCACGTCGACGGCCTCTTCGCGGTCGCCAACATCCCCGTCGGCTCCGACGGCGAGTTCGTGTTCGTGGAGGCGTGGGGCAAGCGCACGGCGGACGGCCCGCTCGAGATCATCTCGTGTGAGCGCATGCCGGTCTTCGGAAGCACGATCTCGATCATCAACCTCCAGCCGCTGCGCGCGGACGCCACGGGCTGCCCGGGGCTCGCGGACTGAACCGAGCGCGTGAGATGACGGAGAGCGCGTGGGTGACCGCGCGCTCTTCGTTCGCGCGCGCGGGTCGATCGCGCGCCGCGACAATCGAGTGATCCGAACGAGAGTTGGGGCGACCGAAGAGGTCGATGGAAGTGGGACGGTGGAAGCCATGACGGCTCGATGGATGACGTGCGCGCTCGTGCTCGGGCTCGCGGGGAAGATCGCGGCGCAGCCCGCGCCGCCGCCGGCGCCGCTGGAGCCGGTGCCCGCGACGGAAGCGCCGAGCGCCGAAGCCGCGACGACGGAGGACGCCTCGACGGACGCAGCCGACGCCTCGACGAACGAGGACGCGAGCACCGACGTGAGCGTGGAGTCGAGCGCGGCCGACGCGACCGAGCCCGTCGCGCCCGTCGCGCCCACCCCACCCGCGCCGCCGCCCATTCCCGACGCACCAGCACCGCCCGCGCTCGACGCCCC
>CALJLK010000078.1 GCA_937982655.1 uncultured Sandaracinus sp.
TCGGTCAGGTGCGCCATCTGCACGAGCTTGTCGCGCACGTGCGAAGCCTTCCGCACGCCGTTCGTACGCGTCACCAGATCCGCGGCGCCGACCAACACGTCGAGGTTGCCCGGTTTGCACCCTCCGTAGCTCGCGCGGTGGTAACCCGCGAAGGTGCTCACGAGCGTGCTGCACGCCTCGAGATCTCCGTCGAGGAAGACCCGCTCGTGCGGCACGAAGACGTCGTCGAAGAGCACGACACACTCTTGTCCGCCGAAGCGCGCGTTCCCCGCGTCCGGACCGCCGCGGCGGTCGTCGCTCGGTTGGCGCCCGAGCACCATCGTGACGCCCGGCGCGTCCACCGGCATCGCACACGCGATCGCGAAGTCCTCTTCGCCTTCGCGCAGCGCCTGCCCCGGCATCACCAAGATCTGATGCGCGTTGGCCGCGCCGGTCTGGTGGATCTTCGCGCCGCGGATCACCACTCCGTCCGCGCGCCGCTCGACCACACGCACGTAGTGGTCCGGCTGCCCCGGCGGGCGCTGGCTGCGATCGCCCTTGGCGTCCGTCATCGCGCCGTTGAGCATCTCGTCGCGCTCCTGCACGCCGCGCAGCCACGCCACGAATCGCTCACGCGCCACGGGGCGTTCGTGCGTCGCGACGTAGAGCGCGTTGATGCCGTCGAGCCCGACGCAGCGCTGAAAGCACGTGCCCGTGAGCCGACCGAGCACCCGCTGGAGCTCGAGCTTGCGCACGAGATCTTCGGGCGCGCGGAAGAGCGCGGTGAAGCGGTTGACCGGCCGACCCACGAGGTCCGACTCGCGCGTGGCGAGCGCGCGATGCTTCGGGTCGTGCGCGAGCGCGTAGGTCGCGGCCACCGCGTTCACCGCCGGTCGTACCTTCGGGTGATCGACCGGCGAGGCGCAGAGCTCTCCGTCCACGAAGAGTCGGAGCTGGCGAGCTCGGAGGCTCGCGACGTAACCGTCGGCGGTCTGCATCTCGGCAGCATCCGCGAGCCGACCGTACGATCACAAGAGCACACCCGACACGCGATCAGGCCGCGACCACGAGAGTGCCGGTGATCACGAGACCGCGCCCGAGATCGCGAGACCGCCGATCGCGAGACCGCCGATCACGAGGCCGCGCCCGTGATCACGAGACCGCAGCCCGGGCGAGCGCGCGGGCGATCACGCGGCGAGCTTCTCGAGCGCGCGCACCTCGCTCTCCGGCAACACCTCGCGCGCGAGCTGCATCGTCGCCGCGAACGCCTCGGGCGGCGCGCCCTGCTTCATGCCCTCCAGCATCGCGTCCCGATCGCGCGCCGGGAGCGCGGGCAGGAACCAACGCATCCACTGCATCATCTCGGCCGGCGGGATCGAGGTCACGATCGCGTGCTCGATCGCGAGGATCGCCGCGTCGTCGAGCGCCTCCCAGATCACCGGCATCGCGCGCTCTTCCTCGTCGGCCATGTGCACCTGCATCTCCGCGAAGAAGCGGCTGAGCGCGACCACGAAGGCGTGACCACGACCCGCCGCATCGGACGCACGCCGGTCGAGCATCGAGAGCAGACGCACCATGCGCTCGGTCTGTGCCTCGTGCTCGCCCTCGAGCCGGTGCGCGAGCTCGGCCGCGTGTTGCTCGACGATCGGCGCGACGTGACGGTCTTCGTGCTCCGCGTGCGACTCGAGCAGCACGAAGGTGCGCACGGTCTCTTCGCGCAGCGCCGCGACCGCGCCGCTGTCGGTGAAGTCGCAGCGGCTCGCGCGATCGACGAGCGCGTTCATCATCGCGCGGATGGCCTTGTGGATGTCGCGGTAGAGGCTGGGGCGGGGGGTCGCAAGCGTCGTCATGGGGTCTTCCTCCGGGGTCGCTCCGAGAGCGGCTCGAAGCTTGGCCATGAGTTGCCGGAGCGCTCGCGCATCATCGCTCATTCGACAACTATGAAGAGCGATTCCGTAACACCAAGCACACCAAAGGCGTGCGAATCCGCGATATATTGCGTCATTTTCGCGCTCACGAGAGCCCTTGAGCGCGATTCCAGATGATACCCGCACTTCCGAGAGATTCGCGCGTTCGCGCGAGCCCTTCGAAACGCCCCCGAAACGCGTTCCACCGTCGACGCGCACCCACTACGCTCCCCGCATGCTTCGCTTCGTCGCCCTGCTCGTGCTCGCCGCGTGCGCGTCCGATCCCGATCCGCTGCGCGCGCGTCCCCCCGCCGACTCGCCCGCGCGCATCGCGTACGACCTCGGCCTCACCGAGCACCTCGGTCGCGCAGAGCCGGTGGAGACGATCGAGCGCGGCGACGCGATCAGCTACGAGTTCGATCCCGCCGACGGCCCCGTCTGCATGCGCGGCGCCCCCTTCCGCGCGTCCGTGCGCGACCTGCCCGGCGACGAGCTCTTCATCTTCCTCCAGGGCGGCGGTGCGTGCTGGAGCGAGTTCTGCCTCGCCGTCACCACCGCGCCGCCCGGCATCCCCGACGTGAACGTGCTCGACCGCGCGCTCCCCGAGAACCCCTTCGCCGACTTCGACGTGCTCTACGTCCCCTACTGCGACGGCTCGCTCTTCTCGGGCTCCAACGAGCTCGACGACGACGGCGACGGCACGCCCGAGCGCCTGCACCACGGCCTCGAGAATCTCTCCGCCGCCCTCACCGTCGCGCACCGCCACTTCCCCGCCCCGCGACGTGTGGTGCTCGCGGGCAGCAGCGGCGGCGGCTTCGGCACCATCCTCGCGAGCTTCCTCGTTCGCTACGTCTACCCCGACGCGCCGCTCCTCGTGATCAACGACGCGGGCCTCGGCGTGGTGCGCGGCGAAGATCCCGCGTTCGTCGACGGCCTGCTCGACGAGCTGAACGCGCGACGCTTCGTGCCGCCCGATTGCCCCGACTGCGTGGGTGACGGCCACATCACGGGCTTCGTGCGCTACTTCCTCGACCACGATCCGAACGTGCGCGTCGCGGCGATCTCGTCGTGGGACGACCTCGTGATCGGCGACCTCTTCCTGAAGCTCGAGCCCTCGACGTGGCGCGAGTCGCTACGGGACGAGACCGACGCGCTCCACGGTGCGCACCCCGATCGTTATCGCCGCTTCTTCTTCGCCGGTCGCGCACACACCGCGCTGCTCGGCGATCCGACGGGCATCGTCGGACGCGATCTCACCTCGGTCGAAGTGCCGCCCGAGGTCCTCGCCTCGCTCGGCGATCTCGAGCTCGAGAGCCTCGAGACGGCCGCGATCGGTGAGCTGCGCCTCGAAGCATGGCTGCGCGCCCTGCTCGCGGACGACTTCGACGCGTGGGTCGACACCCTCGAAGCGCCGGGCGAGATCCCGACGAACGAGTGATCGCGGGATCGACGACACCGCGCGGTGGTCGACGTGGACGTGGTCGTGAACGTGGTCGTCGACGGCACCCGATCGAGAGAAGCACCAGCTCGCAACGCGTCGCCGCTCACGTCGCCGCTCACGTCGCCGCTCACGTCGCCGCTCACGTCGCCGTTCACGACCACGTCAACGTCAACGTCAACACCGCTTCGCTCACTTCTCGACGTCGCTCGATTGCCCCTCTTCGCGCTTTAGTGTCTCTTCTCCCTTTCTTCTTTTCCTCTCGAGGCTCCCGATGTTGATCGTCTCCGCCGAAGCCCTCCGTCTCGCCGCGCGAGTGCTCGACAACCCCTTCGCGCACCGCGTGATCGGGAACACGATCCTCGATCTGACCGAGCGGTCGCTCCCGCTGCCCTTCGCGGACGCGATGGCGAACACCCGCGGACGCGTCGCGCCTCCGGTGGGTGACGCGTTGCTCGCGTGGGCGCGCAGCTCGACGCCCCACACGACGACGGCCGAGACGCACCGCGTGCCGCTCGCGGGCGAGACCGTGGTGGTGAAGGAGTCGCTCGACGTCGCAGGTCTGCCGACCGCGCTCGGACTCTCTTCCGCGACCGACGACGACGTCGCCACCGAGGACGCGGAGCTCGTCTCGCGCCTGCGCGCCGCGGGAGCCTCGATCGCGAAGGGCAAGATGACCGAGCTCGGCATGGACGGGCTCGGCCTCCTCCTCGCGGGCGACGCGCCGATCAACCCCGTGTGCCCCAAACACGTGGTCGGTGGCTCGAGCACTGGCACCGCGTCCGCGGTCGCGAGCGGCGTCGCGCGCTACGGCGTCGGCGGCGACGGACTCGGCAGCGTGCGCATCCCCGCGGCGTTCACCGGCCTCGTCGGCCTCAAGCCCGGCCTCGACGCGTTGCCCTCGCGCGGCTACCGCTCGGTCGCGCCGACGATGGACGTGCCGGGTCCGATGGCGCGCACCGCGGCCGACTGCGCGCGCCTCTACCAAGTGCTCGCGGGAGCGCGCGTGGAGCCGATCGCGCCGTGGATCCCGGACGAGGTCGGCCTCGTCGACGGCCTCGGCCCCGAGCTCGCCTCGCGCGACGTGCGGCGCGCCTTCGATC
The DNA here is from genome assembly GCA_937982655.1 of uncultured Sandaracinus sp. Taxonomy (GTDB): domain Bacteria; phylum Myxococcota_A; class Polyangia; order Polyangiales; family Houyiibacteriaceae; genus JACKEH01. Next base: position 4,428 of record CALJLK010000078.1, read on the forward strand.
GTGCGCTGAGCGTTCTCCGCACCCGACGCGTCGCGGTCGAGGTGAACGGCGCCGCCTCGCACCCCGCGCTCGCCCTCGCCGCGAGCACCCGCGAGCTCGCCCGCAGCGCCTACGCCGCGCGCGTCGACTCCGGCCAAGGCCTCATGAACCTCGTCTTCGGGCGCGCCTTCGGCCGTCAGGACGGACGCATCGACGAGAAGCTCGCGAGCCTGCGCGCCGCGAGCCTCGACGCGCTCGCGCGCGTGCCGGTCCTTGCGATGCCGACCACGGCGGTGCCCGCGCCCGCGCTCCGAAAGGGTCTCGTGCGCGGCGGACAAGACGCGCTCCTGCTGCGCGCGATCGGCGCCTACACCCCGCTCGCGAACTGCACCGGCCTGCCCGCGATCGCGATCCCCTGCGGACGCGATCCCATCGGTCGTCCGCTCTCGATCATGTTCGTGGGCGCGCCCGGCAGCGAGACGCGCCTGCTCGCGATCGCGCACGCGCTGGAAGCGACCGGCCTCGGCGACGCTCCGCTCGATCGAAGCTGAGCCCGCCGCCGAAGGCACGCACGTCGAGCCGCGAACGCGACGCGCTCCCTGCTACCGTCGCGCGGTGTCCGAGCCTCCGAAGCGCGAGCCTCCGAAGCGCGAGCCTCCGAAGAGCGAGCCTCCGAAGAGCGAGCCTCCGAAGAGCGAGCCTCCGACGAGCCCTGCCCGCGCGCGCGCGATCGCGATCGCCACGACGAGCGCGATCACGCTCTTCCTCTTCGCGCCGCTCTTCCTCGCGCTCCTCCGCGGCGAAGGCGCGTGGTTCGAGTGGGACGTCTCCGAGCAGTACTGGCCCGACCTCGTGTACCTCTGCGGCGCGCTCCACGACGGCGAGCTCCCGCTCTGGAACCCCTACGATCGCGGCGGTTATCCCTTCTACGCCGATCCCCAAGCCGCGCCTTACCACCCGCTGAACCTCGCGCTCTGCGCGTTCGGCGCCGATCCACCGCTCGGCTTCGCCACCGCGCGCGTCGTGCTCGGCTTCTGGCTCTGTGGCCTCTTCGCGCTCGGCTGGCTGCGACGCACCGGCTTCTCTTGGAGCGCGAGCACCGTGGGCGCCGCCCTCGTGCAATGCGCGCCCTTCCTGCGCCACAACTGGGAGCTCAACCTCACGAGCGCGCTCGCGTGGTTGCCCGCGATGCTCTGGGCGCTCGAGACGCTCGTGCAGGAGAAGCGCCCGCGCGACGGACTCTTCCTCGCGCTCGCCTTCGCAGCCTGCGCATGGACCGGTTCGCCGCCCGCGCTCTGGTTCGCGTCGAGCTTCGTCTTGCTCTACGGCCTCGCACGCGTGATGCGCGAAATCCACGAGACGCCACGCGGTCATCGCGTCGCGGCGCTGCGCGCGATGGCGTTCGCAGGACTCGTCTTCGCCGTCTTCGCGTCCGGCTTCGTCGCCGCCGTGTTCGTGCCCGGCCTCGAGCTCGCGAAACACTCGGTGCAAGCGGGGCGCGCCTTCGCAGATCTGAGCGACGGCGGGCTCGCGGACCTCTCACCGTTGCTCTCACCGAAGAGCGGCAACCACCTCTACGTCGGTCTCCTCGCGCTCGCGCTCGTGCCCTTCGCGCTGCGGGCACGCTCGATCGGCAGTGGCGCCGCGCTCGTCCTCGGTGCGCTCGCGGTCGGCCTCGCGATGGGCGCCGAAGGTCCCCTCTTCCGCCTCGTCTTCGATCACGTTCCCGGCGTCTCGCTCTTCCGACTGCCCCATCGCTACGAAGCCTGGCTCGGCCCCTGCGCAGCGCTGCTCGTGGCGGGCGGGCTCGACGCGCTCGCGACCCGCACTCTGCCGCTCCGTCCCGCCGCCCTCGTCGCGGGCACGCTCCTGACGATCGCGATCGCGCTCTTCCAGATCGACTTCTCGACCGAGTCGGCGGGGTCCGCCGCCGACTTCTCGACCGAGTCGGCGGGGTCAACCGCCGACTTCGTGCACTTCGAGCACGACGCCGGCCCCGGTCTGCTCCTCCTCGGCGCCGCGACGATCGCCCTCGCGCTCGCCACGCGTCGGCTCACCACCGCCGCCCTCGGCGCGCTCCTCGCGCTCTTCGTCGTGGCCGACGTCACCCAAGCGCTCCCGCCCGAACGCCACCTCCGCGTCGGCCCCGCGCACGGCGACCGCGAAGCCGCACACGAAGTGCTCCGACACACCGAGGGCCTCGGCACCACCCACGCCGCGATGGACGAGTTCGCGATCGGCCTGCGCGCCGGCACGCGCTTTCGTTTCCCGGAGCTGCGCGGCTACCAAGACCCGCTCACGCTCGCGAGCCACGAGCGCGTGCTCGCAGCGCTCCACGAACAGCCCGAGCTCGCGGCCCAGTTCGGCGTCGCCTACGCGCTGCAGGGCCCGCACTACCTGCACGGTTGGGACCGTCACTTCCTCCCGCGCGAGCTGCCGAACGATCCGGCGCACGACCGCGTCGCGCTCTCGAACGAGCGCAGCATCACCCGCCTGGCGCGTGCCCTCCCGCTCGTCTACGCGGTGCCGCTCGCGAGCACGCATTACGTGGCCACGCGCCAAGAAGCGCTCGCGCACGTGCGCCGCGTCGCACCCGCGCCGATCGCCGTGATCGAAGCGCCACCCCCGCGAGACGGTTCGCTCTCGGACACACTTCCGGAGACCTCACGGGCAGCCGAGCACGTCGAGCTCGGCCGCGATCGCGTGTCCTTCTCGATCGACGCCCCCGCGGACGGCGTCGTCGTGATCAACCAAGCCTGGTACCCCGGCTGGATCGCAGAGGTGGACGGCGCACGCGCCCCGATCTGGCGCGCGAACGGCTTCGTGCGCGCGGTCCCGATCACGGCCGGAAGCCATCACGTCGAGCTCCGCTTCGAGCCCGAGGACGCGTGGACCCGCTGGTGGCTGCTCGGCACGTGGCTGACCACTCTCGCGTGGGTACTCGCCTGGATTCGCCGCCGCTCGCGGCACGCTCGAAGCTGAGTTCAGTCGCGATATCCTTCCGCCTGCAGCGAGAACATTCGTGCATACAGCCCACCACGCGACAACAGCTCGTCGTGGGTTCCGATCTCCGCGACCCGGCCGCCATCGAGCACCACGATCCGGTCCGCCATCCGCACCGTCCCGAAGCGATGCGTGATCAGCACACACGTCGCGTCCTTCTTCAGCTCTCGGAACCGCTCGAAGATCGCGTGCTCCGCCTCCGCGTCGATGCTCGCCGTCGGCTCGTCGAGGATCAGCACCTTGCTCCGCCGCATGAACGCACGCGCGAGCGCCATGCGTTGCCACTGCCCCACGCTGAGCTGCTCGCCCCCGAACCACCGGCCGAGCATCGACTCCCAACCCCCAGGGAGCTTCGCGACGATCTCGGTCGCGCCCGCCTCGTCCGCCGCGCGTTCGATCGCGGCTCGATCGTGGAGCTTCGGCAACCACCCGAGGCCGACGTTGTCCGCAGCCGTGAAGTGGTAGTGCACGAAGTCCTGGAAGATCACGCCGATCCGCTGGCGCAACGCGCCGCGATCCATCGTCGCGACGTCCTCCCCTCCGAGCGCGATCTTCCCCTCGCGCAGCGGATAGAGCCCCGCGAGCAGCTTCACGAGCGTGGTCTTGCCGGCTCCGTTCACGCCCACGAGCGCGACCGTCTCGCCCGGTGCGATCCGGAAGCTCACGTCCTCGAGCGCAGCCCGCTCGCTCCCCGGGTACCGGAACGAGACGTGCTCGAACACCACCTCCGGCGGCGACGCGTCCTCCACGCCCTCGCCCACCCTCACCTCCGCCACGTCGTCGTCCTCCACCGCGAGGAGCTGGAAGAGGTTGTTCATGTAGAGGTTGTCCTCCCAGGCCCGCGCGATCGACGTCATCGCGCTCTGAAAGGCGCTCTGTCCCTGCCGGAACACCGCCAGATAGAGCGTCATGTCTCCGAGCGAGATCTCCTGCCGAATCGCAGCCCCGACCACGACCGCATACACCGCATAGAACACTCCGCTCGACGCGACGCCGAGCAAGGTGACGAAGAGCCCGCGTCGGAACGCAAAGCCTCGATCTTCCTCGTAGAACCCTTCGTGCAACACGCGGTGTCGCGCGAGCAGCTCCGGTCCGAGCTGGAAGAGCTTCACCTCTTTGACGTGCCAATCGCTCGTCAGGAGCTGCTGCAGGTAGTGCGCTTGTCGCTCGCGCTGCGTCCGCCGCGACTTCAACAGGTAGTGCTCGGACGCGAAGCGCATCTCGGCGAGAAACGGCAGCCCCGCGAGCGCGAGCGCCAGCACCGCGAAGCCCGAGAACCCCGCGAGGAGCGCCGCGAAGCCCGTCAGCGTCACCACGCTGCGCACGAGCCGGAGCCCGTGCGTGATCATCTCCACCGGCCGCCAGCCGCTCTCTTTTCGCGCGCGCTCCAGCACGTCCATGAAGGCCGCGTCCTCGAAGCGGTGAACGCCGAGCCGCAGCACCTTCTCGAAGATCAGTCGATCGACGTGCAGCGCGAGCCGCGCGCGCAGGAGCTGCCCGAAGTAGCCGTTCGCTTGCCCCGTGACGTGGCTCCCGAGGATCAGCCCGAGCTCGAGCCCCACCCACCCGAGCGTGGGCCCCATCGGATGCGTGGGATCGTCCGCCGCCGCGACCACCGCGTCGACGATGCGCTTGCCGACGTAGGCGATCGCCACCGGCAAGAGCGCCTCGATCACGTTGGCGACGAGGAAGCGCGCGGTGAGCGAGCGCTCCTCCTTCCACGCGATCCCGAGCGCATGGCGCAGGTTCACGGCGAGCAGCCGGAGCTGCACGAAGAAGGAACGCGGCGGCGCCATCGGCTCCATCGGAGCGCGGGTGTACCACCATCGGCCTCGCCTCGCCTCGTACGCGAAGACCCCGCTGACCAAACGACACGAGCGAGCTCCGCGCGACGGACCAGATTCACGTCCCCGACTCGCACCGCACGACGGAGCAGCCTCACGTCTCCGACTCGCACCGAGCTCGCACGACGGATTCGAACACGACGAAGGCCGCCCGGTCTCCCGAGCGGCCTCCATGCGTAGTTCGACGCGTCCTCGACGCGTGATGCGTCGCGTGTCGTTCAGCGCCGGCGTCGGCGCCACGCGAGCGCGAGGCCGATCACCGCGAGGCC
>CALJLK010000079.1 GCA_937982655.1 uncultured Sandaracinus sp.
CCCGATTGTGTGCTGGAGCTGACGGACGCGAACTTCGTCGCGATGACGAAGGGCGAGAAGGATCCGCAGAAGATGTACTTCGGGGGCGAGCTGAAGATCGGCGGCGACATCATGGCGTCGCAGAAGCTCGGCTTCCTGAAGAAGGTCGAGCCGCGCCACGTGGAAGCCGCGATGGGCGCCGCGAAGCCGAAGTCGGAGGGCGCGAAGGCGGAGGCCCCGAAGGCTTCTCCGAAGACCGCGAAGGCCCCGCAGCTCTTCGAGGCGCTCTCGGTGAAGGCCCCGAAGGGGCACGGGAAGATCCAGATCCGCGTGACGGATCCGGACGGCGCCTGGTTCGTCGATCTCGACGCCGGCGCGGTGAAGAGCGGCACCTACGAAGGCGCGACGACGGTGCTCACCCTCGCGGACGCGGACCTCGCCGCCCTCGCGGCGGGGAGCGCCTCCGCGTCCGAGCTCTACCAGAAGGGCCTCCTTCGCGTGGACGGCGAGGTCGGACCTGCGCGTGAGCTCTCGTGGCTCAAAGCTTGACGGAAGGGAAGACGACCATGAAACGAGTGAACGTCATCGGTGTGGGGATGGTCCCTTTCCAGAAGCCCGGCGCTTCGGACGACTATCCCGAGATGGGTGAAAAGGCGATCCGGGCCGCTCTGAAAGACGCGGGGATCGACTTCTCCGAGGTTCAACAGGCCTACGCCGGCTACGTCTACGGCGACAGCACGTGCGGACAGCGCGTGGTCTATTCCGTGGGTAAAACGGGAATCCCGGTCTTCAACGTCAACAACAATTGTTCGACGGGGTCGACCGCGCTGATGCTCGCGAAACAAGCGATCGCAGGCGGCATCGCGGAGTGTGTGCTCGCGGTGGGCTTCGAGAAGATGGAGAAGGGTGCGCTCTCGGCGAAGTGGGACGACCGCGCGAACCCGCTCGAGCACCACGCGGGCGTCATGCAGGACGTGCAGGGCTTCACGGCGGCTCCGCCCGCCGCGCAGATGTTCGGCGGCGCGGGCCGCGAGTACCGCTGGAAGCACGGCACCAAACGCGAGACCTTCGCCAAGATCGCGTCCAAAGCCCGCAGCCACGCGGCGAAGAACCCCTACGCGCTCTTCAAAGAGGAGCTCGACGTCGACGCGATCCTCGCGAGCCCCGAGGTCTTCGATCCGCTCACGCGTTATCAGTGCTGCCCGCCGACCTGCGGCGCTGCGGCGGCGATCCTGTGCAGCGACGAGTTCGCGAAGAAGCACGGCATCGCCAAACCGGTCTGGATCGCGGGCCAAGCGATGACGACCGACACCCCCTCGTCCTTCGGCAAGTCGATGATCCAGATGGTCGGCTTCGACATGACCAAGGACGCCGCGCGCCAGGTCTACGAGCAAGCGGGCCTCGGGCCCGAGGACGTCGACGTGGTGGAGCTGCACGACTGCTTCACCGCCAACGAGCTCCTCACCTACGAAGGCCTCGGCCTCTGCCCCGAAGGCGAAGCCGAGAAGTTCATCTGGGACGCCGACAACACCTACGGCGGCAAGGTCGTGACGAATCCGAGCGGCGGTCTGCTCAGCAAGGGTCACCCGCTCGGCGCCACCGGCCTCGCGCAATGCACCGAGCTCGTGTGGCACCTGCGTGGCCAAGGCGAAGCCCGCCAGGTCGAAGGCGCGAAGGTCGCGCTCCAGCACAACCTCGGCCTCGGCGGCGCCTGCGTCGTCACGATGTACCGTCGCGATTGACGCGGAGCGACCGACGAACGCGCCGCACGAACGGAGAGCGATCGGGTCGAGACGAAAGGGCCGCCTCCCAGGTGGCCCTTTCGCCGTCAGGCCTCGCGCACCCGCGCCGCCGTTCGTGGCGTCAGCGCGTCGCGTGAGAGCTCCTCGAACGCCTTCGCGAGCCGATCGTCCGCCGCGGCCTCCGCGAGCTCCGCGACGCGCACTCGAACCGCCGGCCGTTGCGTCTCCGGCGTGGCCGCCAAGAGCGCGAGCGCGGCGCCGAGCCGTCGATCCGGGATCGCCGTCGGGTCGTCCAACACCGTCGCCAGACGCTCCGGCGTGAGCGCCCCGTCGCGGTAGCCCGCCCGCACGCGGCTCTCCACGTCGCGTCGCCACGCGTCCAGTGCGCGCCCGCCACGCGCGAGCGCCGCCGCATCGTCGTGTGCCTCGCGCGCCACCGCCTGGATGCGCTCGACGAGCCACGCCGTGCGTGCGTCCGTCGACGTGCCGATCGGCGCGACGTGCTCGGCGCCGTCCTTGGTTCGAATCACGATCTCCCACCGCACGCGGAAGCTCACCGTCTCGATGTCGCGCGCGGCGAGGAACTTGCGGCCGATGCGGACTCCGTCGGCGCCGATCACCAGAGTGCGCCGCGGAGGAAGCGCGGAGCGCATCGCTCCCATCGTGTTCAGCAGCAATAGCAACGCCGTGAGGGACGCCATCTCGAGCGCCCCGGCACTCCTGTAGAACACGTCGTTGGTCATTGGGGACACCGCGCCGACCACCAACGCGAGGAACACCAGCGCTCCGAACGCACGCGCGAGCTCGGACTCCGACACCACCGCGAGGCGTCGCCGCGAGAGGGCCAACGTCTCGATCACGTTGGGCACGTCGGTCGCCGAACCGAACCGCATCCGCGCCTCCGTGCCGCTCCCGTCGCGCAAGAGCAGCGTGGTCCCCTTCGGCTCGCTCTCGCCGAGCAACACCTCCACGATCTCGTCGGCGCGCATCCGACGAAAGCGACGGCCCCCGAACAGCCGCATCCAGTTCGTGGCCACGACGGACAAACCGGCGGCCACCAACGCCACCCACGAGAGCCCCGCCGCACCGGCGACGGCCACCGCGAGGAGGCCGACCCAAGGCGCCGCGCGCGTCACCCGGGTCGAGACACTCGCCTTCGCGCTCCGCGTCGACACGCGGGCCTCGTCGGCGCCGGCTGCGTCCGCGAGGTCGGGTCGCTTCTTCGTGTCGGACACGACGTGCCCTCAGCAATCCGGCGCGACGAGCCAGCTCGCGAGCAGGATCGTGTTTCGCCAGTACAGCTCCGCGCTCCCGATCCACGTCGGCCCGCACGAGTCGTCGCCGATCACTTCGCTGTGCACGCGTCCCCGGGTCACCACGTCCGCCGCTTCCCAATCCGCGGGCTCCGGAATCCCCACGTACGCGGAGTACGAAGCCTCCGCGATGCGATCGCTCGCGCCCTCCGGATGCGACGCGAACACCAAGAGACCTCGCGTGGGCGCCTCCGGATCCCACTCCACGTCCCGCAACGCGATCCCCCAACCGACCACACCGTCGGCCTCCGTGCGCACGAGCTTCCAGTCCTTCTCGCCCGCCCCACACAGCACGTTCAGCGACTCGACCTCCTCCGCCGGCCCGTCGCACTCGACGGTCACGTTCATGGTGCGCGGTCCGCTCACCAGCGCGACGTCGCTCGACACCACTCGTTCGTTGGCGGGGGGAGGCGCGACGGGCTCGCTCTCGTCGAGCGAGAAACATCCCGAGCTCGTGACGAGGAGGGCGAGAGAAGACACGACGGCCCAGGGGCGAATCCGAAGCATCCGCCCAGCGTGGCACGCGATGCCGACGCGTCGAGCGACGGGACGTGGACGACGAACGTCCGCAGGACGAAGGCGCTTCGCTCGTTCGACACGGCCGGGAGTGCGGCGCCCGGCGCATGGATTCATGTGGGGAGAGCGGACCTCGGGAGGTGCCGAGTGCGCGCCCGTTGATGCGCGTCGAGCCGACCTGCTACCACCGCCGCGATGCGCGCCGTCGTCCAACGGGTCGCTCGTGCTTCCGTCTCCGTCGACGGCGACGTCGTCGGCGCGATCGAGCACGGCCTCCTCGTCTACCTCGGCGCGGCGCGCGGCGACGGTCCGACCGACCTCGAGTACGTCGCGTCGAAGGTCGCCGGCCTGCGCGTCTTCGAGAACGACGCCGGCCAGATGGACCTCGCGGTCTCCGACGTCGGCGGCGCGGTGCTCGTCGTCTCCCAGTTCACGCTCTTCGGCGACGTGCGTCGTGGACGCCGCCCCTCGTTCACCGACGCCGCCGATCCGAGCGACGCCAACACGCTCTACGAGGCCTTCGTCGCGAACCTCCGCGCGCGCGATTTGCCCGTCGAGACCGGGCGATTCCGTGCCTCCATGATCGTCGACGCGGCGGTCCGCGGTCCGGTCACCATCCTCCTCGACAGCCGGAAGACCTTCTGATGCCGCCTCGCTACGAGATCCGCGCCGTCTCCGTCGACGACACCGAGGACCTCCTCGAGCTCGCGAGCTTCCTCGACTCCGTGAACCTCCCCCACGATCGCGCCGAGATCGCGCCGATCATCGAGCACTCCGAGCGCAGCTTCTCCGGCGAGGTCTCCGATCCGAACAAGCGCGAGTACCGCTTCGTGGTCCGCGACCTCGAGCAAGGCCGAACCGTCGGCACCTCGCTCGTCGTCGCGCAGCTCGGCCGCCGCGACGCGCCCTACATCTACTTCCAGGTCCGCACCGAGGAGCGCTACAGCCAGTCGCTCGACAAACACTTCGTCCACCGCGTCTTGTCGATCGGCTACTCGTACGACGGCCCCACCGAGATCGGCGGGCTCGTGATGCACCCGGAGTGTCGTCGCGTGACGGAGAAGCTGGGGCTCCAGATCTCGTACGTGCGCTTCCTCTTCATCGCGATGCACCGCGAGCGTTTCCAGCACCAGCTCCTCGCCGAGCTGCTCCCGCCGCTGGAGCCCGACGGGACATCACACCTCTGGGAAGCGGTGGGGCGGCGCTTCACCGACATGACCTACCGCGAGGCGGACCGCCTCTCGAAGCGCAACAAGGAGTTCATCCGCGGGCTCTTTCCCGAAGGCGATCTCTACGCCTCGCTCCTCGCGGAAGACGCGCGCGACGTCATCGGCAAGGTGGGCCCGCAGACCAAAGGCGTGGAGAAGATGCTCCGCCGCATCGGCTTCCGATACGTCGACCGGGTGGACCCCTTCGACGGAGGGCCACATTTCATGGCGCCCACCGACGAGGTCACGTTGGTCGAACGGAGCGCGCTTCGCCCGCTCGAGGCCGCACCGGAGGGAGCGGTGCTTCCGGGTCGCGCCCTCGTCGCGCGCTCGTACGCGGCTGCGCCCTGGTTCCGCGCGGTCGCCGTCCCCGCCGACACGCGCGAGCCGATCGTTCGACTCGAACGCTCCACCCTCGACCACCTCGGCCTCGCCGCCGGCGCGTCGGCCTGGGTGCTTCCGCTCGATTGACCTTCGGCGGCTGTGTGGGCTCTCCACGACCCGCCTGGCCGAGCCGAACCTGTCCGATCGAAGGCGCGAGACGGAACATAAGCGACCGATTGCGCCGAACCCACGAGATCGGGCTGGACGCCCCCGAGGTGGGTGCTAGTGATCGGCCCCTCGCGACGCACCGGACCCCCGGGCGACGCCTGAAAACCGAAGTGGTCTCCGCCCCCTCGGCCCATTCCGTCGGCTCCTCCGACGGTGCGTCCAGTCTGCCAGTTTCGCTGGCGCAAACGGGACGCTGCCGGACCTCTCGAGCCCGTCTCCGACGAGGCCGAGAAATCCGAAGCGACCCGCAAAAAAATGCTGGCGAGCCCGAGCCACGGTGATAGAGAGCGCGCCCCGACGGGTCGCTTCTACCGCGGACTCGACGGTCCTCGCTCCTCTCGAAAGAGAGCTCAAAAAAAGACTGGACAGCCACCGGCGCGCTGCTAGAAACGCGGCCCCGGTTCGAAGGACGCCAGCCAGCGACCTTCACGCACCGCCGACGAGCGGTCTGCGCGGCTCATGCCGAGCGAGCGGAGAAAGCGCGAATCGCGCTTGACACCATCTACGGGCGAGGACAGCATCCCGCCCCCAACCGAGCACTGGCTCGGTTCGGAACCGAGCTGACGCTCGGACATTGAAAACTGAATCGGAGCTCATCGTAAATGTGAT
>CALJLK010000080.1 GCA_937982655.1 uncultured Sandaracinus sp.
GTGTAGTGCTCGGCCGCGACCTCGGGGTTGATGATGGTCTGCGAGCTCTCGTCGACGCTGACGAGCTGGCCGTCCTCGTAGATGCGGAAGTCGGTTGCTTGCAGGCCGGGCACCGGATCGCCGGCCGCGTCGTCGACCGTGAAGAAGACGGCGACGTTGCTCGGGCGTCGGTAGGCCGACTGCACGACGGTGAGGTTCAGGCCGGAGCAGCCGAACGCGAGGAGGAGGAGGGGTACGAAGTGACGCACGGGCGAATGGTGCACGCGCGTTTGGTACCACGAACGCGGTTCGGCGCCGCCGTGGAAGTTCGCCACACCGCACGCACGCGTACACCTGCGCATCGCCGCGCACACCGACGTGCACGAACGATCCGCGCACGCGACGAGCCGCGAACCGCGACGCGCGAACCACGTCGACACGGTACGCTCGAGTCGTGCGCTGGCGTCTCCCCGATTGGATCGCGTTCTCCGAGGCGTTCGGGGGCTCCGAGCCCGTCCCGCGCGCGCCGGGTCGTCTGCGCGCGAGCGTTCGCCGGGCGCGCTTCGACGCCGCCGCGGTGTGGCTCGGCTTCGGTCCCGTGCGGTCGGTGAGGCGAGGGCTCGCGCGCGAGCTCGTCGCGCCGGTGGGGGCGCCGGTGCGCGCGGCGCGCCGTGGAGTCGTGCGGGTCCGCGCGTCGCTCGTGCCGGGCGGCGTGGGCCTCGCGGTCGATCACGGCGACGCCTCGGGGACCGTGTGGCTCCACCTCGCGCGCGTGCGGCTCGCGGTCGGCGACGTCGTCGAAGCGGGAGAGCCGATCGGCGTGGTGGGCGCGTCGGCGCGCGCGCACGTGCCCGCGCCGTGGGCGCCGCCCTGCGTGATCGAACAAGCGGTCGTCGCGGGCGAGGCGGTGTCGCCGGAAGATGCGGTCGCGCTCGACGAAGGTTCGCGCGACTTCGATCCCGCCGCGGTGGGCGACGGGATCGCCTCGTGTCGCGACGTGCGACTGCGCGAGTCGATGGACGCGCTCCCGACGCTCGACGAGCGCGCGTGGGCGCTCACGTTCTGGCGCGTCGCCGCGCCCGAGCTCTTCGTGCGCGGCGGGCGGTTGCGGTAACGATCAGACCGCGTGGAGGCGGCGGCGGCGCTCGGTGGCGGGCAAGCCGACCGCGCGTCGACCCGCACGAAGCACTGCGGGAGTGACGAGCGGCGCGAGCGGCTGGGGCACCGTCGTGAGCAACGCGAGCGCGTCGCGAAGCTCCGGCAGCCAGCGCTCCCACGCGCTTCCGTCGGGCGCCACGATCCCGCGGCACTCCACCGCGCCGCAACGGCAGGTGAAGCCCTCGCTCGCTTCGAGGTGCAGCGTGCCGTAATCGTTCGTGAGCTGCTCGCCGGGGTGGATGTCGACGAGCGCGACCTCGAAGCCGAGGTCCGAGCCACCGCAGGTCGGGCGGCACGAGTGGTTCATCGAGCGACCCGCGTCCCAGCAGAGCACCCGGTTGCCCGCGGGGTCGTGGTAGGTGTGGTGATCGAGCCAGGTGTCCCACTGCGGTCCGAGCGGCGCGAGGCGCTCGGGCGTGAGGAGCTGGTCGAGCGGATCGAGCGCCCACGTCAGCGTGCCGCGTGGGATGAGCGCGGTGGCGAACACACCCACGCCGACGACGTCGTCGACGCGGCGCACCTCGGTGTCCGGATGGATCATCGCGCCGCCGCTCCTGCGCGACGGGTCGCGCGCGGACGGCGGGCGGGTGCCGCCGCGATCGCCCACAGACCGTCACCCTCGACGGTGCCGTCGGTGACGCCTTCGCGGCGGTAGTCGCGGTGCGACGGGAGCTCGGCCTCGGTGGAGCCCTTCGCGAGCACCTCGAGGATCGCGTGATCGCGCGGGCCCGCCTTCACGAACGGAAGCAGAGGCTGCGCGACGCTCGCGGCGTACTGGAAGGCGTCCTGCGCCTCCGCGTCCCAGATCGGGAAGAGGCGCTCGAGGTCGCCGGGCCCGACGCTGCCGCGACAGCCAGGCTGGCCACACGCACAGGGGAAGCTCTTGGCGATGTTGAGGATGCCGTACTCGCAGCTCAGCTCTTCACCGGGCTGGATGTCGCGCACCGCGATCTCGAACGCGTCTCCGATGCCGCGCGAGGTCGGTCGGCAGGAGTGGTTCATGTAACGACCGTGGTCCCAGCAGAACACGAAGTGTCCCGTGGGATCGACGTAGGCCCAACGCTCGACCGCGGTCTTGAGCATCGGCGGCAGGGCGCGAACTTCGTCGGCAGTCAGGATCCGATCGAAGGGATCGAGGACCCAGAGGAACGTCCCCTTCGGGATGAAGGCCGTGGCGAAGACGCCGTGGCCGACGGAGGAGCTGATGAACTTCAGCTCGGTGTGGGGGTGGATCACGTGCTCTCGCGGAACGGGGCGAGCCGCGATGGCGCGCGCCGACACGCAATTGAGTAGCTTGATTTGGAGTCTGTGAAGAGGGGGATTCGAGGGGGGGCCTCATTTTTTTTCCCGCCCCCCGGGGAGGAAACGGACCGGAAACGCGCGGAGCCATCCGCCCGCGCGGACGGGTCGCGCATCTTCGCGCACGACGCTCAAATGCAATTCTCAAACACGATTTCGAGACATCTTCTGCGTCGCGAAGCACGACGGGGAGCGCGGGGCCCGTTTTCCTTTCGCGGACTTGCACGGAGCATGTCGAACGGTGCCGCTCAGGATGCGTGATTCTCGCTCCTCGGCGCGGGTGCGTGAGGTCACGGCGATAGCGTGAGAGCCGGCGCGCGCGCAGCACTGCGCGACGTCGGGTGGGCGCGGGAGGCCGGTCCGCGGCGCGGAGGGCTCGACGGCCATCGCGCATCACCGTCGATGCCGAGCTTCGACCGATCTCGGGCCCGACGGATCCGTCGCGACGGCTCCGCGCGGACGATGACGAACGCCGACGCGAAGTCGGTTCTGCGCGTACGCGCGGCGATCTCGGCCACTCTCGGCGCATCCTCGCCCGCGGAAGGCACGCGAATCGGTTCGGGGGGTGGCGGTCCCCGATCGGGGCCCTTATCCTTGGCGAGTCGGCGCGGAATTCTCCGATCCGACGACCACGACGATGAGTTGGGTCCCCACCCCGCAATCCTGCGAATCCCGGTCGTCGACGTCCCTTCGGGGTCGTCCCGCGGGAACTCGGAGTCGCACCACGAGGAGCACGTCCGTGCTCCCCGCGAACCCATGGAATGCCCTGAGTGAGGTCTGGCGCCCGATCGCCAGAGACCCCGGGGCACCGGCTCTGCCGGAGGAGGTACTCGGAATGGACAGTACTTGTATGTTCGGCCACTTCCTGCCGGAGGTCGAGGCGCGTTGAGCCATCGCGCCTGACGTCGACTGCCAGCAGAGGTGGTCGAGCTCGAAGGGTGGCGCTCCGGCAGGGCGCCACCCTTTTCCTATTCCGTCCCTTTTCCTCGAGGGTCTGTCGCCAGACCCTCCCCCACGGGGCGTAAAGCCCCGATGGGGCCGGCTCCGTGCTCGCGCACGGCCCGACACTCTCGTGGAATCGCTCGCTACGTCCATCGGCTCCACGCTCACGCGTGGCCCGATAGTCTCGTCGATTCGTGCGACTACGTGGACTGCGTCCACTTCGCTTCGCACGATATCTACTTCGAACCGCTGCGCGCCGTCCGGTAGGGCGGCTTGCGTTCGATCGCTCTCACCAAGTCACCACTCGCCGGTGCTCGGCATGCTCTTCCACGGCTCTTCGAGCGGACGCGCGCCACCCTTCTGCAGCAGCTCGATGCTGATCTGGTCGGGCGAGCGCACGAAGGCCATGCGTCCGTCGCGTGGCGGACGGAGGATCGTGACGCCCGCCGCCTGGAGCTTCGTGCAGAGCGCGTAAATGTCGTCGACCTCGAACGCGAGGTGCCCGAAGTTGCGACCGCCCGAGTAGGGCTCGGTCTGGTCCCAGTTGTACGTGAGCTCGATCTGCGCGGCGTCGCCTTCGGCGCCGGTGGCGAGGAAGACGAGCGTGAAGCGGCCGGCCTCGTGCTCGGTGCGTCGCACCTCGCGCAGCCCGAGGAGCTCGACGAAGAAGCGCAGCGCGGCGTCGAGGTCGCGCACGCGGATCATGCTGTGGAGGAATCGCATGGCCGCGGTGTACGGCCAGGCGCGCGCGAGTGGAAGGGCGCCGACGACGACGTTCGGGCCGAGCGACCGACCCGAGCGCGCCAACGAACGGGGCCGACGCTCAGGGAGTGCCGGGGACGCGGGTCGGGAACGCGCTGTCGGCTTCGGCGGAGGCGCCGAGCAGGCCAGTGCTCGCGGCGCCCCAGCAGAGGATCGAGCCGCCGCGGTTGATCACGCAGGTGTTCGCGCGACCGGCCGCGATGCGCGTCGCGTCCACCGAGACCTCGACGGGGCTCGTCTGCGGGACGGGCACGCCGAGGCCGGTCTGAAGGCTCTCGTTCGCGCCCCAGCACAACGGACGGCCGTCGGCGCCGATCGCGCAGGTGTGTCGTGCGCCGGCGGCGAGCGCGGTGGCGCCTTCGAGCTCGATCTCGCGCGGCGCGAGCACCGGGCCGATCAACGTCCCGGCTTGGCCTTCGTCCGAGCTTCCCCAACACGAGACCGCGCCCGCAGCGGTGCGCGCGCAGGTGTGGGCGAGACCGGCCACGACCTCGACCACGCCTTCGAGATCCGCGACCTCGGTGGGAATCGCGCGGTCGACGAGCGTTCCGTCGCCGAGCTGGCCCTGATCGTTGGCGCCCCAGCACCAGAGCGCGCCGGCCTCGTCGACCGCGCACGCATGTGCGCCGCCGAGCGCGAGGCGCACGAAGGTCGTCGAGCCGGCGATCGGCGCCGGGCTCGCGCGATCGAGGGTGGCGCCGTCGCCGAGCTGACCGCGATCGTTGGCGCCCCAACACTGCGTGCCGGTCGTCGTGATCGCGCACGCGAAGCCGGCGGACGCGGGCGCGAAGCGGGCGACGTCGAACGCGAGCGCGATCACGCCGGGGACCACGGCGGGCTCGGTGCGCGCGGTGGTGGTTCCGTCGCCGAGCTGGCCGCGCGAGTTCGCGCCCGCGCAGTAGAGCGCGCCGGTGACGTCGGTGCCGCACGCGAACGCGCCGAGGGCGATCGAGGTGAACGCGAGGCCACCTTCGAGCGGCGTCACGTCGGGGACGCCGGCGCCCCAACAGAAGGGAATGCCGGCGGGGCCAGCGTCGACGCCCGCGTCTTCGTCTCCGGTGCCCGCATCGGTGTCCCCGACGCCTGCATCCTCGACGCCTGAATCCTCGCCTGCATCCTCGACGCCAGCGTCCTCGATTCCGGCATCCTCGACGCCCGCGTCCTCTTCCATGCCCGCATCGACGCCCGCGTCGGTGCCGGCGTCGGTGCCCGCATCCACGGAACCTCCCGCGTCGACCGCCTCGTCGACCGCACCGAGGAAACACGCTTGGTCGGCGCCGAGCGCGAGATCGATCGCGCGCGGCGCGAGGTCGTCGTCGCAGCCGAAGATCGCGAGCACGAGGAGGGGCAGAAATCGAGAGCGAACCGCCATGACGCGCAGGGTACCAGGGCTTCGCGCGCGGACGTCGGCGTTCGTCGATGCGCGCCTTCACCTTCGTCGCACCCCGTGTCTCCCCTCGGGTCGACGTCGGGTCGACGTCGAGACGCGACTCGAGCCCGCACCTTCGCCACGCCGCGCCTTCCAGCATCGCGTCGACGTCGAGCGTCCGAGTCCGAACGGGGCGGACTGACGAATGTCATGTCGGGCTGGACCCGCGATCGCGAGGGCGCGCGATCCGTGCTTCTCTGGTCGAATGCTCCGGCGTGTCGTCGTTCTCGCGTCGCTCCTCGCCGCGTGCGGTGACGACGACCCCTCCGCGCACCACGGGCCGCCGGAGCTCGCCGCGCTGCCGAGCGTGCGCGTGACCGAGAGCCGCTGTTTGGTCGGAGTCGCCGAAGGCGCCGAGCCGCCGACGTCGCTCTCCGAGACGGGCTGCGTCGTGAGCGTGGTGCCGCTCGTGACCACCGACGAGCTCGTGCCCTTCGCGGTCGCCTCGCCGCTCTTCAGCGACGAGACGAACAAGATGCGGTGGCTCGCGATCCCACCGGGAGAACGTGCGGGCTACTACGCGGACGGCTCGCTCGACGCGCCGATCGGGACGATCTTCGCCAAGCTCTTCAGCCACGGCGACGATCCGCTCGAGCTGCGCTTCTCGGTGCGTGGCGTGGACGGCTTCGTCTACTTCACCTACCGCTTCGAGGGCGACGACGCGCGTCTGCTCGACGGGCAGGAGACGGTGGCGCTCGCACTCTCTGGCGGACGCGAAGCGACCTACACGTTCCCATCGCGCGAGAGCTGCCGCACGTGCCACGGCGCGGTCGGCGTGCTCGGCCCGGTGCACGAGCAGCTCGCGATCGACGTGCGCTACGCCGGCGAGACGCGGCGACAGATCGAGGCGCTCGCGGCGCTCGGCGTGATCGAGTCACGGATCGGTCGCGGCATGCCGAACCCCCACGATCCGGAGGCGCCGATCGAGGCGCGCGCCCGCGCGTACCTTCACGCCAACTGCGCGCATTGTCATCGCCCCGGAGGCTTCGCGCCGGTGGGCCTCGATCTCGATCTGCGCTGGTCGACGCCGCTCGAGGACACCCGCACGGTCTGTGTGCCGACGCAGTTCGAAGCGACCGCGGGCGAAGGCATGCGCATCGATCCGGCCTACCCGGACGCGTCGGTGATCGTGCGGCGCATGCACGCGGTTCCGGGCGATTTCCCGGGGCCGATGCCGCCCGTGGGGCGCTCGGTGGTGGACGACTTCGGCGCGGAGCTCGTGCGCGATTGGGCGGCGAGCCTCGACGCCTCGCTGTGTCCTTGACCACGAAACCTCGTTCGGCCGTCCAGCGGTGCCCGTCGTTGCGTGCGCCGAACGAGCCTGCGACTCTTCGTCGCGATGCGACGCCACTACTTCGCGGGATGGATTGCGGCTCTGTGTTTGAGCGGATGCCTCGGCGGAAGCTCCCCCGCCGACGGTGGCTCGGACGGTCCGTCTTGCAGCAATGACACCGACTGCGACGACGGCATCTTCTGCAATGGAGCGGAGGTGTGCAGCGAGGGCGGATGCACTGCGGGGACGGTGCCGTGCGCGACGGATTGCGACGAGACCTCCGACCGATGCGCGGTGTGCGTCGATCTCGACGGCGACGGCTTTCTGGACGTCGCGTGCGGGGGCGACGACTGCGACGACGACGATCCACGACGGAATCCCGGCCGCTCCGAGACGTGCGACGTCGACGACGTCGACGAGGACTGCGATCCGCGAACGTTCGGCGTGCGTGACGCCGACGGAGACGGCGAGGCCGACGCGGTCTGCTGCAATCGCGACGAAGCGGGTGCGAGTCGCTGCGGGACGGACTGCGACGACACGCGGCCGAACGTGAACTCCAGCACGGCGGAGGTCTGCGACGGACGCGACAACGACTGCGACGGCAGCACGGACGAGGGGGTGCTCGAGACGTTCTTCCGTGACGTCGACGGGGACGGCTTCGGGGTGGACGACGAGACCGTGGAGGGTTGCCGCGCGCCCGAGGGCTACGCGTCGCAGGGCGGGGACTGCGACGACGCAGACGCGGCGATCAACCCGGCCGCGCTGGAGCTCTGTGCGTTGCCCGCGGTGGACGAGAACTGCGTGGACGGCGCGAACGAGGACTGCGGATGCACCGACGGAGCCACCCGCCCGTGCGTCGCTCACGGCGTGTGCGCGAGCGGCGTCCAGACGTGCTCCCCGCTCGGCACCTGGGCCGACTGCAGCATCGAGCCCGTGGTCGACATGACGTGCGACGGGCTCGACTCCGACTGCGATCGCAACGTCGACGAAGGCCTGACGGTCACGTGCTACGTCGACGACGACGACGACACCTACGCACCCGCGACGGCCTCCGCGATGCAGCGATGCCCGGTGAGCGCGCGCGAGGCGTGGGGCGGGTGCCCGAGCGGATACACGAGCCGGGCCCCCACGACGGCGGCGGACTGCAACGACGACAACGCGACGATTCGACCCGGCGCGCCCGAGCTCTGCGATCGCATCGACAACGACTGTTCGAGCGGAGGTGGGCCCGAGATCGCGGAGGACTCCGACGGAGATGGCTACGCGTCCCCGACCGCCGCGTGCTCGGGTGGGTTCGACAAGACGGATTGCGCGGACGACGACGCGCGCGTGTATCCGGGACAAACGCAGTTCTTCTCCGATCCGTACTGCGCGCGCTACGAGACCACGCCGGCCATTCGGTGTGTGCAGGAATCGTGGGACTTCGACTGCGACGGCACCACGATCACGGCGTCTCGCGGCTCCTGCACGGCACAGA
The DNA here is from genome assembly GCA_937982655.1 of uncultured Sandaracinus sp. Taxonomy (GTDB): domain Bacteria; phylum Myxococcota_A; class Polyangia; order Polyangiales; family Houyiibacteriaceae; genus JACKEH01. Next base: position 8,320 of record CALJLK010000080.1, read on the forward strand.
GCGGGATCGGCACGAGCTGCGGCCCCCTCGCGGGATGCCGGCTTCGGAGCGGCCCGACGAGCAGCGTCACGCCCGCGCAGTGTGGCCATCGGCTCGAGCACCTCGTCGGCTGCTCGTGTCTCGGGTCGAGCTGCTCCGCTTCGCGGGCGAGTCGAGCGCTCGCGTGTCGCTGATCGGTTACGGCGGCCTCCGTCGGCAGGCCGTCACTCCGGTCGCGTGCTCGGCGGCCACGTGAGCTCGCGGACCGCCTCGCGCAGCGTCGCGAGCGCGGCCTCGCGTTCCGCACGGACGGTCGAGAGGTCGCGAGCCAGCGTCTCGAGGCGGCGCACGCCTTCTTCCACCCGCGCCGCGAGCTCGGCGCGGAGCGCGCGACCGTCCGCGTCACGACGTGTGCCGAGGGTCTCGAGGCTCGCGCGCACCTCCGCGTTGCGTTGACCGAGATCGCCGAGCTCGACGCGAAGCGCGCGCTCGCGGGCCTCACGCTCCACGATCGCGATGCGCGCGGCGAGCACCTCGCGCAGGCCACGCGCGATCGGCTCCGGCAGCTCGCTCCCGCGCAGGAAGGGCTCCACGTCGGTCGAGAGATCGCGGAGCAGATCGATCGTCCCCGGCACCGCGCGTCGCTCTTGGAGCTCGAGTCGGCTGCCACGACCCGCCACGATCGGCAGCGGCACGATCCACGCGTCGCCCGCGCGCTCGTGATCGGGCGGCAGCTCCACCGGCGAGAAGCCCGCCGCGCCGACGTGCCGCAGGTAGAGCGTTCCCGGCGCGTGCGCGCCCGCGTCGACCCCGTAGCGCGTGCGCAGCGTCTCCGTGCGCTCGACCGCGAGCACGCCGCGGCGCACGCCGACGATGCGCGCGGGAACCTCCTCGCGTGCACGCTCGATCGTCACGTTCGTGGACGCGTCGAGGCCGTAGGGGACGAAGACGCTGCGGCCCGCGGGCAACGCGTCGAGCAGGCCCTCGCCGAGGAGCTCGCCGCCGCCGAAGAGCGTGACCGGCCCCGCGACGAGGTCGACGCCGGCCTCTCCGTCCACGCTCCCGACGGTGTTGCGCACCTGCGCGACCCGCAGCGGATGACGCGTGGCGCCGTCGACGCTCGCGCTCGGGTCGAAGAGCAGCACCGCGCGCCCGGGCACGCGCTCGTGCAGCACCGTGACCATCGCGGACGCACCCGCCGGCACGCTCACGCGACGCGCGACGCCGTAGCGGGTCGCGCCCGACGCGTCGATCTCGGTCGGCGCGGACGGCGCGGACACCACGCGCGTCGCGCGCACGCCGGTGTCGGAGCCGTCGTCCGTCGCTTCGATCTGCAGCTCCGCGCGGCGGTTTCGCTCGCGCGCCTCTTCGGTGTCGCGCGGATCGATCGGCTGCGTGTCGCCCACCGGCTGCGCGATCAAGCGCTCCGGCTCCACGCCGCGTGCGATCAGCGCCGCGCGCACCACGCCGGCTCGCTCCGCCGCGAGCGCCCACGGGCTCGGCTCGTCCGAGGTCGCGTGTCCGTCCACGCGCACCCGCAGGATCTGCGGGTTGTGCACGAGCGTCGCCGCCATCGCGTCGAGGACCGGCGTCTGCGGATCGCGGAGCTGCGACGAGCCGCGCGCGAAGTAGATCTTGTCGAGGATGACGATGCGCGAGTCCTCGATCGTCACGCGCCCGCGATCGGGGCAGCCGTCCTCGTCCTCGAAGCCGTTGTAGGTCTCCGGCTCGTTCGGGCAGCGATCGTCGACGTCGAGGATGCGGTCCTGATCGTTGTCCGGATCGGGGCAGCCGTCGTGATCTTCGAAGCCGTCGTGATCTTCGGGCGCGCCCGGGCAGAGATCGTCGGCGTGCTCGAGCCCACCGCGCGTCGCGATCGAAGCCACCGCGCCACGGTTCGGCGCGCCCGCGCCTCGACCGGTCGCGTCGGGGCGCTCGAGGAAGCGACGGTCGCGCAGGTCGACCCGGTACGCGAAGGGCGCGCTGGTCGCGAGCGCGAGGTCCACGTCGGTCCAGTCCTCGGGCGACGCGTTGTGCACGACCGCCCACGCTTGCAGCAGCGCGTGCTCGCCGTCCTCGTCGAGCACCACGCGGTAGGTCGCGCGCCACACCGGCGTCGGCGCCGCGTAGGCGATGCGCACGTCGCGCGCGCGATCGCCGTCGAGATCGAGGGTCAACGTGCGCGGTCCGTCGCCCTCCCCCTCCGGGATCGCGGCCGACGGAGACGCCTGCTGCGCGACGTCGCCGCGCTCGACCACGGTGAGCGTCGTGAGCACGTCGTCGACCTCGTGCGGCGCGAGCCGCAGCGCGACGCGTCCGTTCTCGACGCGCCCTTCGCGTTCGAAGTAGCCGACGCCGTTCTGGTAGAGGACCACGCGCCGGAGCTGCACCGGCGTCGCGCTCGTCGCGCATCCGATCCCCACGAGCGCCACCCCGAGCCACGCGTTCCGCATCCGCACCTCCGGTGCAGGAGCGTACCGCGAAGGATCGTACGTTCTTCCTCGGGAAGCGCCGTCGACGCACGATCGGGTGGTCGCGTTCGAGTCCGCGCCGTTGCGTTCACGCGTTCACGCGTACGTCGCTGCGCAGCCACGCGAGGGCGGTCTTGTCCTGCGCTCGTTTCGTGCGCGACGCGGCGATCTCTTCGACCGATCACTCCTGCCGCAGCGCCTCCACGGGATCGAGGGTCGACGCGCGCCGCGCGGGGCCGACGCCGAACACGATGCCGATCGCGATCGAGACGCCGAGCGCGAGACCGTACGCGTAAGTCGGGATGATCGTCTCCCAGCCGCCGAAGCGCGCGATCGCGAAGGCCGCGAGCCAGCCGAGGAAGATGCCGACGAGGCCGCCGAAGATCGACACCACGACCGCTTCCACGAGGAACTGCAAGAGGATGTCGCGCCGCCGCGCGCCGACCGCCATGCGCACGCCGATCTCACGCGTCCGCTCCCGAACGGACACCAGCATGATGTTCATGATGCCGATGCCGCCGACCAGCAGACTCACCGCGGCGACGCTCCCGAGCAGCGCAGTGAAGGTGCCGGTGATGGCACCCATCGTCGCGAGCATCTCGGTCTGCGAGCGGATCTCGAAGTCGTCCGGCGCGTCCGCGCGCAGGCGATGACGCAGCCGGAGCAGCTCTCCGATTCGCTCGCGCACGTCCTCGCTCTCGCCTTCGCTGCGCACCTTCACCGTGATCGCGCCGAGGTAGCTCTGCCCGAAGAGCACGCCCTCGTGGGTGCCGAGCGGCACGAGCACCATGTCGTCCGGCGACATGAAGCCGACGTCGCCCTTCGCGCCGAGCACGCCGACCACCGTGAAGCCGTTGCCCGCGATCTGGATGCGCTCCCCGATCGCGCTGCGCTCCCCGAAGAGCTCGTACGCGACGTTGGCGCCGAGGATCGCGACGCGCGCGCGCCCGAGATCGTCGTCGGGTGAGAACCCGATTCCGGACGCGACGTCGAGGCTGCGCAGCGGGAGGAAGTCCGCCGTCACGCCTTGAATGGAGCTCGAGAGGTTCGCCTCGCGGTACTTCACCTGCGCGGTGCCGGTGCTCTCCGGGCTCACGCCTTCGACTCCGTCGAGCTCGGCGATCGCGTCCGCGTCCGCGCGCACGAGCGTCTCCACGCGCGCGCTACGTACCGCCCCTTGCGCACGCTCGGGTCGCACCGTGAGCAGGTTCGAGCCGAGCGCGCGGATGCGCCCTTCCACGCTCGCCTTCGCGCCTTCGCCGATCGCGAGCACCGCGATCACCGCGGTGACACCGATGATCATGCCGAGCGCGGTCAGCGCGGTGCGCAGTCGGTTCTGCGCGAGCGAGCGCCACGCGGTGCGCGCGGTCTCGTGGATCAGCACGGCGCGACCTCATCACCGACGCACATCACGCGAAATCTCCCGCGTTCTCCTGCACGAACGCCTCGATCTCCGCCGCCGCCGGTCCGTCGCCCACGATCTTCCCGTCGCGCATGCGGATCACTCGGTCTTGGGAGCGCGCCACCGAGAGGTCGTGAGTCACGAGCACGATCGTCGTGCCCTCCGCGTGCAGGCGGCCGAGCAGCTCCATCACCTCGCGCCCGGTGCGGCTGTCGAGCGCGCCCGTCGGCTCGTCGCCGAGCACGATCGACGGCTCCGTCACCAGCGCGCGTGCGATCGCCACGCGCTGCTTCTGGCCGCCCGAGAGCTCGTTCGGTCGGTGGTGCGCGCGATCCGCGAGCCCGACCCGCTCGAGCGCCCGCAGCGCCCGCGCGCGCGTGTCGCGCTGACCCGCGTACAAGAGCGGCAGCTCGACGTTCTCCACCGCGTCCATGCGCGGCAGCAGGTTGAACGACTGAAAGACGAAGCCGATGTGCCGGTTGCGGGCGCGCGCCCGATCGTCCTCGTCGAGCTGCGCGACGTCGCGGCCTTCCAGGAAGTAGCGACCGCTCGTCGGACGATCGAGGCAACCGAGCACGTGCAGGAGCGTCGACTTCCCACAGCCGCTCGGGCCCACGATCGCGACCGACTCGCCGCGCTCGATGCGAAACGAGATGCCGTCGACCGCGCGCACCGCGAGCTCGGCGCGATCCGCGTGGTAGATCTTGCGCAGCTCTTCGATCACGACCGGCGTGTGGGTCGCGCCCGTCGTCGGCTCGTGCGCGAGGCTCACGGAGGGCCTCCACCGCCGCTGCGTCGGCTCCCGTTGCCGCCGCTGCCGCCGCTTCCCCGCCCCGGACGGCCGGTCGGGAAGAGCGACTTGGTGCCGTTCGGCGACGCGCGCTGCACCGGGCCGGACGCGAGCACACGATCGCCCTCCGCGAGCCCTTCGCGCACCGCGATGCGTCGACCATCCGTCGCGCCCGTGCGGATCGTCCGCTCCTCGCCGCTCGCGAGCACCACGTACCGCCGCGCCCCCGCTGAGCGCACCGCCGCGAGCGGCACCAGCACGCCCTCGTCGCGGCCCGTCACGATCGCGAGGTCCGCGCTCATGCCCGAGCGCAACAGGCTCGCGTCTTCGTCCGTCACCACGATCTCGACGTCGAAGGTCACCACGTTCGTGAGCGCGACCCCGAGCGGCGCCACGCGCTCCACCCGCCCGCGGAAGGTGCGCGTCGGGTAGGCGTCGACGCGGATCTCCACGTCTTGTCCGACCTGCACGCGCGCGATCTGCGCTTCGTCGATCGCGCCGATCACCCGCAGATCCGTGAGATCCGCGACCGTGGCGAGCGCGGTCCCGCCGCTGACGTTCGTGACGGCGGACGCCACGATCGAGCCGCGCTCCACCGCGACCGAGAGCACGGTGCCCGCGACCGGCGCGACGATCGCCATCTCGGTCAGACGTTGCTCGGCGTCCGCCACCGCGAGCCGCGCCGCCGCGAGCGAGGCGTTGCTCGCGGCGATCGCCGCCTGCCGGAGCTGCACGTTCGCGCGCGCGACCTCGGCGGCGCTCGACGCGGTGCGCGTGGCCTCGGTGCTCACGAGCCCACGCTCGGTGCCGCGCGCGCTCACCTCCCGCGAAGCCTCCGCGTCGCGCGCTTGGGCTTCGGTGACGGCGAGGTTCGCGCGCGCCTGCGAGAGCTCGGCCTGCACCCGCCGCAGCGCCACCCGCGCGTCCTCGAGCGCGCGCTCCGCGTCGCGCGGATCGAGCCGGAAGAGGAGCTGCCCCGCCTCGACGGAGTCGCCTTCTTCGACGAGCACCTCGATCACCTCGCCCGACGCGCGCGACTTCACCTCGACCTGCACGTGAGGCTCGATGGTGCCGGTCGCCTCCGCGGTCTCGACGAGCTCGCCGCGCTCCACCACGAGCACCTCGCCGCCGGTCGGCGTGACGCGCTCTTCGGCGCTCCCGAGGAAGTAGTACGCCGCGCCGCCACCACCGAGCAGCAGCGCGCCGACGATCCACACGACCTTGTTGCTGCGCTTTCGCATGGGCTCCGGGGCGGGGGTGCTCATCGGGTGGCTCCGTCTTCGTCGTTCGGACGACGCGCGGGAGCCGCGTCGAGGGTGGTGCGTACGAGCGAGAAGCGATCGAGCAACACGCCTGCGGTGTCTTCGAGGCGACGCGCGCTCGTGACCGCGTCGACCACGGTGCGCAACCGTCGCAGCGCGGCCGCGCGCGCGTCTTGTTGTGCGACCACGAGGTCCGCCGGCGTCGTGGTGCCGAGCTCGAGCCGACCGCGCTCGGCCTCCGCGAGCTGCTCCGCGACCTCTGCGGCTTCGGTCGCGAGCACGATGCGATCGCGCGCGTCCGCCGCTTGCTCGTGCGCGGTCGCGAGGCTCGCGCGCAGGGTCAACCGCCCCGCTTCGAGCCGCGCCTCCGCCGCTTCGAGCTGCGCTTGCGCGCGGTCGTACTGGGCGTCCGCGGCCGCCGATCCGACCGGGAGCTCGAGCTCGAGCCCGCCCGTCGCGACGAAGCCCGGACGACCGCCCGGGAGCTGCGCGCCCGGCAACATGTCGTCCGCCCAGAGGGTCACCATGCCGGCCGAAGCTACGAAGTCGAGCCGCGCGCGCGCCGCGTTTCGCGCCGCGATCGTCCGCTGCCGCGCGGCCTCGACCGCCGACTCCAGCGCGAGCAGCTCGGGCGATCGTTCGGCTGCCTGCGCGGCCAGCGCATCGAGCGTCGCGAAGCTCGGGATCTCCGGATCGGTCGTCGCGGTCGACGCGTCCACTCCGAGCAGGCGCGCGAGCTCCGCTGCGCGTTGCGTGCGCGAGGCCTCCGCGCTGCGCTCGGTCTCGCGCAGGCCCGCGAGCGTGCTCGCGAAGCGCAACGCGTCCGCGGCGGGGAGCGTCCCGAGCTCCACCCGCGCGCGCGCCTCGTCGCTCTGCCGCTGCGCGAGCGCGGTCGCTTCGCGCTGCACCTCCAGCGCGCGCTCCGCGTACCAGAGCTCCCAGTACGCGACGAGCACGTCGCGCACGAACGCGCTCGCCTGGGTGTCGCGCTGTTGCAGCGACTGCGCTTCCGTCGCTGCCGCTTCGCGTTCCGTCGCGAGCACCGCGTCACGACCGCCGCCGCGCAAGATCGGCTGGCGCGCGTTCACGAGAAGCTGGCCGGTGTAGTTGGGTCCGATCGTGAAGCTCGTCGTGGTGCTCGGGTCGCGGTTGACGGTCCGCCACGAGGCGCCGCTCGTGAGGTTCACGCTGAGCACGGTGCCGACGTCCGAGGTCCACGCGAGGCCGAGGCTCGCGTCCACCGTGCGGCTGTCGTTGCGCACCGCGCCCGCGGCGGTGCCGGAGAAGCTCTCGCGGAAGCCGCCGTTCACGCTCGCGGTGAGCACGGGCGCGCGCGCATCCTCCGCCGCGCGGGTCGAAGCGCGCGCCGCGACCGCGTCGAGCACCAGCGCGCGCACCTCCGGGCTCTGACCGAGCGCGACCGCGAGGGCGTCCTCGGGACCGAGCGACGGCTGCGCGTACGCGACGTGTGGGAGCGCGAGCGCGAGCATGGCCAGCGCGACGAAGGAACGCATGTGCACCTCGTGGGGCCACGACGAACGCCGCGCCGTTCGGTTCGCGTGAAGCTCGGTGAGCTTCGGTGAGCTTCCGGGTTCGCTGGGGGTCTCGTCGGCTTCGTGGATCACGGACGCCTCCGCGCGCACGGTACGTGGCTCGGCCGTGCGGCGTCTCGGGGCGAGCGCGTCGGACGAACGCATCTCGTGGTCGCGCGACACGGCCGATCGCTCCGGCGGTCGCTCGCGTCGCGTTCGTGCGTTCAGGTTCAGGTTCACGTCCACGTTCACGTTCACGACCACGTCCACGCTGGGCTCATGCTCGCTCGTACCGGTTCGCGTGGGGCGATCACGCTCCAGTCGTGCCAGGTCCATGTTGCGGCGTCGCCGTCGGAAGCGTGAAAGTTGGTTAAGCGCGTAGAACAGCCGCGCGCTTTCTCGCATCCTCTCCCCCGTGACGACCCGCCTCCTCGTGATCGACGACGACGACGAGCTCGCCGAGCTGCTCGTCTCCTACCTCGGCTCGGAGGGCTTCTCCGTCGACGTCGCGCACGACGGACCGTCCGGCCTCGAACGCGCGCGGCGCGAAGAGCACGACCTCGTGGTGCTCGACGTGATGCTCCCGGGCGCGAGCGGCTTCGACGTGCTGCGCGAGCTGCGCAAGTCGTCGCGGGTGCCGGTCGTGATGCTCACCGCGCGCGGCGAGGACGTCGATCGCATCGTGGGCCTCGAGCTCGGCGCGGACGACTACCTGCCCAAGCCCTTCAACCCCCGCGAGCTCGTCGCACGCATCCGCGCGATCTTCCGCCGCTCCGGGCCCGACGCGCCGGCATCGAAGCTCGTGGTCGATGACGTGGAGGTCGATCCCGCCGCCCACGTCGCGCGCCGCGGCGGCGAAGACCTCGGGCTCACGACCGCGGAGCTCGCGGTGCTCGAGCTGCTCCTGAAGAACGCCGGCAAGGTCGTCTCGCGCGACGACCTCTCCGATCACGCGCTCGGCCGCGCGTTCTCCCCCCTCGATCGCAGCATCGACGTCCACGTCTCGAACCTCCGCAAGAAGCTCGGCGAGCGCGGCGACCGCATCCGCACGGTGCGCGGCATCGGCTACCTCTACGCGCTCCGTTGAGCACGGTTCCGAGGCTCGAACGAAAGACTCCCTTGCGCGGCCTCTTCCTCCGCATCTTCGTGTCCTTCTGGGTCGCGATCCTCGTCATCGCGAGCGGTTCGTACGTGCTCTTCGAGGTCTTCTCGGGACCCTCGAAGCAGTGGCAACGACGCCGCGTGCTGCTCGACGACATGCAGCGCATCGAAGGCGAGCTCGCGCGGCGTCTGCTCGCGGAGGGAGGTCGCGCGCCCGCAGAGGCCGAGCTCCGCAGTCTCTACGATCGCAGCGGCGTCGCGATCCACCTCATCCGCGACGGTGAGGTCGTGGCAAGCCCCACCCCACCCGACGAGCTGGTGCGTCGCGCCTCGCAGATCCCGCTCGGAGACGAACGTGTGGAGCTCGAAGAAGGCTCACGCGCGGCGCTGGTGCTCGGACTCGAAGGTGGGTTCCGTGCGGTGGCGATCCGCGAGCGAGCGAGTCGACTCGAGCGATTTCTCGGCGGCACCCAGGTGGTGCCCTTCCGGCTCTTGCTGATCGCCATCGTCGGTGGCTTCGTCGCGTTCTGGCTCGCGCGTTACCTCTCCCGTCCCCTCCGCCAGCTCCGCGAGGCGACGCTCCGAATCACCGCGGGCGACCTCGACGTGCGCGTGCGCTCGGAGCTCGCGGGCGCGACCGAAGAGGTCACCGCGCTCGGCGACGACTTCGACCGCATGACCGAGCGCATCGCGCAGCTCCTCGAGAGCCAGCGCCGCCTCTTGCGCGACGTCTCGCACGAGCTCCGCTCCCCGCTCGCCCGCATGCGCGTGGCCCTGGAGCTCGCGCGCAAGAGCCCGGACGCTGCGACGCCGCACCTCGACCGCATCGAACGCGAAGGCGAGCGCCTCGACGAGCTCATCGGGCAGATCCTCGCCCTCGCGCGGCTGGAAGGCGACGAGCGCGGCCACGATCTCATCGACGTGACGACGCTGTTGCAAGAGACGGTGGCGGACGTCGACTACGAAGCGCGGGGCAAGCAGCGCGAGGTGAAGCTCGGGGACGCGCCCGCGGTCTCGCTGAAGGGTCGCGCGGAGGTGATCCGCTCCGCGATCGAGAACGTGCTCCGCAACGCGGTGCGCTTCACCCCCGAAGGCACCGCAGTCGAGGTGTCCGCGACGAACGAAGACGGCTACTTCGTGGTCCGCGTGCGCGATCGCGGACCCGGCGTGCCGCCCGAAGAGCTCGAGGCGATCTTCCGCCCCTTCTACCGCGTGAGCACCGCACGCGAGCGCAGCAGCGGCGGCACCGGCGTCGGCCTCACGATCACCGCGCGCGCCGCGAAGCTCCACGGCGGCACGGCGACCGCACGCAACGCCGAAGGCGGCGGCTTGGAAGTCGAGCTGAAGTTCGCCCTCGCGGGGTGAGGTCGCTCAGGGAATCGCGGTCGTTCGCGGCAAGAAGAGTCGCTCGATCACCAGTTCCACCGCGTCGAAGGGCGGAATGCGGGCGGTCGCGGTCTCGTCGTAGCTGTCGAGCACGACCCAGCGCCCGGAGACGAGCTGGAACGCCTCGAGCGTGCGCGCTTCGGCGTCTACGATCCAGTAGTGCTCGATCCCGTGATCGGCGTAGAGCTTTCGCTTCACGACGCGGTCGCGCGCCGCGGTGCTCGGCGAGAGGATCTCGCAGACCCAGTTCGGTGCGACGTCGATCGGTCGACGGTCTCCGGGCTCGGGCAGCCGCTCGCGTCGCCATCCCGCGAGGTCGGGGCGAACCACGTCGTGCGGTCCGAGCTCGACATCGACCTCGACGAAGATCCACCAGCCGCCCGGACCGCCGTAGCCGTCGTCGTCGTCGAAAGGGCGCCCGACGAAGCTCCCGAGCGCGCGCTGCACTTTGGAGTGCTTCGGCAACGGAGCCGGCGCGGTGACGATGCGTCCCCCGAGGATCTCCGCGCGCACGTCGTCCGCGAGCGCGAGCAGATCGCGGTACGTGGCCAACGCGCGCGCGGGCGAGGACATGGGCTCAACGTAGCACGAGCACTCTCGCGGCTCCGTCGCGGCGAGCTCTCACCGCAGCACCGCCAGCACTGCGCCCACCGCCCAGCCGAGGTGCAGCAGCACCACCGCGGCGACCAGCGTCGGTTCGAGCACGCGGTGGTAGACGCCAAGGCGCGGCGGGCTGAGCGCGAGCTCGCGCTGGGCGATCTCGCGGATCCGTTCGCGGCGTGCTCCGTCGAGGTCGTCGCTCGGGAGCGCGTGCAAGAGGGCGTCGAGCGCGTCGTCGGAGGTCGAGCTCGTTTCGTCGGTCATGACGGCGTCCTCGAAGGTTTGCTCGTGTTCGGGAGCGTGGAGACCGCGCGAGGCTTCGGCGCGTCGAGCGCTTCACGCAGCAACGCGCGCGCGCGGCTCACGCGTTGGCGGACCGCGTCGGGACGCAGCGCGAGGATGGTGGCGGCCTCTTCGTGCGAGAGGCCTTCGACCACCACGAGCAGCAGCGCCTCCCGCATCGGCTCCGGCACGCGGAGCAACGCGTGCTCGAGCCGGCGGCGTGTCTCGTCGGCCTCCGTGAGATCGAGCGGCGACGTGGTCGGCGCGCGGTGCTCGGGCCAGAGCGCGAGGCTCTGCAGCCGATCGAGATCGAGCAGCCGACGTCGGCGGTGATCGTGGTGGAGGTTGCGCGCGACCGCGTAGAGCCAGGCACGCAGCCGCGTGTCGGGCGACAGCTCGCTGGCTTTGCGCGCGAGGCGCACGAAGGTCTCTTGCGTCAGGTCCTCCGCGAGCGCCCGATCGCCCGAGAGCCGCGCGAGGAACGTGAAGAGCCGCGCGCGAAATCGATCGTAGACCGCGTCGAAGGCCACGCGATCGCCGCGACGGAGCGCGTCCACGAGGGCGCGCTCCGTCGCTTCGAGATCGTCTTCGGCTCCGCTCACTTCGCCTCCGTTCGCGCGTCGATCACGCCTCCGCCGCGAGCCGGCGCGCGCCCACCGCGGTCACGAGCCACGCGACCGCGAGGAACGCGAAACCGAGGATCGCCGGCGTGAGCGACTCCCCGAGCCCGGTCAGCACGATCAGCCCCACCTGCGGGCTCTGCGACCACTCCGGGTGATTCGGCACCTTCGTGAACACCGTCGCGAGATCCGCCGCGACCCCACCGATCACCGCGAAGATCGTGGCGGTCGAGAGCGCCCGCACCGCGCCCACCGTCTCCGTGCGCGGCGTCCGCGCGAAGCGGATCGCCGCCGCGAGGCAGAGCCCGCCGAAGAGCAACACCACGAACATCACCCACCCACCCGCACGAAAGAACTCGAGCATCGTCGCCTCCCGCGCCGCGCCGTGTCGCGACGTCGGAGGAGACAACGAACGGGCGCGAAAGTCGTGACGAGAAAAAGCGAGGCCTTCGACGAAGCGGCCTCGACGGTCAGCGCGAGGCCGGCGGTCGGAGGGCGAAGAAGATCGCGAACCCGAGCAAGATCGCTGCGATCACGTAGAGCGGTACGTCGTGTCGACGCTCGACCGCGCCCCACACGGAAGCAAACGCTCCGACCCCACACGCCACCGCCGGCACGTAGTCGAAGAACGAACGCTCGGGCTCCGCGTCACGTGGCGACGTGCGAGGCGCGCGCGCCACCGGAGGCACGGATCGGTAAGGCGCGCCGCCCCGAGATCCCGCGAGCACACCCTGCGGATCGTCGATCGACGTCTCCGCGCCGACGAGCCCCTGCTCAGACATGAGCCGCAAGAGCGCGTCCTCGTCCGGCGCCGCAAACACCAACGCCCGCAGCCCCACTCGAAACGGCCCGAGGTCCAGATCGAGCGCGAGCCCCGCGCGAAGAGCGTCGTGGTTCGAGTCGTGGAGCACGATCGCGACCGACACCGCGCGCCCGAGCTCCTGCTCCACCACCGCGCGCATCGGATCGTTCGCGTGCACGATCACGAAGAGCCCCTCGCCGAGCCCCACTTCCGCGGCCGGGAACTGGATCGACTCCCCCGCCCGCATGCGCCGCAGGTTCTCGTGCGAGAGCCCGAGAAAGACGAGGCTGCCCCCCGGCCCCGACGCGGTCGCCTTCAACATGCGCGAAGCGTACGCGGCTTCCGCCCCGAATCTTCTCCCCCGCTGCGTCGACGAGCCGACGCGCCGGTGCCGAAGAGGAGGTCGCCCGCGATCCTCAGAGCACCCGCGCCGCGAAGTCGCGCAGCGTCTCCATCGACGGCTGCTGCTCACGACGCGCGATCGCGTGCACCGTCCGCTGCGCCTCCGCGTTCACCGGCGTCGTGATCCCGTGCCGCGCCCCGCGCGTGACGACCTCGCCGTTGAGGAAGTCGACCGCCGGCTCGCGGCCGCGCTCGATCGCGTAGAGCATCGAGCTGCGCAGCTTCCGGTAGCGCGCGCCGACCGCGAGCAGCAGCGAGTGCTTCGCCACCAAGCTCGGCGAGCCCCCACGTCGCTCTTCGGGTCGCAGCGCGAGCCAGTCGAGGTCGAGCGTGCCGCTCACCTTGCGCAGCTTCACGTCCTCCGCGCGCGCGACGTGCACCGTCTCCGTCATGATCTCGAGCGCCAGCCGCCGCACCACGCGGTGCTTCATCAACGCGCCGAGCCGATCGCCGCCGATCGTCCCGAGGGTCGAGATCGCGCAGTTGATCGCGAGCTTGCTCCAGCGCGCCCCCGCGAGGTCCTTCTCGACGTCGACCGGACCGATCGGCTCGAGCAGCGTCGCGAGCTGCATCAAACGTGGATCTTCGACGCCGTCGAAGCGCCCGATCGCGAAGCCTCCGTGCGAGGTCCGCTCCACCACGCCGGGCTCCTTCATCGACGCGCCCCACGCGATCACGCCGCCGAGCACCCGCTCGTTCCCCACGATCTTCGCGACGCGCTCCTCCACGAGCCCGTTCTGGAAACACACCATCGCACCCGAGTCCGCGAGGTGCGCGACCACGTCCCGCGCGGCGGCTTCGACTTGTGGGGGCTGGGTCGAGAGCAACACGAAGTCGTACGAACCGCTCGGCGTCCGCACGCAGCGCACCGCCGTCGTCGCGTCGCCTTCGACGCCCGTCGTGCGGAGCCCCTGCGCCTCGATCGCGCGCGCGATCGCGGCGTTCGTGGTGAGCGCCTCGATCGCGTGCTCGGCGCCGTGGTGCTCGGTCAGCCGCGCCGCGACGAGCCCACCGATCGCACCACACCCGACGACGAGGATCCGAGCCATGCGCGCACCTTATCCGATCGTCGCCGCGATCCGCGCCCTGGTGCGTTCGCGAGCCAATCGAGTCCGCACGTATGCAGTTTCGTGCGATCAGAGCAGCACGCGCAGGCCGAGCGTCGGCGTCGTGAAGCGGACCGGCGAGGCGCCCTCGTCGGCCGGGATCAGCGACGTGTGATCGACGCCGAGGATCAGCTCGAGCCCCCGCGTGAGGAGCACGCCGACCGTCCAGCGCGCGGCCAGCGTCCACGATTCCCCGAGCCGCCCGACCGATCCGTCGAAGAGCGTGGAGATCCTTCCGCCTTCGACGCCGAAGCCGAGCACGAGCTCGCCGCCGTGCACCACGCCCTCGGAGTCGCGCAGGCGCACGTACGAGAGCCCCGCGCGCACGAAGCCGTGCGTGCCGTCGATCACGCGCACCGCGCCACCGAAGCGGCCGAGGCCGAGCGCCGTCTCGCCGTCGACGAGCAACGCGTACGCGAGGTCGAGATCGACGGAGCGCTTGAACTGCACGCGGCCGTCGAAGGAGGTCCGGAAGATCCGTCCGTCGACGCCGTGGATGCGGGTCGGGCCGAGGTCGAGCGCGAGGTGGCCGCGGGTGCGCCACTCCTCCACCACGACCGGCTCTTCCACGAGCGCGCCCGACGAGCCTGCGATCGGCGCGTCGACGACCGCGGCGTCCGGAGGCGCGAAGCCGACCCCGCCCGCGTAGTCCAGCGACCCTTCTCGGTCGGCCGGGTCAGCGGCCGACGCAGGATCGACGCAGTCGACGCTCGTCTCGTCGACGAAGACCTCGGGCGCGTCGAGGAAGACCGCCACCGTCGGATCCACCGGTCGCGCACGCACGCGCACGGGCGGCGGCTCGACCTGCACGCGCACCGGGTCGGCCGGCGTCGAAGGAGCGGGCGTCGTGACCGTGACGCTCGGCCGCTGCGGACGGACGGGGCGTGGACTCACCGGCGTGACCTGCGTCCGAACCGGCGTCGCCCGAACGTGAACCGGTCGCACCGTCGCGCGCGGCGCTTCCACTCGCACGGTGGGCGGCGTCGCGCGTTCGTTGCGCGACTCGGTCGCCCGCACGAGCCGGCGCTCGACCGGCGCGCGGGCGACCCGCACCGAGCTGCCCCCGCCACGCGTCGTGCTGCCGCGCGTGCTCCGCGACGAGGAATCACTCGGCGAGCTCGAGCTCGAGTCGTTCGAGCGGCTCGACGAGCGCGAGCGCGAATCGTCGGAGTCGCGGTCGCGCGACGATCCGCGATCGTCGCTGCCGCGCGCGGCGTCGCTGATGCGCCCGAGCTGCGCGCTCGCCGGCGCTGCGAGCACGAGCACGAGCGCCACCCCCAACCACCGCACGGCCCCGACCCCTCGGATTCCCCTCATGCTCCGGAGGTTGACGCCCACGCAGACCCGGATCCGTCAGGGTGTCGTGAGGATTGGTCAAGCACGCTGAATCCGCCGTGCGCCGAAGCTGCGTGCCCGACCCGAGCCCGCTCGACCTCGCGGGACCTCGTTCGTCCACCGCGCGGCGTGGAACGGATGCGCCGCTCGAGATCCAGCGGTTCGTGAGCCCGCCGAACCTGCGCGCGCGTCGGAGCGCGTGTGGGCTCGCGAGCGAACGTCTGGTGGGTCGCGTGCCCCGTCGACCCCACCTTCGTGAACGACGTGCCGGCTCGAACCAGCGTCCCTTCGCTCCCGTCGCGTGGACGGACCCAGCGGATCGTCCCCACGACGCACCGCGTCGTGAGCGGGGCCCCTTTCCTTTTGCGTTCTGCTGGTTTAGAGCCGTGGCCTCATCACGCATCCGCCTTGGACGCGACTCGAAGCCTGAGCTAGGGTGCGCCCGCCGAGTCGTGGTGACTCAACGGAGAGATACTAACGTGGCATCCGGGATCGACGAGCTTCGCCAGCAGTATCGCAAGATGCTGGAGATTCGGCGCTTCGAGGAAGAGGCGGCGCGGGCCTACGCGATGGGCAAGATCGGAGGCTTCCTGCACCTCTACATCGGGCAGGAGGCCATCGCGGTCGGCACGGCGAGCGCGCTCATCAAGGGCGACTACGTCTTCCAGACCTACCGCGACCACGGCATCGCGATCGCCCTCGGCATGACCGCGAACGCGGGCATGGCGGAGCTCTTCGGCAAGGACACCGGCTGCTCGCGCGGGCTCGGCGGGTCGATGCACTTCTTCGACCCCGACAACGGCTTCTACGGCGGCTGGGGCATCGTGGGCGGTCACGTCGCGCTCGCGGCCGGTGCGGCCTTCAAGTCGAAGTACTCGAACGACGGTCACGTCACCGTCTGTTTCTTCGGCGAAGGCGCGACGAACATCGGCGGTTTCCACGAAGGCCTGAGCCTCGCCGGGCTCTGGAAGCTCCCGATCGTGTTCATCTGCGAGAACAATCAATACGCGATGGGCACCCCGATGAGCCGCACCACGCCGCTCGAAGACCTCACGCTCAAAGCGCAAGGGTACGGGATGCACGGCGATCGTTTCGAAGGTCACGACGTGGCCGTCGTGAAGGATCGCGTGAAGATGGCGGTCGATCGCGCGCGTCGCGGCGAAGGTCCGACCTTCATCGAGATCCAGACCTACCGCTTCCGCGGCCACTCGATGAGCGATCCGGCGAAGTACCGAAGCCGGCAAGAGCTCGAAGAGCGAAAGAAGAAAGATCCGTGCGCGGTCGCGCGTCAGCGCCTCGCGGATGCGGGCGTGAAGGAAGCGGAGCTCCTCGCGATCGAAGGCGAGATCGACGATTTGATCGCCGCGTGCGTGAAGCACGCGGACGAGGCGCCGCCGGCGACGGAAGCGGCGATGTGGGACTCGGTGTACGTGCCCACGAGCGCGGTCCCGGCGGACCGCCTGCCCCGTGGAGTCGTGCGCGTGCAGGACGGTGGCGCGGAGGATGGCGATGCGTGAGCTGCGGTACCGCGAGGCGATTCGCGAGGCGATGATCGAGGAGATGGAACGCGACCCGAGCGTGTTCCTGATGGGCGAAGAGGTCGGCCACTACCAGGGGGCCTACAAGGTCAGCGAAGGCCTGCTCAGCCGCTTCGGCGAGCAGCGCGTGGTGGACACGCCGATCGCGGAGGCCGGCTTCGCGGGCATCGGCATCGGCGCCGCGATGACGGGCCTGCGCCCGATCATCGAGTTCATGACGTGGAACTTCTCGTTCGTGGCCTTCGACCAGATCATCAGCAGCGCGGCCAAGGTCGCGCAGATGAGCGGCGGTCGCGTGCCCTGCCCGATCGTCTTCCGCGGCCCGAACGGCGCCGCCAAGCAGGTCGCGTCGCAGCACAGCCACAGCGTCGATCCGTTCTACACGAACATCCCCGGCGTCTGGATCGCGATGCCGGCCACCCCGCGCGACGCCAAGGGCCTGCTCAAGGCCGCGATTCGCGAGAACAACCCGGTGCTCTTCCTGGAGGGCGAGACGCTCTACAACGTGAAGGGCGAGGTCCCGGACGAGGGCGTCGACGAGGTCATCCCCTTCGGCAAGGCGCGCATCGCGCGCGAGGGCGACGGCTGCACGATCGTGGCGTGGGGTCGGCCCCACTACATTGCGATGGAGGCGGCGGAGATCCTCGCGAAGGATCACGGCCTTCAATGCGAGATCGTGGACCCACGCACGCTGCGCCCGCTCGACGTGGAGTCGATGGTTCAGAGCGTGAAGAAGACCAACCGCTGCGTGGTGGTGCACGAGCACTGGCCCTACGGCGGCCCGGGCGCGGAGATCGTCGATCAGATCCAGAAGAACGCCTTCGACTGGCTCGACGCGCCGATCGAGCGCGTGGCGGCGCTCGACGTGCCGATGCCCTACGCGTCCAACCTCGAGACCCTGGTGCTCCCGACGGTGGAGCGGGTGGTCGAGGCGGTGAAGAAGGTCGCGTACCTCTGACGAGTCGCGCGCTCGTCCCCGACGCGGGCGAGCGCGCGAACGTCACGCGGGCGCGAGGTGACGACGAAGCGGACCGCTTCCTCCGACGACCCGAACGAACGGATTCTCGAGACGACGCGCAGCAGGCGCGACAGCGCGGCGAGGCCGCAGGACGACGCGACATGGCGAAGATCATCGGGCTACCGAAGCTCTCCCCCACGATGGAAGAAGGCACCCTCGCGGTGTGGTCGAAGAAGGAAGGCGACGCGGTCGACATCGACGACCTCCTCGCCGAGGTCGAGACCGACAAGGCGACGATGGAGTTCCGCTCCTTCGACAAGGGCGTGCTCCTGAAGATCCTGGTGCCGGCAGGCGAGACGCTCGCGCCCGACAGCCCCGTCGCGATCATCGGCGAGAAAGGCGAGGACATCTCGGCCCTGCTCGCGCAGGTGGCGGCCAAGGGCGGCGCGAAGGCGGAGCCCGCGAAGTCGGAGCCCGCGAAGGCCGAGCCCGCGAAGAGCGAGGCGAAGGCGGAGCCCGCGAAGGCCGAGCCCACGAAGAGCGAAGCGAAGGCCGAGCCCGTGAAGGCCGAGCTGCCCGCGCCCGATGGGCGAAAGATGGCGTCGCCCCTCGTACGGCGACGCGCCCGCGAAGAAGGCATCGACCTCGCGGACGTCGGCGGCAGCGGGCCGCACGGGCGCATCGTGAAGCGCGACCTCGAGGCCTTCGTGGCCAGCGGCGGCGCCTCCAAGCCGACGGCGTCGAGCGTGCCGTCGTCGAGCGTGCTCGGCTACGAGCGCCTTCCCGCGCGGGTCGAGAAGGCCTCGCAGATGCGCAAGACGATCGCGCGTCGACTCGTGGAGTCGAAGCAGAACGTCCCGCACTTCTACCTGACCATCGACATCGACGCGTCGGCGATGATCGTCGCGCGTGAGCAGATGAATGCGCTGCTCAAGGACGAGAAGGTCTCGTTCAACGACCTCGTCATCAAGGCGACCGCGATCGCGCTGCGCCGCGTGCCCGAGGTGAACGCCTCGTGGATGGACGGCGAGATCCACTTCCACCAGGTGGTCGACGTGAGCGTCGCGGTGGCGGTCGCGGACGGGCTCGTGACGCCGGTCGTGCGCGACGCGGACAAGCTCGGGGTGCTCGCGATCTCGCGCGAGGTGAAGGAGCTCGCGGAGAAGGCGCGCACGAAGAAGCTCAAGCCGGAGGAGATGATGAACGGCACGTTCAGCGTCTCGAACCTCGGCATGTACGGCATCGAGGAGTTCGGCGCGGTGATCAACCCGCCCGAAGGCGCGATCCTCGCGGTGGGCGCGCTGCGTGACGACGTGGGCGTGGTGAACGGCCAGGTCGCGCCGGTGAAGCGCATGAAGGTGACCATGAGCTGCGACCACCGCGTGGTCGACGGCGCGCTCGGAGCCCGCTGGCTCGCGGAGCTGAAGAAGCTCCTCGAGAACCCGATGGGCATGTTGCTCTGAATGCTGCTCTGAACGACCGCGAGCTCGGACGCACGACGCCCTCTCCGAAGGGCGCCGTGCCTGCATGCCGTTGACGATCGCGCGACCCGCCGTCATAACGAATGGGTCGCGACGCACGCGACGACGATGACCGCCCGCTGAACGATTCTGGTTCCGCTCCGCCGCTCGAAGGCCACTGGCCGAGCTCGAGCCCCGCGGAGCGAGGTCAAACCGCGCCGCGCGAGTGCTCCCGATGGAGCTCGCGGGCGCGACGTCTCCGTTGGGTCGGCGGGGTCAGCCGCCGACGTCTCCGTTGGGTCGGCGGGGTCAGCCGCCGACGTCTCCGTTGGGTCGGCG
>CALJLK010000081.1 GCA_937982655.1 uncultured Sandaracinus sp.
CCCCTGTTACCGGCGTGAGAGGCCGATGTCCTAACCACTAGACGATGGGGCCGAGACGCCGTCGCGACGGCCCCGAGACGGAGACGACCGAGACGACCGAGCAGCGGATGCAACTCCCGAAGGAACGCGGGTACAGACGAAGTAACTGGTGACCCCAAGGGGACTTGAACCCCTGTTACCGGCGTGAGAGGCCGATGTCCTAACCACTAGACGATGGGGCCGAGCACTCCGAGCGACGTGCGCCGGAGCGGCTCTCACACCGTTCTGGTTTACGGTGCGTTTGGTTGGGGGACTAGGATTCGAACCTAGATAGCTGGAACCAGAAACCAGAGTCCTGCCGTTAGACGATCCCCCATTGAGATCGGGACACATCACACGAAGAACCTCGAGAGAAGCTCGTGTGACGTGGATGCTGCTCGGTTTTCAAACCCGCACCGAGGATGCCCGGCGCGAGGGGTGGGAGAGGTAGCCGCTCACTCCACCGCTGTCAAGGACGGATGGTCGCGTCGATGCAGTCTCGGGTCATGCGACGGGTCACCCGGCACCGCCGACGCCGAGTGCATTCCCGACGGCTCGGAGGCGGTCGGTTTGTGGGCGTGAAGACACCGACCATGTCGATTCACGCACTTTTTCAGTCAACAACGTGCGCGACATTCACGAACGATTTCAGCAGCAGGCGCGCCAGACAGCATTTCCCGACTTGACGCATCGGCTTTGTCGGGGTCATAGAGGCGCATCGGAGGTTCGATGAGCGCGCCCAAGACCCTGCCCACGAAGACCTGGAAGTCCGAGCTCGAAGGTCGGCTACCCGAGGCGATGGCCCGTGAGATCGACGTGTTCGAAGGGCAGATCGCCCTCCGCAAGCAGGGCAAGATCGACGAGCGCCTCTTCGCGGAGACGCGCCTGCGCCGCGGCGTGTACGGGCAACGCTACGACAACGGGCTCCGGGACGACGGCACGGGGCCCAAGCCCCTCACCTTCCCGTCCGACCCGCTGACGAAGGGCCCCGACACCGTCTGGGACGCGCCGGGCATGCAGCGCATCAAGGTCCCCTACGGCAAGCTCTCGTCCGAACAATTGGAGATCCTGGCGGAGCTCGCCGAGGAGCTCAGTGACGCGATTCTCCACATCACGACGCGTCAAGACATCCAGCTCCACTTCATCCACATCGAGGATGCGCCCGACATGCACCGGCGCCTCGCCGCGGTCGGCCTGACGACGCGCGAAGCGTGCGGCAACAGCGTCCGCAACATCACCGCGTGCCAGTTCGCGGGCGTCTGCAACGACGAGAGCTTCGACGTCACGCCCTACGCAGAGGCGATGACGCGCTTCTTGCTCGGCCACCCCGACGTCCAGGAGTTCGGGCGCAAGTTCAAGATCGCGTTCAGCGGCTGCGACGATCACCCGTGCGGTCTCGTGACCTTCCACGATCTCGGCGCGGTCGCGTTCGTCGAGGACGGCAAGCGCTACTTCAAGGTCGTCGTGGGCGGCGGTCTCGGCGCGGTGCCGGTGACCGCGAAGGTGCTCGTGGACAAATGCCCCGAAGAGGAGCTGCTCCCGCTCACGCAGGCCGTCTCGCGCGTGTTCGCGCGCCTCGGCGAGAAGCAGAGCCGCGCCCGCGCGCGCGTGAAGTTCCTCGTGCAGAAGCTCGGCATCGACGAGTTCAAGCGCCTCGTCGCGGAAGAGCGCGAGGCGCTGCGCGACGATCCGCGCTGGACCGAGTACCTCGGGAACCTCGCGATCCTCGACGAGAAACCCATCCGACCGGGCGGCGCGATCCCGCAGAGTCCCTCGACGCGTTTCCGTGCGTGGGTCGAGACGAACCTCCGCCCGCAAGCGCAGCCCGGCTACTACGTCGCGACGCTCACCACGCCGCTCGGTGATCTGTCGAGCGATCAGGCCCGCGCGCTCGCGGATCTCGCGCGCCGCTACACCGGCGACGCGATGCGCCTGACGGTCGAGCAGAACCTCTGCTTCCGCTGGCTCAGCGGCACCGACGCGCTCGCGTTCTGGGAAGAGGTCGAAGCGCTCGGCCTCGGGGATCCCGGCGCCAGCACGCTCGCCGATCCCACGAGCTGCCCCGGCACCGACACCTGCAAGCTCGGCATCTCCTCGAGCCGCGGCCTGACCGCGCAGCTCCGCAAGAGCCTGCCCGTGCTGGCCGAAGATCCGGTGCTGCGCGGCCTGCGCGTGAAGACCAGCGGCTGCTTCAACAGTTGCAGTCAGCACCACGCGGCCGACATCGGTTTCCTCGGAGTGAGTCGCAACGTCGGCGGCCGAAAAGTGCCGCACTTCAACGTCGTCCTCGGCGGCCAATGGAGCCAGAACGCCAAGAGCTACGGACTCGTCGTGGGCGCGGTTCCCTCGAAGAACGCACCGAAGGCGGTGGAGCTCCTGACGCGGACCTACGCGGCCGAACGCCAAGGCGAAGAGGCCTTCCACGAGTGGATCTCGCGCATCGGCAAGGCGCGAATTCGTGCGCTCCTCGAGTCGGTGAGCAAGGCGCCTTCGTACGAAGAAGATCCCAGCTTCTACCGCGATTGTGGCAACCCGCGCGAGTACTCCACCGGCGATCTCGGCATCGGCGAGTGCGCGGGTGAGATCGTTCCGTGGGTCGAGTTCGGGCTCACGACCGCCGAACAAGAGACCTACGAAGCGCAGGATCTCCACGACGCGGGTGAGCACGCCGCCGCGGCCGCGAAGGCCTTCGCGTCGATGGTCACCGCGGCCAAGTCGCTCGTGCGTCACCTCGGTGGCCAGGTCCGCGACGACGCGGAGGACGTGGTGGCCGCGTTCGAGACGCACTTCGTGAAGACCGAGCTCTTCTTCGATCCCTTCGTGAAAGGGAAGTTCGCGGAGTTCTTCTTGCGCGCGTGGGCGCGACGCTCCTTCGAGACCGACGACCCCGAGCGTGTGCACGCGCTGCTCGACGAGGCGCGCCTCTTCCTCGAGGCCTGCCACGCCTGCTACCAGCGCGTCGGCGCCACCCCGACCCCGATCACCACGCTCGCGCCACACGCCGCGCCCGCGAGCCCCGCGGAATGAAGAGGAGCACGAAGATGAGCACCACGATCGAGCACGCGGAGCGGGTCCAGGTGAAGCTCTATGGCGAGGGCGCGAAGCTCTCGGAGGAGGCGCTGGTGCCGGTGTGGCATCGGTGGATCTCCGAGCGACGCGTGGAGGACGACACCCTGATCGACGTCGCGGACTACGGGCACGTCAAGGACGGCCCCGGGATCGCGCTGATCGGCCACGGCGCCGACTTCTTCTACGACGAAGGCGAAGGCCGCCCGGGGCTCTTGATCTTCCGCAAGCGCGCGTTCGAGGGCGACCTCCGTGCGCGCCTCGAGGACGCGTTCACCCGCGTGCTGCTCGCGAAGTCGTGGCTCGAAGCGGAGCCCGGCCTCGGCGCGCGCTTCGGCTCGGACGAGGTGCTCGTGCGGATCCTCGATCGCCTGCACGCGCCGAACGACGACGCGACCTTCGAGGCCCTCGCGCCGATCGTGCGTGAGGTCGCGGAGAAGGCCCTCGGCCACGCGGTCGAGGTGAGCCGCGCAGGCACCCCGAAGGGTCCGCTCAGCGCACGCGTTCGCCGAGCCGCGGAAGCCTGAAAAGAAGCTCAGCCGATTTCGCAAGCCGCCCTACCGGACGGCCGTGGGGGAGGGTCTGGCGACAGACCCTCAAGGAAGCTGACTCCGACTTGGACGGTCTCCGATTCCGTCTCCGTCCTGTCGTCGCCGTTCACGTCGCCGACCACGACCACGACCACGTCGACGATCACGTCAACGCCTCTCGGGACTGTGGCCGCACGAGAGACACACGCCGCTCGCCCGCGCTTCGAGCTTCGCGACGAGCGGCTGGTCCGCGGGCGGGAGGTCGTGCTCGCGGAGCTTCTCGGGCGGAACCCACGCGTGATCGGCCACCCCGAGGTGCTGGACCTCTCCCTCGCGGAGCACCGCGTCGTAGAAGAGGAGCAGCACGCTCTTGGTCGGGTACGCGTGGAACGTCACGTCGAGCAGGTCGCCGACGTCGATCACGATGCCGCACTCTTCGAGGCACTCGCGCGCGACCGCGACCTTCGGGTCCTCGCCGTCCTCGACCTTGCCGCCGGGGAACTCCCATTTGCCCGCGAGATGCGCGCCCGCGAGCCGCTGGGTGAGCAGCACCTCGGGCGCACCTTCGCGTCGAATCACCGCCGCCGCCACGAGCACCGTCATCGCGTTCGCTCCGCGCGAAGCCGACGCCCGCTCACTGCGCGGCCATCGAGAGATCGAGCCGCGCCTTCGCGAGCCGCACCGCGATGCCCGCGTCGACCACGTCGAGGCGCGCGCGCGTGAGCTCGGACTCCGCGTCGATCACGTCGGCCGTCACCGCCGCGCCCGCCGCGAGCTGCTCGCGCCGCACCCGGTAGCTCTCGTCCGCCGCCGCGAGCCCGACCACCGCCGCTTCGAACGCGAGCAACGACGATCGCAGCTCCTCGTGCGCCTGCGCGACCTCGAGCCGCACCGCGTCCTCGAGCGCGAGCATGTCGGCTTCGAGCGCGAGGATCTGCGCGCGCGCCTGCTCGATGCGCTGTCGCGCCTGGCCCATCTCGTTGGGCGACCAGCGCAGCACCACGCTCACGTCCCACGTGGTCCGGAACTCTTCCTGCTGCGGGATGATCCGGTTGTTCGGGTTCGCGATGTCGACGTTGCCCTGCAACGCGAGCTGCGGATAACGCCGCCCGAGCTCGACACGAATCGCGGACTCCCGCGCGCGCACCGCCTCGCGCATCGCGACCATCTCCGGTCGATCGCGCAGCGCGTTTCGCGTGAGCGCTTCGAGGTCTCCGTCGAGCGAGGGCAACGGCGCCGCGAAGTCCTCCGCGAGCCGCACGGGCTCACCCGGCGTGTGAAGCAACACCTGCAGCGCGCGCTCCGCGATCGCGGCCGAGCCCTGCGTGCGCGCTGCACCGACTCGGGCGCGCGCGAGCTCCGCGTCCACGCGCATGAGATCGACGCGCGCCGCCGCACCCGCGTCCACGAGCGCCGCGACCTGCGTCCGGTGCGCCGTCACCTGCTCGACCGCCTTGTTCGCGACGACGAGTCCACCGCGCGCCCGCGCGAGCGCGTAGTAGGCCTCGCTGGCGCGCAGCGCGATCGTCCGCTGCTCGACCGCGATCTGCGCGCGCTGCGCGCTCTCCGCCGCTTGCGAGGCACGGTAGCCGGGCAGGATCGTGAAGAGCAGATCCGAGATCGGATAGGTCGCGCTGATCCGGAAGGCGTAGTTGTTGAGGATGACGGGGAACGTGAAGCCGGAGTCTTCGCCCCCGAAGGCGCCGAGCAGGCCGTTCCAGAGGATCCGCGCGTTCGGATCCTCGAGGCCGTCGATGATCGGCTGCGCGAGCGACGGGTCGAGCGCGTCGCCGCCGAACGAGAAGCTCGGCTGCGTGATGCGCGAGAGGCGCGTGTAGCGGAAGCTGCCCTCGAGGATCGGGAAGAAGCCCTGCCACGCGAGCCGCGTCGCCGCTTCGGACGCGATCACCGCGCGCTCGGCGGACGCGATGGACGGCGCCGACTCGACCGCGCGCCGCACGACGTCGCGTGCGCTCAGGCCGCCGTCGTCCATCAGCTCCGCGAGCTGATCCCGCAGCGCAGCCGCGAGCTGATCGGGGGTCAGCGTGGTTTCGGTCTCGCTCGCCCGCGCCGCCTCCGTGGGGGAGACGTTCGCGCGCGCCGCCTCTTCGGGGGTCGGCGCAGCAGGGGTCGGGGTCTGCGCCTGGGCGCGAGCCGACGAAAGGACGAGAGCGAGCAGCGTGGCGAGAGAGAAGAGGTACGCGCGCATGGGGCCTCCGGCGGCCGTTTGGACCAAGCCGCGGGCGAGAGCAACTCACCCGAGGCGCCCGCCATGGTCGCAGCAGCGGCCGAAGCGTGAACGCGACGACGCCAACTCGAAGCGGAATCGTGCGCGGCGAACCGGACGAGCGCGAGCGCGGAGCCGACAAACCGCCTCCACATCCTCGAAAACGTCGACCGACTCGGGGTCTCGCGTTTGACCACCGCGGGGGTGCGCGATAGAGCGGGCGGCATGACTCAGTCGCTCAAAGTCGCCGTCGTCGGCGCGACCGGCGTGGTCGGTCGCGAGATGCTCCGCGTGCTCGAAGCGCGAAACTTCCCAGTCGGGGAGCTCGTGCCGGTGGCCTCCCCTCGCAGCGCCGGAAAGACGCTGGAGTTCCGTGGGCAGCCGGTCACGGTGCGCGCGATCGCGCCCGAGGTCTTCGAGGGCGTCGACGTCGCGCTCTTCAGCGCCGGTGGCAGCACCTCGCGCGAGTGGGCGCCGATCGCGGCCGCGAAGGGCGCGATCGTGATCGACAACTCGTCTGCGTGGCGGCGCGATCCGGAGTGCCCGCTCGTGGTGCCCGAGGTGAACGCCGCCGCCGCGAAGAACCCGAAGAAGGGCATCATCGCGAACCCGAATTGCTCGACCATCCAGATGGTCGTCGCGCTCAAGCCCCTGCACGACGCCGCGAAGATCCGGCGCATCGTGGTGTCGACCTACCAGGCGATCAGCGGCAAAGGCCACGAAGCCGTCGAAGCCTTCGAGCGTCAGCGCGCGCAGCTCGCGAAGGGTGAGCCCCTCGACGCCGCCGACCGCAAGCTCCTCGAGGGCCAGCTCGCGGGCAACGTGCTCATGCACTGGAGCCGCGACGTCGAGAGCGGCTACCAGGAAGAAGAGCTGAAGATGGTCTTCGAGACGAAGAAGATCTTCGGCGACGAGTCCATCCGCGTCTCGCCGACCACCGTGCGTGTGCCCGTGATCACCGGCCACGCGGAGTCGGTCACGGTGGAGCTCGAGCGCCCGCTCACCGGCGCGCAGGCGCGCGCGCTCCTCGAGAAGGCCGAAGGCGTGGTGGTCGTCGACGACTTCGCCAACGGCATCTACCCGACCCCGCTCGACGCGGAGGGCAAAGACCCCGTCTACGTCGGCCGCATCCGCGAGGACGTGGGCAACCCGGGCGGGATCCAGATGTGGATCGTCGCGGACAACCTCCGGAAGGGCGCGGCGACCAACGCGGTGCAGATCGCGGAGTCGCTCTTCGTGCGCTGACCTTCGGGCCCGATCGGGGGCGCTGACGTTCTGTCAGAGCTGGCGTGTGTCATGCTGACAGAACGGCCGGAAGCCTCGCCGAACGCCCCCTGGAACCGGCGGGTTTCCTTGCTTTCCCTCCTGGCTTCGATTTTGCTCAGCGGTGCCCCGATGCGTCATCTCCTCGCCCTCGCGCTCCTCGCGCTCGCGCTCCCCTCGGTCGGTCACGCGCAGCTCACCGTCGCACTCGTCTCGATCGACGGCGAAACGATGCGACCCGAACTGATCCGTGGCGTCAACGCAGCCCACTGCGAGTCGAACGCCGAGTTGGTGTTCCAGATTGGGACCACCATGATGCCGGTGCTGAACGTCGACGTGTGGCACAGCAACGGCACGGACGCGGACTGCACTTCGACGACCGACCGCTCGATGGACCCTGCGGTGCGTCGGTGCGTCAACGTCGGCACGGTGGCGACCAACCGTGGGGAATTGAGGTTCAACGTCGCCGACCTCGCGGAAACGGCGTCCTCGATGTGCGAGTCGGATCGGACCCCCTACACCTTCCTGTTCGTCGATAGCAGCACGACCGTCACCGGTGAGCTCCCTGCGGGAAGGTTTGGCTCCATCGAGGTGATCTTCGACGCGCAGCCGCCAAGCCCGCCCACAGTCACCCGCACCGAGGTCAGCGGAAGCGGCAACGTGCCGATTGGCTGGGAGCCCGTCGGGCCCGACAACAGCAACCAGCCGATGCGCTACCAAGTCTACCGGTTGGACGGCGGCTGTGGCTCCACGCCGGACGTGGATGCTGGGACGGATGCAGGGCCAATGACCATGGACGCCGGCATCGATGCCGACATGGACGACGCTGGCATGGACGACGCTGGCACGGACGACGCTGGCATGGACGACGCCGGCATGGACGACGCCGGCATGGACGACGCCGGCATGGACGACGCCGGCGGCGGGGTGGGCTCCGGCAGCGCCGCGCTGACCGCGCAAGGTTCGATCACGACTGGCAACTCCGCGAGCGTTCCTGCACCCGGTGCGTACGTGGTCCGTACGGTCGATTTCTCGAACAACGAGAGCGCCGACTCCGAGATCGTGTGCGTCACCGAGGTGCCCACGGTCGGCTTCTGCGACATCCGCGAAGGTGGCTGCCCCGACGGTTGTTCGGCGGGCTCCACGCGCGCCGGTGGCACCGCCGCCGTCCTCGTCTTCCTCGGCCTCGTCCTCGCTCGTCGTCGAAAGCTCGTATGAAGCGCCCTCTCCTCCTCGCGCTCGCGCTCCTCGGCGCGGCTCCGCTCTCCTCGTCGCTCACCGCGAACGCCGATGCGCAGTACTCCGACGAGCTGCGCGCGCGCGCGCGTCGCGAGTCGGTCGAACGGTTCGCGTTCGAGCTGAAGATCGGCACCTACCGAACCTCCGGCGACGCCGTCGACGGAGGCAATGCCGGCTACCGCTACTTCCGCGGCGACAAGGGTCCGCTCATCCAGCTCGAGCTCGACGTCTACGCCTTCCGCATCCCGTACTTCGGCTCGATCGGCGCGGGCGCGTCGTTCGGGTGGGTGCGCTACGAAGCGCGTGCGTGCCTCACCACGGATTGCGTGCCGAACTCCAACGGAGGTCGCGCGAACAACAAGGTGAAGCTCCGCGCGTTCCCGATCACGCCGATGGCGGTGCTGCGGCTCGACGTGCTCGCCCGCGATCTCGGCATCCCGCTCGTGCTCGTCGGCAAGATCGGCTTCGACATGTTCATCTACGACGTCAACGGCGCGGGGGGCGGCGGCGGAACCACGTTCGGTCTGCGCTGGGCCGCCCAGGCCGCCCTCGAGCTCGACTTCATCAACCCGCGCCGCGCGCGTGCGCTCGACGACCAGTGGGGCATCAACCACACGTACCTGCTCTTCGAGCTCTTCGGCTCGACGGCCGAGATGGCGGACCCCTTCGCGTGGACCATCGGCCTCGGCATGACGTTCTGATCGGCGTGCTCGCCGCACCGCGAGCGCGCGCACGAGCCTCCGAGCCGCACGCGTGATCGCGATGGAGAACGACGAGACGGCGCCGGCCGAGAACGAACCGGCGGAGACCGTGGACGACGCCACGGCGAACGGAGCTCCGTCGAGCGGAGCCGAAGAAGCGCGCTCGGCCGGCTTCGATCACGGCGTCCGGTTGATCGTCTCCTACGACGGCACCGACTTCGCGGGTTGGCAGAGCCAGCCCGGCCAACGCACGGTCCAGGGCGCGATCGAGGACGCGTTGCGCGCGATGGACGTGCGCCACTCGCGCGTGCGCGGCTGCTCGCGCACCGACGCGGGCGTGCACGCGCTGGGACAGGTCGTCGGCTTCGGGGTCGAGCGCGCGCTGCCGGAGCGGGCTTGGACGGTGGGCCTCAACGGACACTTGCCGGACGACGTCGTGGTCCGCGCCGCGAGCCCCTGCCCTCCGAGCTACGACCCGCGCTTCGACGCGCACCGCAAGCTCTACCGTTACCTCGTCTCGATCGGACCCACGCCCGATCCGCTGCTTCGTCGCACCGCGTGGTACGTCGGCCCGCGCCTCGCGCGGCGCGACCGAAAGCCGCGACGCCCGATCGTCGACGACTACCTCGATCTCGACGCGATGCGCGACGCCGCACGACGTCTGCTCGGAACCCACGACTTTCGGGCGTTTCGATCGCTCTCGGACGAACGCGAGATCACGATCCGCACGCTCTTCGACGTGCGCGTCCTTCCCGGCTTCGGAGGTCGCGACGACCTGCTCGCGATCGAGGTCGAGGGCGACGCGTTCCTGAAGAACATGGTGCGAATCCTCGCGGGCACGCTGGTCGACGTCGGTCGTCATCACTTCCCGCCCGAGCACGTCGACGCCTTGCTCGGTCCGGACGGGCATCGCACGAAGGGCGGACCCACCGCGCCGGCGCACGGGCTCTGCCTCGTGCACGTGACGCTCGGTCGATGGGTCGAGAGAGCATGAGCCGATTCACGATCACGCTCGCGGTCCTCGTCGCGAGCGTCGCGACGAGCCCGAGCGGCGCGCGCGCCCAAGAAGCTGCCCCTCGGGATGGCGCGAGCGTACCGAATGCGGACTCGGAGAACGCCCGCGCGGACGACGCGGACACGAACGCCGACGTGAACGCGGACGGCGCGAACGCGGACGGCGCGAACGCAGACACGAACGCGAACGACACGAGCGCGAACGACACGAGCGCCGCGAACACGAGCGCCTCGAACGGCACGAACGCCGCGATGCCCACCGACGACGCGACGCCCACGCGCGCGCCGCGCGTCGCGACGGTCCTCGTGGGGGATCCCGAGCCGGTGCGACGCGCGCGAGCCGCCGAGCTCGACGCACGTCTGGGAGGCGTCGGCCTGCGGCGCCTCGACGACCCCGCGATGCGCGCCGCGCTGCTCGGCGACGTGCACGAGGACGACGGGCTCGAGCGGTTGCACGCCGCGCGTCGCCGGCTCCTCTTCGAGGACGACCCGACGGAAGCGCTGCGCGACCTCGGGGCACGCCTTCGAGTCGACGCGCTCGTCGTCGTGCGCGCCGCCGACCCGCTCCGCCTCGCGGTCTTCGATCTCGCCGCAGGTGCGTTCTACGAGGACGAACCCACGCTCGACGACCTCGACGCTGCGGCCGCCTTCGTACGTCGCGCCGCCCGCGCCGCCGCGCGCCGCGCGAGCGCTCCCCAAGCCAGCGCACCGAGCCCCGCGGAGGCCGCCGCGGCATCGTCCGGTGCCGCCACCGGAACACCCGCCGCGACCGCGGCCGACACGCGCCGCCCCGCGCGCCGCTGGTTGAGGTCGAACTGGGCCTTCCTCGTCGCCGGTGCGCTCCTCGTGGGCGTCGTGACGGGCTTCATCGTTCGTGGGCGCCGACAAGACGACGATCCGCCGCCCATCCTGCGCTTCCGGCCCGGCCTCGAGTGACGTCCACACACCCGACGCTCGCCACGCGGGTACGTCGACGCGCCGCCACGAACCGCATCATCGACGTCGCGTCGGTTTCGACTGCGACTTCGGCTTCGGCTTCGGCTTCGTCGCCAACGGCGCACGCTCGGCCCCCGTCAACGTCGCGGCCGCGTGATCCAAGAACGCGCGCACGCGCGGCGTCGCGCGTAGCTCGGGCAGCGTGAGCAGCCAGAGGTCGCGCCCGAACTCGTTCGCGACGTCGGAGACACGCACGAGGCGAGGATCGGAATCCCCCTCGTTCGTCGGGAGAAAGTGCACCCCGAGCCCCTGCGCGACGAGGTCACGCCAGGCCGACGTCGCGACGTCGAAGCGCGCGACGATCCGCGCCCCCGGCGCGCGCTGCGCGAGCCAACCGTCGAGCCACGGGGTCCCGAGCCGAAGATCCCAGCCGAGCCACGGAAACGAGGCGAGCGGTGGGCTCTCGCCCTTCCGCGCGCCATGATCTCGCGCGATCCGCCGCGCGAGCGCGCGGCTCGCGTACACGGCGAACTCGAGGCGCCCCACGCGTCGGCCCACGAGCCCCTCTGGCGGTGAGCCCGTCAACCGCAGGGCGACGTCCGCCTCGCGTCGCACGAGCGAGACCTCACGATCACTCGCGCACACCGTGAGCTGCACGCTCGGATGCTTCGCCACGAACGAGGCGAA
Source organism: uncultured Sandaracinus sp. (assembly GCA_937982655.1). Lineage (GTDB taxonomy): Bacteria > Myxococcota_A > Polyangia > Polyangiales > Houyiibacteriaceae > JACKEH01. Next base: position 11,682 of record CALJLK010000081.1, read on the forward strand.
GAGCGCGTGGTGATGTCGAAGCAGCATCTCCATCGTCGCCACGCGCAGCTCGCCTTCGAGGCGCACGTCGCGCCCGAGCACGCGTGCTTCGAGCGCGAGCACGTCCTCTTCGAGCCGCGCCGCGACGCGGGCGACGTCGTCCCCCGCGGCCGTCGCGACGTAGCCCTCGGGCGTGCGATCGAAGAGCCGCACCCCGAGCCGCTCCTCGATCGCCCGCAGTCGACGTCCGATCGTAGTGTGCGTGCTCGCGAGCGCCTCCGCGGCCGCGCTCAGCGTGTGCGCGCGGTGCAACGCGAGCACGTAGCGCAGGTCGTCCCACTCCAGGCCGTGCGCCGTAGTCAGGTTCGTCATGCATCACCCTCGTTCCGCATCGGGTCGTTCCACATCGCGTCGTTCCGCATCGCGTCGTTCCGCATCGCGCCGCACCGCCTCGCGCCGCACCGCCTCGCGTCGTTCCGCCTCGCGTCGTTCCGCCTCGCGTCGTTCCGCCTCGCGTCGTTCCGCATCGCGTCGTTCCGCCTCGCATCGTTCCGCCTCGCGCCGCGCCGCACAGCACCGCCCCGCCCAGCTCGGAGCACGCTCAGGGTTCCACGCGGCGCCGTCTCTCACTCGATCCGTCGCTGTGCATCCGTGCACAACGATCGCACACCAACTCGCGATGCGTGCACACGAACGCACAGTCAGATTCGACTCCATGCGCGCCATCGTCCAGTACCGCTACGGCGACCTCGACCAGCTCTCGTACCGCGAAGACGTATCCCTCCCCGCCCCGCGTCGCGGCGAAGTCGCGATCGCCGTCGCCGCCGCCTCCGTGAACCCCGCCGACCGATTCCGCGTCTCGGGCATCCCACGCCTCGGCCGCCTCGCGTTCGGACTGCTTCGTCCGAAGGTTCCCGTGCTCGGCATCGACGTCGCCGGCACCGTCGTCGCGGTCGGCGAAGGCGTCACGCGTTGGAAGATCGGCGACGAGGTCTTCGGTGAGACCCTCGGCTCGTTCGCGGAGCGGGTGTGTGCTCGCGAAGATCGCGTGGCCGCGCGTCCGCGCAGCGTCTCGCTCGAAGAAGCGGCCGCCCTCCCCGTGGCGGGCATCACCGCGCTCCAGGCGATGCGCGACGCCGCGAAGGTCGCACCCGGATCGCACGTCCTCGTGAACGGAGCGGCGGGCGGCGTGGGCAGCTTCGCGATCCAGATCGCGCGCGCGCTCGGCGCGGAGGTCACCGCGGTGTGCAGCGGCCGCAACGCCGCGCTGGTGTCGTCGCTCGGCGCCACGCACGTGATCGACTACACGCGCGAAGACCTCGCGCACGCCATCGAAGCGGGCGCCACGCCCTACGACGCGATCCTCGATCTCGTCGGCACCGTCCCGCTCGCGCGCTGCCTCGCGTCGCTCTCCGAGCGCGGTGTGTACGTCTCGTCGGTCGGGCGCACCGGATGGATCTTGCGCGCCGCGCTGCGCTCGCTCGTATCTCGGAAGGTGAAGGTCCTCGTCACCACCGCGAACACCGCGAACCTCGAAGCCCTCGCGCAGCTCGTGGACGCGGGCGCGGTGCGACCGGTGATCGATCGCCGCTTCGATCTCGTGCACGTGCCCGACGCGCTGAGGTACTCGGCGACCGAGCGGACCCGGGGGAAGTCGCTGGTGATGGTCGGCGGCGCGGCGGGCTGAGGGCTACTGAGAATGCCGCGCAGAACGTGAACGTGAACGTGAACGCTTCAGCGACAATCGGCGAACCAATCGTCGCCGCTCACGTCGCCGCTCACGTCCACGACCACGTCCACGTCAACGTCGACGCAGGGTGCGCGGCCGGCTCTACCGAGCGAAGAGCTCGTTCGCCGGGATGACCCTCATCCGCTCGCGCGGGATGCCGATCCGGTAGCGCGCGACCTCCTCGTCGAGCGCGCGGACGTCGTCCGGGACCGTGGCGCCCGCGTGGCGCATCGGGGACTCGGTCTCGCTCGCGAGCTGATCCGCGAACGCGGCTGCATCGCTCGTCACGAGCGCGATCTGGAGTTGCGCGGGATCCACGTGACGTCGAAGCGCTGCGTTCACCTGCTCGACCGTGAGCTCGCGCCAGGCTGCGCGCAGGCCCTGCAGCCACGGGTCGGCGGTGTCGTAGAAACGATCGTCGACCGCGAAGCCGAGCGCGCGCGACTCGGTCTGGAGGTAGAGCGCGAAGTAGCCGTCGACGAAGGTGCGGATGCGCTCGAAGTCGGCCTGCGTCATCCCGCGCGTGATCTGCTCGCGAAAGGAGCGCACCGCGAAGCGGAGCGCGAAGTGCGCCTTCTCGCGCGGTACCGGGCGGATCCAGAACGAGAAGTACTGCTGACGACGCGCGGTGTGCGGCGCGGGGAATCGCGTCCAGCCCTCCTGCTCGAAGTGCTCCGCGTAGGCGTAGTCTCCGTAATTCAATCCACGTTTCCCACGCATCTCGCTCATCAGATAACCCGCGAACGTGCGATGCGCGCCGAGCCAGGCCGCCGCGAGCGTGAGCGCCGGATAATCCGGATGATCGCGCGTGACCTCGAGCGGTACGCCGAGCGACATCGCGACCGACTGCGCGTCCGGCTTGTCCGCGAGCCAGACGCGAGGCCCCGGCGTCGCCGGCGTCGGAAGGACTCGGCGCCCGAGGCAGCGCTCTGAGTCGAGCCCCGCGAGGTCCTCCATCACTCGCGCCGCGAGCCCCTCCGGGTACGCGCCCGCGAGCCCGACCACCGCGCGGCCTCCGCAGTGAAAACGGGCACCGAAGTCGAGCACGTCCGCGCGCGTGATCGCGTCGAGGCCGCGCTCGGTGCCGAGCTCGGGGTGACCGTAGGGGTGCCCCTCGTAGAGCATCGTGTGCAGGAGCTCCTTGCCCAGCGTCTCGTCGTCGCTGCCCCGCAGCTCGAGCGAGAGCGCGCTCTTCGCGCGCGCGAGCAGGCGCTCGAAGTCGCGTTCGTCGTAGCGGGGGCGCGTCAGCACGTCCCGGAAGATCGCGTAGAACGCGTCGACGTGATCGCGGTGGACGCGCCCCACGAAAGCCGTTTGTTCACGGCTGACGCTCGCCTCGATCGTACCCGCCATCGGATAGAGCGCGCGCACCAACTCGGCGTAGCTGCGATCGCCCGCGCCACCTTCGACGCGGAGCCGCGCCGCGAGCCGCGCGAGGCCCTCTTTGCCTTCGGGGTCCTCCGCGCTTCCCACGTCGAAGACCACGCGAATCGTGACGATGGGCGACGCGCTGCGTGCCTCGACGAGCTGCGCGACCCCGAGGTCCTCGCGCTCGATCGGCGTCGTGGTGTCGACGACCACGTCCTGCACGTTCTCTTCGACGTCGAGGGGCGGAATCTCACCCGTCGCGCGCGGCAGGCTCGGGCCGCAACCGACGAGCGCGAGGAGGAGAAGCGAAACGTTCGAACGAGTCATCGCGCACCTCCCGCGGTGGGCTCGGGACACAGCGGCGCCGCCTCCGGCCGTGGCCCGTCGCTCGTACGACGCTCCGCGAGCGTGACGACGAAGCGTCGCTCGGGGACGAGGTAGCGGCGCGCGGCGGCCGCGATCTCCTCCGGCGTCACCGCGGCGAGCGCCGCGAGGTACTCGTCGAGCGCGGTCACGCTTCCTCCCGCCGCCGCGAGGTTCGCGAGCAGGTCGGCGACGTCCGAGGGGGTCTGCACCTGCGTGAGCATCCCGTAGCGAAGGTTCGAGCGGACGGCCTCGATGCGCTCGACGGGCGTCTCACCCGCCGCGATGCGCGCGAGCTCACTCTGAATCGCGTCCGTCACCGCCGAGAAGTCGGCGGCTGACCCCGCCGACTCGGGCGACACGTCGGACGCGACCTCGCGGTCTTCGCTCGGCGCGAGCACCGAGGTCACGAGGAAGAGCCCCGGGTCGCGCGTGAAGTCGTTCGTCCACGAGGCGAGCTCGAGCAGCTTTCGTTCTTCGACCACCAGGCGTTGGTAGAGCGGCGACGGCTCCGCGAACGCGAGGGCCTTCGCGATCTCGAGCGCGGCCGTGGTTCGGAGCGCGGTCGCTCGCGCCGCGCCGCGCGCGTGGCCGCCGTCGAAGCTCGGCCCGCGGTACGCCATCCACACGCGCGGAGGCGTGGGCGCATCCCACACGAGGTGCCGAGCGCCGCCCTGCGTCGGCTCCGGCTCGACGGGGATGCGCGGCTGATCGCGGCGCCCGCGCCAACGTCCGTACGCCTCGCGCACGAGCCGCACGAGCTCCGCGTGATCGACGTCGCCGACGACCACGAGCGTCGTGTCGTCCGGCGTGTAGAAGCGGCGGAAGAAGCGCTGCGAGTACTCGAAGCGCGTGGGCATCGCGCAGACGTCGCGCAGGTAGCCCATCGTGGTGTGCCCGTAGGTGTGGCGCGTGAAGGCGAGCTCGTTGATGGCCTCCCACATCGGCAAGAACGGGTTGCTCGCGTTCTTCGCGTACTCGCCCTGCACCGCGCCCGTCTCGGTGCGGAAGACGTCTTCGTCGTAATGCAGCCGCTGGAAACGCTCCGCCTCGATCGACACGAGCTCCGAGAGCGACGCCGAAGGCGCGGTCAGCGTGTAAAGCGTGAAGTCGCGCGTGGTGTAGGCGTTGTTGTCGGCGCCGAGCGCTTGGATGCGTTCTTCGTACGCGGGCCCCGGCATCGCCTCGGTGCCTCGAAACATCATGTGCTCGAAGAGGTGCGCGAAGCCGCTGTGTCCCGGCTCCACCTCGTCACGCGAGCCGACGCGCACGAGCGTGTAGTACGCGACGATGCCCGGCGTGCTCCACGGCACGCTCACCACCGTCAGCCCGTTGGGCAGCCGCGTGGTCTCGGGAGGTCGCGGGAAGAGCGGATGCGCAGGCGCGTCGGCGGCCGGTTGGGCCTGCGCGACGCTCGCGAGCATCAGCGCGAGCACGAGGGTGGAGGCTCTCATCGCGGCGGACTGTAGATCAGGCCGGCCCGGAGGCGAACGCGACCTCAGAAGTCGAGGCCCGAGCCCAGATACAGCCCGATCTCGTGGAAGAGCACGTCGATCGGCGGCGTGTAGTCGAAGAGCGGTCCGTCTTCGGTCGCGAGGTTCGCCATCGTGCCGTAGCCGGCGCCGACGCCCGCCGCGTAGCGCACCGCGAGGGTCGTGCGGAACACGAGCTCGTCGGGGCCGCTGCTCTCTGCGTCGTCGCGGCCGAGGCGAACCGGCGTGTCGAGCGTCACGCCGACGCTGCCGCCGTAGTAGTCGAGCAGCGCGAGCGCCGCGTAGGCCTCGAGCTGCGGTGTGCGATCGGTGAAGAAGCCGAACCCGAGCTCCACGTGCTCGCCCACGTGGAACGCCGCGCCCGCGCGGAAGTTGTATTGAAAGACGTTCTCGAAGAGCCCCTCGTACGCGTGGGTGAAGCGCACCTCGGCAGAGAGGCGGACGTCGTCGTTGCGGTAGCCGATGCCGGTCAGGATCTCGATCGGCGCCGCGAGGGTCGCCTTGCGATCGCGCAAGCGCTCTTGCCCACGCTCGCGACCGAAGAAGAAGTCCGTCTCGGTGCCGTCCGTGAACGCTCCGAACGAGAGCGTCTCCACCTCGATGCGATCGGAGAGCCGGATGCGCGGTCCGCGCACCACCGCCGCGAGGTGCACGCCACGCGGGAGCTCGAGCTGCGCGCCGATCACGAGCTCGAGCGCGAGCCGCGTGAGCTCGAAGCGGAGATCCTCGCTCGCCGCGACGCGCACGCCGTCGTCGAGCTCGATCTGCAAGCTCGGCCGATCGTTGGAGGCGATGCGCTCGTAGACGAAGAAGAGCGACGCCCCGAGCCGAAGTCGACCGAGCGAGAAGCCGACGCCGGGCCCCGCGTGCAGGCGCTGGTGTTGGAAGCTCGCGTTGGTCGCGAGCTCGAGGAACCCTTCGTCTTCTTCGCGCACCGTCTTGGCCGCCGCGAAGGTGTCCTGCACGGGGACGAACACGCCGAACCCCGCCGTCACGCGCGGCGCGAGCTGCCGCACGTAGCTGATGGCCGAGGGCACACTCTGGAACTCCGTGCTGCGAAGCCCGCGCGTGCTCGCGCCGTCCTCACCGAAGTCCGCGACCAAGTAAGGATCGAGGTTGCGCAGCCGCAGCGAGAACACGCTCCCGCTCAGCTCGAGCCGATCGCGCGCGTTGCTGCCGAGGCCGGCGGGGTTGTACCAGAGCAGGTCCGGCCCCTCGCCCACCGCCGCGACCGCGCCGCCGAGCATCGCGGCGTCGTTGCCTTGGAAGAACGAGTCGTCGTTGCCGGCGTGCGCGCGCGTGGTCAGCGCGAGCGTCGCGATCACCACCCAACCGAGTCTCCCCATGCGCGCATTGCGCCGTGACGGGGGCGCGGCGTCAACCGGGGTCCGACCTCGCCGCGATCTTCGCGAGCGGTCCCCCGGCGCACATCAGCCCTCGGAGCGCGGCACGATGCCGTCCGCGGCGAGGCTCGGCACCATCGAGGGTCGCTGAGGCGGCGGTGGTGGAATGCTCTCGGGCGAGAAGAGCGAGAGCGCTTCCTCCGCGAAGCCGCTACCCGCGTGCGCCATGACGTGGAACGCCGCGTCCGCCCCCGCCGCGATCAACGCGTCCACCTCGTCGGCGTAGCGCGCCGTCGCGGCTACGCGGCCGGGGAACTTCTCGGCGCGAATCTGGCGAATCGCCACGAGGTTCTCGAGCTGACTCGACATCGCGAGCAGGACCAGTCGCACGCGATCCGGGTCGACCTTCAAGCGCTCCCAGAAGTCGGCGTCGGTCGCGCTCGCGAGGTAGACGCGACGCCCCTCCGCGACGTGACCTTCGATGGTCGCGGTCTCGACGTCGAAGCCGATCACCACATCGCCGAAGCGCGCGCGCAGCGTGTCGTACGCGCCGGTGCCGACCCGGCCCATGCCGAAGATCAACACCTCCGCGTCGACCACGTCGACCGCCTCCTCTTCCGGGATGCGCTCGGTCGACTCGCGCAGTCGATCGCGGAAGCGACGGTAGAGCTCGAAGGCGCGTGTGTTGAGCGGCGACGCGAGCGCGAACGAGATCGAGACGGCGATCGCGATCGTCACGAGCCAATCGCCCGCGAGCCAACCCGAGGCGCTCGCGATCGTGCCCACGATGAGACCGAACTCGGAGTAGTTCGCGAGAGAGAAGGTCGCGAGCAGGTTCGTGCGGGCGCGCAGGCGAAAGCGCGCGAAGAGGCGATAGAAGAGCCAGGTCTTGAGCGGCAAGAGCGCCACGAGCGCGAGCGCGACGAGGAGCATCTCCGCCGTGGGCGCACCGTTCGCGCCGACCGTGAGGAAGAAGCCCACGAGGAACACGTCCTTGAGGCTCATCAAGGACTTCGCGAGCTCCTTGGACTTCGGGTGTCCACCGAGGAAGACGCCGGCCGCGAGCGCGCCGAGGTCGGCCTTGAGCGAGACGAGATCGAAGAGCGCCGCACCTCCGAGCGCGGTCGCGAGACCGCCGAGCACGAGGAGCTCCCCGTGCCCGCAGAACGCGAGAAATCGGTGGACCAGCGGGCGCAGCGGAAAGAGCGCGACGAGCGCGATCGCCCACGGGCTCGGCAGCTTGCCAGTGGAGGCGGCGAGGAAGATGACGGCCGCGAGATCCTGCACGACGAGGATGCCGACCGCGGTGCGCCCGTAGAGCGTCGGCATGTCGTCGCGATCTTCGAGCACCTTCACCGCGAAGATCGTGCTGGAGAACGAGAGCGCGAAGCCGAGCACGGCGGCGGCTCGGTGATCGAGGCCCGCGAAGAGCCCGAAGCCCGTGAGCCCCGCGAGAAACGCGATTCCTCCGAAAACGATCGTGGTGATCGAGGTGTGGGCGAGCGTGACCGCCCACACCTGCGGCTGGAGGATGCTCTTCAGATCGAGCTTCAGACCGATCGTGAAGAGCAGCAGCAACACACCGACGTCGGCGAGCTCGCGGAGCGCATCACCCGACTGCGCACCCACCGCTTCGAGCACGAAGCCCGCGACCAAGAAGCCGACGAGCGGAGGTTGTCCGACGCGCTTGGCCAAGAAGCCGAGCACGAACGCGACGCCGATCCACTGCAGCTCCATCGTGCTCGCTCAGCTCTTCGCCGACTCCGCTTCGAGCACCGCACGCGCGTTCTTCAGGCCCGCGCGCGCACGCTCCAGGCTCGGCCCGACCTCGTCCCACGCTTCGTCGACGATCGCGCTCCACGCGCGCGCCGCGCCGCGCTCCATCGACGCGAAGTGGCCGATCATCTCCGCGAAGGTCGCGAGCCCGAGCTGGCGGATCATGGCTTCTCGCAGCTCGAGGAAGTCCGCCACCGGCTCGTCGATCAGCTCGTCGAGCTTCTTCGCCATCCCCTTCGCGTCGCCCGGGAGCTTCGCGGCGTCGAGCGGCTCGAGGATCGTCTCCATGCGCGCGATCAGCTCCAGCGGTCGGTCCTTGGAGGGCGTGGCGCCCGCCTGCTGGGCCTGCGCGCGCTCGACGACCTGTTGCGCAGCCGTCATCCCGCGCCGGGCGACGACGCCGCCGAGAATCATCAGCGCGAGCCCGCCGAGGAACGGCAGCCCCGCCGCGTCGAACCACGTCGACACCCGATCGGAAGCGGTGACGGCGCCGTTTTCTCCGGAGCCTTCGGCCACCTCGACCTTGCGCGCGCCGTAGCCCGACGCCGCGGCGAGACCGACCAAGAAGAGCGCGAACCCGAGGGCCTTCATCACGAACCTCCGCTGGCGAGGGTGATCATCGTGAGGGTCAGGCTGGTGAGCGCCTCGCCGATGATGAAGCCGGCCGCGACCGGCACGAGGATGTCGCCGTAGAAGCGGCGCCCCTTCCACTTCTCGAGCCCCATGGAGGCGAGGCAACCGATGCCGTAGCCGAGCGTGATGTCGAAGGGCAGGTACATCGCCAGACCCACGAGCACGCCGAGGCCGCTGATGGGGAAGAGCGCGAGCGCACCGCCGATGCTGGCGCCCGCGATGTATTTGTCGATGGGCGCGTTTCCGCTGACGACGCCCTGCACCATGCCTTGCAGCGCGCCCGCCTGAGGTGCGGGGAGCGGCGTGCCTTCGCCGAAGCCGTTCGCGCCGTTCGGCCCGCTCGCCCAGAGCAAGAGCACCGTGCCGACCGCGATGGCCGGGCCGATCCACGCGACCATGAGCTGCGCGAGCTGCTGCTTGCGCGGCGAGGCGCCGATGAGGTGACCGGTCTTGAGGTCGCCCATCATGTCGGAGCATTGATTCGTCGCGACGCAGACCGCGACGCCGATCGCGACCGCGAGCGGGACGTTGTTGGCGCTCAGCGCGAGCATGATGGTCACGGCGATGAGCGCGAGACCGGAGAGCGGCGAGATGTCCGTGGCGCCCGCGGCCTGCGCGACGATCATGCCCGCGAGCGCGAGCCAGACGGTTCCGGCGACCGCCACGCTGATCGAGGTCCCGATCGCGCCGTCCGAACCGAGGAGCGCCACCACGAGCAGACCGATGAAGCTGCCGACCATGCCGAACGAGAGGACCTTCGGCGAGAGCTCTTCGGCCGCGTTCGGATCCCCCGTCTTCGCCAGCTTCGCCGCAGCCTGAAGGCCCTTGATCGCGCCTTTCAGTGCCGGATACGCGGCCACCACGCCCGCAAGCGCGCCGCCGATCAACACGCCGATCCCGACCGGACGCAGCGAACCGCCGTAGACCGCACCCCAGAGGTCACCTCCCGTGGCCTCCGCCGGAACCCAGCCCTGGCCGACCACGAAGGGCGCGATCACCCACCACGCGAGCGCCCCACCGAGCGCGAACGGGAGCCCGCCCTTGCCACTCAAGAGGCCCGCGCCGAAGTTCGCCATCGAGAGCGAGAGCGCGGTGCCGAGCGCGACGATCCCTCCCGGGCCGCTCGCTTGCTCCGGATCGGCGAGGAACCACTTGCCGATCTCGAGGGTCTCGGGGAGTACGTGAAAGTTGGTGAGCAGCGTGACCGCCACCGCGATCACGAAGCCGACGCCGAGCCGCACCGCCTTGGCCGAGCCGGCGCCCGGCGACTTCAGGATCGTGGCGACGGCGATGCCCGACGGGAACTTGAGCCGCTCGATCTCCAGCATCTGCTTGCGCAGCGGCACGATCACCACGATGCCCATGAAGGATCCCGCGAGCGCGGCTAGGATCACGGTCGAGAGATCGTAATCGGATCCGAGCAAGAGCAGCGCCGGGAACGTGAACGTCACACCGCTCGAAGCAGTGTTGATTCCCGACGCGATCGTCTGGTTGATGTTGTTCTCGACGATCGATCCACAGCCTTTGATGCCGAGCGCGTTGCGCCCGACGCCACGCAGGAGCGCGAAGCCGAGGATCGCGGCGACCGTGGAGCCGGAGAGACCGAAGCCGAGCTTGAGCCCGATGTAGACGAAGGCTGCCGTCATCACCGCGCCCTGGATCACTCCGAGGATCACGGCGGCGAAGGTCAGCTCCCGGTAAGTGGAAGCCGTCGCGGACATACGGGGCGGGGGGGTACGTCGCGAGCGGCGCCGACCGCAAGGGCGGGACGGTCGCGAGACAGGTTCGGCCCCGCTTGGCAAGCCGGCCTCGAGGGCGGCACGCTGCGTCGATGCGCCACCTGATCGTGTTGGGCCTGCTCGCGACGTTCGCGTGTGGAGATGACGACGACCCCACCGTGGACGGCTCGGTGCCGACGGACGGCGGTCGACGCGACGCGGAGGCCGACGCCGGCGACGACCGCGACGCGGCCGAGCCCGAAGACGCCGGATTCGACGCGGGAGCCCAGCCGTGCACGACGACCGCGCTCCCGGGCCTCACCACGGAAGAAGTCGTCGGCGGCCTCTCCGCCCCGGTGTTCGCGACCACGGCGCCCGGCGACGCCGACACGCTCTTCGTGGTCGAGAAGACCGGCACCATCGCGGTCGTCCGCGACGGCGCACGGGTCGGAACCTTCCTCGATCTCCGAGCAGGCTTGCTGTCGGACGGCGAACAAGGCCTGCTCGGCCTCGCGTTCCATCCCGACTACGCCACCAACCGTCGCTTCTTCGTGTTCTTCACGCCGGGCGGCCCCCGCCGAAACGTGGTGGCCGAGTTCCGACGCAGCGAAGACGATCCCGACGAGGCTGATCCGACCGAGGTCGCGCGCCTCGTCGAAGAGGACGACGGCGAGTCGAACCACAACGGCGGCATGCTCGCGTTCGGTCCCGACGGCTACCTCTACGTCGCGATGGGTGACGAAGGCGGCGGCGACGACCGCCACGGAGAGATCGGCAACGGCCTCGACACGTCGACGCTCTTCGGAAAGATCCTGCGCCTCGACGTCGACGCGGACGAGGCCGACTTCGCGGCCGCAGGCAACCCGTTCTCGGGCGAGGCCGGTCTGCCGCAGATCTTCCACTACGGCGTACGCAACCCGTGGCGTTTCTCCTTCGACCGCGCGACCGGTGACCTCTGGATCGCCGACGTCGGCCAAGGCCGCTTCGAGGAGATCAACCTGCTCCCTGCAGGCACACCCGGGGGCCGCAACCTCGGCTGGGCCGAGTTCGAAGGCTTCGAGCCCACCCCCGGTCGCCCCGATCTCGCGGGCACCGTGGTCGACCACTACGAGCCGCTGATCGCCTACGGCCGCGGCGAAGAGCCGGTCGGGGGCAACTCGATCTCGGGCGGCTACGTCTACCGCGGCGACGCGATCCCCACGCTGCGCGGCTGGTACCTCTACGGCGACTTCGGGAGCCCCCACGTGGGCGCCGTGCGCGTCTGCGAGGGCGAGGTGCGTGACCACCTTCGCGCGACCGGGCTGTCGTCGCGTGGTTCGGGGCTCGTGAGCTTCGGGGAGGACGCCGACGGCGAGCTCCTGATCGTCTACATCGGCAGCGGGAACGTGGTGCGTGTCGTCGCCGCCGACTGACGCTCACTCACTTCCGACCAAACCTTCGATCGCGGCCGCCTCCTTCGGGAGCGCGGCCGTGAGCACTTCGGGGCCCGCGTTCGTGATCAGCACGTCGTCCTCGATGCGGATGCCACGCACGCTCGCGAACTTCGCCAGCACCTCGCGATCGACGCGGCCCTTCTCCGCGCGCTGCCGCTCGGGGTCGCGCAGAATCGCGGGCACCGCGTAGAAGCCGGGCTCGATCGTGACCGCCATGCCGGGCTGGAGATCGCGATCGAGCCGCAGGTAGCCGAGCCCGAACTGCGCGCTCCGCGTGCGACCCGGCGCGTAGCCCGCGCGGTCGCCGAGATCTTCCATGTCGTGCACGTCGAGCCCGAGCAGGTGCCCGATGCCGTGCGGGAAGAACGTCGCGTGCACTCCGTCCGCGACGAGCTCGTCGACGTCGCCGCGCAAGATTCCGAGCGCGACGAGGCCCTCCGCGATCGCGCGACACGCTGCGAGGTGAACGTCGCGGTAACGCGTGCCCACGGTGCAGCGCGCGATCGCCTCCTTCTGCGCCGCGAGCACCACCTCGTAGAGCGCACGCTGCGCACCGTCGAATTGCCCGTTCACCGGCCAGGTACGGGTCACGTCGCCCGCGAAGCCGAGCGAGGTCTCCGCGCCGACGTCCGCCAGCAAGAGATCACCTTCGCGCGTGGTGCCGGCATGGCTGTGGTTGTGCAGCACCTCACCGCGCACCGAGACGATCGAGCCGTAGCTCGTGCTCATCCCGCGCCGCATCAGCTCGCCTTCCATCGCGGCCCGGATCGCGTGCTCGGTCACGCCCACCCGCGTCGCCGCCATGCCCGCGCGATGCGCCGCGACCGTCGCCTCCGCCGCGCGTCGCAGCTCCACGATCGCGGCGTCGTCGTGCTGCAGACGCAGCATGATGATCGCGTCCTGCAGCGCGAGGTCCGCGTCCGTCGCGTCGAACGCGTCCATCGAACGTCGCAGCAACCCCGCCGCCACGCTCCGCGCGCGCTCCCCCTGCGGCCAGAGCACCGCCGCCTCGGGCGAGACCGGCGCGAACGCCTCCAGCGGCGCGACCCGCAGCCCCGTCACGCGCGCGAGGTCGTCGAGCGAAGGCGTCGGCCCGTGCCAGAGCTCGTCGTCCGGCGCGGGCGCGTCGACGTAGAGCGTGGTGTCGTCGCCGCGAAGCACGAGCTGCGCGCCCGGCAGCGGAAGCCCCACCAAGTAGAGGAAGTGGCTCGAGGCGCGGAACGGAAACGGATTGGCCGGGTAGTTCTTCGGAAACGGAAGCCCCGCCGGAACGAGCGCTTCCCCGGAGAAGCGCGCGCCGAGGCGAGCGCGACGCGCCGCGAACACGGCGGCCTGATGCGAGCGGAGGTCGTCGGGATCGATCACGCGACAACCTTGGCAGAGGTCCACGCACGGAGCGACGGGTCACGCTCACAGACGCGCGCGCGTATGCTCACCGCCGTGCACACGCGCGACCGGCCGCTCCTCACGTTGCTCCCGCAGCTCGCTTCGCGCCTGCCCTTCGTCGCGCTCGGCGACTTCCCGACGCCCATCGACGATCTCGCGCCCGTGATGCGCGACGCGGGCCTCACGACGCCCGCCTTCGTCAAACGCGACGATCGAAGCTCACCCGTCTACGGCGGCAACAAGGTGCGCACGCTCGAGGTCCTCTTCGCCGAAGCGCTCGAGCAGGGCGCGACGCACGTCGTCTCCACCGGCGCGTTCGGCACCAACCACGGCGTCGCCACCGCACTGCACGCGCCGCGCGTCGGCCTCGACGCGAGCGCCCTGCTCTTCCCACAACCCGCGAGCCCCTGCGCGGTCGAGAACTTCGAGGTGCTCGCCGCGCGTGAGCTGCACGCGATCCCACACTGGTCCGCGCTGCCGCCCGCGATGCTCGCCGCGACCGTGCGCGCGCGTCTTCGTCACGAGCGCACCTACGTGATGGTCCCCGGCGGCGCGACCCCACGCGGCGCGCTCGGCTACGTGAACGGCGCGCTCGAGCTCGCGCAGCAGGTCGCGGCGGGAGCACTCCCCGAACCGCGCACGATCGTGCTCGGCGTCGGCTCGACCTGCACCACCGCGGGCCTGCTCGTCGGCGTCCACGCCGCGTCGCGCCTCGGCCTCGCGTTCCGCGCTCCCCCCACGATCCACGCGGTGCGCGTGACGCCGTGGCCCGTCACCTCCACCCACCGCGTCGTCGCGCTCGCCGTGCGCGCGAGCCGTCTGCTCGCCGATCTCGCGGGCGACGCGCGCCTCGCGTTCGACCCCCGCACGCTCGCGCGCTCGTTGCGCGTCGACGGCTCGCAGCTCGGGCGCGGCTACGGCCACGCGACGGAAGCCGGCCGCGACGCCATCAGCCGCTTCGCGGCGATCGAAGGGCTCACGCTCGACACCACCTACTCGGGCAAGGCCGCTGCAGGCTTGCTCGCGCTCGCTCGGAGCGGCGCACGCGGGCCGCTGCTCTTCTGGTCCACCAAGAGCACCGCCCCGCTTCCAAAGCCGCCTTTTGCGGGACACGACGATCCCCACGCGCCGTGGTGGACGCGCGGATGGATCCGACGCGCCTCCCGCCCTTGACGCCGATCGCGCGCGCCCGTACGCCGTGGCGGTGGCGAAGCAGCTCGGCTTCGACTTCTTCTCGGAGATGCTCCGCTCGGCGCGTCCGGCGACGCCACGCTCGGCTCCCACGAACGCCGACGCGCGCACGCCGCACCCGCCCGCCCCCTCGCGCTCGCCCGAAGACGCGCTCGCCGCGCAGCTCGCTCGCCAAGACGCCGCGCAGCGCCGCGTCGAGGAGCTCGCGCGTCTCGCGGGCCGCCTCGTCGACGCGGCCAAGCAGGACGATCCTCCCGCGCTCCGGCTCGCGCAGCGCCTCGCGCTCGGCCTCGGCCAGCCCGTTCGCCTCACGGTGACCGACAACCGCCGCACCATGCTCTCCGCGCGCCGCGGCGAAGGCGTGATCGAAGTGCGCCTGCACCGCATGTTCCTCGACGCGGACGAGGCCTTCGTCGACACCCTCGTGCGCTACCTCGGTCGCCGCGAACGCGACGCGGGCCAAGCGATCGAGGCGTTCATCGCCGCCAACCGCACGCTCATCACGAAGCCGCGCGAGCGCCGCACCATCCTGCGCACCCGCGGCGCGCACCACGATCTGCGCGCCATCTTCGACACGCTCCTCCCGCGCTTCACGGAGAGCTTCGACGGCGTCCACATCACGTGGGGTCGCCTCACGCGGCGCAAGCGCGGTCAGCGTGGGCTGCAGCTCGGCACGTACACGCCCGCGGAGAAGCTGGTGCGCATCCACCCGGTGCTCGACCAGGCTTGGGTGCCCCAGTTCGTGGTCGCCACCGTCGTGCACCACGAGATGCTCCACCACGCCCTCCCCGCGGTGGAGGCGAACGGCAAGACCTTCTTCCACACCCCGGAGTTTCGACGCCGCGAGGCCGAGTACCCGGATCACCTCCGCACCGAGGCGTGGGAGCGCACGCACCTTCCGGCACTGTTGCGTTCCATGCCGCGTTGAAGAAACGTGTTCGAAGCGCGGCGTTCTTTCCGGACAGAACGTCAAAACCCGATTCGGAGGTGATCCGAATCGGGCTTCGTCGAGGTACGGTTTGCCGTCGTGAGCTGGGCGTGTCGGGAACGATTCGTTGGAACGCTCAGTGCGCGTGCGAGCCGTGCCCGTGCGGCGAGCACGAGTGCGAGTGCGCCGGCCGCGCGCCGCTCAGCGTGAACGACCAACCGACCTGCACCACCACCGCGAGCTCCACGCCGCGCGTCTCGAGCGCAGGCGCCTGCGAGGGCTGGTAGTGGCGCAGCGGGATGCCCATGCGCATCGCGACGCCCACGGGCCCGAAGGTGATCGTCTTGGCGAGCTGGAGCGACGTGGCGGCCGCGAAGTCGCCCTCGGTGCGGTGCGCGACGCCCGCCTGGATCCCGAACATCCCGTAGCCGGCGGACAGACCGCCCGCGAAGCGCGCCGCGCCGTCGAGCTCGCCGAAGCCCTCCGCGAACACACCCCAGCGCCAGCGCGACGCGTTCGGGAAGCGGATCAGCTCGAGCCCACCGCCGAGACCGTGCGTGCGCTCGCCCGTGACCACGCTCCAGCCGACGCTCGGGCGGAGCTGCAACGCGCCCGCGGCGTAATCGGGCAGCGCCTGCGCCACGCTCGTTGTGCTCGTGGATCCGTCCACCTCGGGCGCTTGGGCCGAGGCGTGCGCTCCGAAGAGAAGAAGCGACGCGAACGTGAGCGAGGCGAGCTGGCGCATGAGATCCTCCGGAAGCGAACGGTGTAGAGC
>CALJLK010000082.1 GCA_937982655.1 uncultured Sandaracinus sp.
GAGCCGATCGCGGAAACGGTCGAGGCCCACGCAGTTCTTCACCTCGTAGTCGGGGAAGACGTAGTGATCGAAGCCGTTTGGGTCGAGCTCGGTGAAGCCGACGTGCTGGAGGCCGAGCCGATCGAGCAGATGGCGGAACGAACCGCCCGGCCCGCACTCGCCGATGTAGTGGATGCCCGGATCGAAGTGGAAGTGTTTGCGCGAGAAGGGGTTCGTGTAGCCGCCGAACTGCTTGCCCGCCTCGAGCAGGAGCACCGAGCGCTTCTGCCGCGCGCAGGTCAGCGCCGCCGTCAGGCCGCCGATGCCGGAGCCCACCACGATCACGTCGAATCGTTCACTCATCGTTGCTTCCCCTTCGTCGCTCGGTTCGTCGACGCCTTCGTCCTCGCGTGAGTCTTCGTGGTCGGCGTGCTCGCCGTGCTCGCCTCGCTCGCACTGCGCTCGGTCCGCACGCGCTTCGTCGCGTCGTTCGCTGCCGTGACCACGCCCACGGTTCGTTTCCGCTTCGCGGCCGTGACCACGCGCTCGGTTCGCACGCGCGTCGTCGCGCGCTTCGTCGCGCGGGCCTCGCTCGGCAGGTGTGCGCGCACCAACGCCTCCGTCATCGCGTCGAGCGTCGCGTCCGCGCTGCGCCCCGACACCAGCTTGTTCGCGAGGTGCAGCGTCGCGACCCCGTGGATGCCGGCCCACATCGTGTGCGCGACCTCGAGCGGCTCGCCCACCATCGCGCCCGCGCGGATCGCCTCGCGCACCACGCCGTGCAGCACCGACCACGCGTCCGCGCCCGCCGCCGCCACTTCTGGGCTCTCCGTCGGGTGCGGCTGCCCCATCTCGAACACGATCCGAAACGCCGCCGGCTGCTCGCACGCGAAGTCGAAGTAGGCGCGCGCGAGCACGCGCAGCCGATCGATCGGGTCGACCGCGCTCTCGAGCCGAACCCGCAAAAAGCTCGCGAAGCGCCGGAAACACTCCGCGCGCACCGCGGTGAAGATCGCGTCCTTGTCGGCGAAGTAGCGGTAGGGCGTGGTGTGCGAGCAGCCGAGCTCCGCCGCGAGCGAGCGCAGGCTGAAGCCCTCGTAGCCCTGCTCGACGAAGAGCCGCACCGAGACGTCGCAGATCTTGCGGCGGAACTCGTCGAGCGCGTCTTCGCTGAGGGCGGGGCGGGGCACGGGTCGTTTGCCGTTCTGGAGCCGACCGCCAGGTCGAGCGACCCGCGGCAACGTGAGCGTCGCCGTCGGGCGACCGAACCGAGCAATGCTTTACGATGTAAATTAAACACCGTCAACCTTTCCCGACGAACATCGCGAGCGTGCCAGCTTGACGGCGGACCATTCCTGCGGGAGCTACCGCGCGCCGTTCGCGGACCGAGCTCGTTCTCGCCGCGCACGGCGTGCTCGAGCAGGCCCCGCCACCATTCGATGGTTCGGTCGCCTGACGGCGACGCTCACGTTGCCGCGGGTCGCTCGGCCTGGCGGCCGGCTCCGAAAACGGCAATTCCACGCGGACGAGCTCGCCGACGACTCGAGGCACACGAACCGACGCCGACAACCTCGCCAGCGCTCCTCGCAATCCAAGACGAGCGCGCTGGCGCCTTCCGTCCGACGCCAGAGCGCGCCGGATCCTCAGCAGAGAACCAGCGTGGAAAGCACTCCGACGTACGCCATCGCCACGGGCACCCTCGCCCTCGTGCTCGCGGCGATCTTCTACTTCCGTGTCCGCTCCGCCCCCGAAGGCGGCCCCGAGATCGCCCGCATCTCGCGCTACATCCGCGAAGGCGCGATGGCGTTCCTCGCGCGTGAGTACAAGGTGCTCGCGGTCTACGCGGCCCTCGTCGCCAGCGCGCTCTTCTTCGGCTTCAAGGAGCACGGACTCGGCGGACACGCCGCGCTCTCGTTCCTCGCGGGCGCGTTCCTCTCGCTGCTCGCCGGCTTCTTCGGCATGCGCGCCGCGACCTTCGCGAACGCCCGCACCACCGAGGCCGCTCGCACCAAGGGCAAGGCCGCCGCGCTCGTGATGGCGCTCGACGGTGGCGCCGTGATGGGCCTCTGCGTCGCCGGACTCGGCCTGCTCGGCCTCGGCGTGGTCGCGCACCTCTTCGCGAGCTCCGGCGCGCACACCCTCGCGATCGTCGTGCACGCGTTCGCGGTGGGCGCCTCCTCGATCGCGCTCTTCGCGCGCATCGGCGGCGGCATCTACACGAAGGCGGCCGACGTCGGCGCGGACATCGTCGGCAAGGTCGAGGCGAACATCCCCGAGGACGACCCGCGCAACCCGGGCGTCATCGCGGACAACGTCGGCGACAACGTCGGCGACATCGCGGGCATGGGCGCGGACATCTACGAGAGCTACGTCGCGGCGATCGTCGCAGCCATCGCGCTCGGCCTGACGATGCCGGTCGCGGAGCTCCAGATCCTCGCGCCGACCATCAGCAGCGAGGCGAGCCTGCGCGCGCTCGCCGTGAGCCTGCCGATCTTGCTCGGCACGATCGGCCTCGCGGTCTCGATCGTCGGCATCCTCATCACGCGCAGCCTCTCGAAGCTCCCGCCCGCGCGTGTCCTCCGCATCGCGCTCATCGTGCCGCCCTTCCTCGCGATCGCGGCCGCGTACTTCGTGCTCCCGCGCTTCGGAATCACGAGCGCCGCGATCATCACCCTCGGCGCAGGCGCGCTCGGCGGCGGCATCGTCGGCCTCGTCACCGACTACTACACATCGATGGGCCCGGTTCACAAGATCGCGAGCTCCTCGCTCACCGGCCCCGGCACCAACGTCATCCGCGGCCTCGCGGTCGGCCTCGAGAGCTGCGCCGTCCCGCTGCTCACGCTCTGCATGGTCGGCTGGGTCGCCGATCACTATCTCGGCCTCTACGGCATCGCGCTCGCCGCGGTCGGCATGCTCGCCGGCACCGCGATCGTCATGACGGTCGACGCCTACGGACCCATCGCGGACAACGCGGGCGGCATCTCCGAGATGGCCGGCCTCGGCCCCGACGTCCGCAAGATCACCGACGAGCTCGACGCGGTCGGCAACACCACCGCCGCGGTCGGCAAGGGCTTCGCGATCGGCTCGGCCGTGCTCACGGTCGTCGCGCTCTTCGCCGCCTTCAACATGGAGGTCAACGCGAGCCGCGCGCTCCGCGGCCTCGAAGCGCTCGAGCTCAACCTCGTCGACGCGGAGGTCCTCATGGGCCTGCTCTTCGGCGCGATCCTCCCCTGCCTCGTGGGCGCGTTCACGATGACCGCGGTCGGCCGCGCGGCGGGGAGCATCGTCGAGGAGATCCGCCGTCAGTTCCGCGAGATCCCCGGCCTGCTCGAAGGCAAGGAGGGCGCGGAGCCGCAGCCCGCGCGCATCGTCGACATCGCGACCTCGGCCGCGATCCGCGAGATGGTCGCGCCGGGTGCGATCGCGATCGTGGCGCCGGTGCTGCTCGGCTTCTTCTTCGGCGCGAAGGTGCTCGCGGGCGCGCTCGCGGGCGCGCTCGTGGTCGGCGCGACGCTCTCGCTGCTCATGGCGAACGCGGGCGGCGCCTGGGACAACTCGAAGAAGCACATCGAGAAGGGCGGCCTCGCCGGTCATCCGAAGGGCTCGGACGCGCACAAGGCGGCCGTCGTGGGCGACACCGTCGGCGATCCCTTCAAGGACACCGCGGGCCCCGGCGTGTCGATCCTCATCAAGGTGATGGCGGTCGTCTCGCTGCTGATCGCGCCGATGCTCACCTGAAGCACGACGGAGCTCCCAGCGTCGACACGAGCTCGGGGATCCACGGATCCTCGGGCTCGTTCGTTCGGTCCGCTCGCGTCGTCTCGCTCGCGTCGCGAACTGCGCGCTCAGACCTTCGCGCGCAGCTCTTCGTAGCTCCGCCCCGGCTCCGGCGTGAGCCCCATCGGGAGCCCACACGCCATCCAGCCGGGCTCGATCGCCTTGCCGAACGCGTCGCGTGCGCCGCCCCAGCCCGCGAGCTGATCGCGCACGTCCGTGAAGCCCGCTGCGGCGAGTGCTTCGGCGGCGGCCAGACTCCGACCTCCGGCTTGGCAGCCGACGATCAGCTTCGTGTCTTTCGCGAAGCACGCCGTCATCACCGCGAGGAAGTCCGGGTTCGGCACCAGGCCCGTCGCGCCGCGGTGCTGCCACGGCACGTTGTACGCGCCCTCCGGGTGCCCGGCCTCGAACTCCGGCACCGAGCGCACGTCGACGTAGACGAAGCCCTCGTCCTCCAGGAGCACGAGCGCTTGTTCGGGGGTGATCCGTTCGACCGTCATCGCGCCGGTCCTACGGCGCGAGCCGAGCCCGCGCCAGTGTAGACGCCCTCGAACGGCGCGGACCTCGCTCGAATCGTTCGCTCGAATCGTTCGAGCGAATCGTTCGAGCGAATCGTTCGAGCGACGATCGATCCGAGCGACGATCGATCCGGGCGAATCCGATCAGGGCGCGCGCCCGAGCAGCTCGCAGGCGGTGTACCAACGGTTGTTCGTCGGGCTCGCGACGCAGGTTCCGCAGTTGGCGTTGAAGCACAAGCCGTTGTGACCCTCGGTCCACCCGTCCCACTCGATGAGCACGGGCAGCGTCCCGTTGCTTCCGGCGATCACGGTGCCGAGGTGTCCCTGGCGGATCCCACGCGCGCTCGATGGCGAGTCGAAGAGCGCGACGACTCGATCGCCCGGCGAGAACTGTCCTCCGCATCCGCAGGTCAGACGATTCGACGTCAGCTCGGAACACTGGACGTACCAGCTGTCGCTGATGCGCGAGGTCGTGCACGCGCCGCAGGTCGAGGCTCCGCAGTTGCCGGTGTGCCCGCCGGTCCAGCCCGACCAGCGCACCAGGAGCGGCGGCGAGCCACCTCCCGAGATCGCGCGTCCGTTCGTGCCTGCGGCCAAGCCCCTCGCACCCGATGGGCTCGCGACGGCGGCCTGCACCGACTCACCCACCGCGAAGGTGCCCGAGCACGCGCAGCCGATGAGCTCGCCGCAGATCGCGGGCGCTCCCACCCAAGCGCCGCTCGCCGAACAGACCGCGCGGTTTCCACCGAGCAACCGTCGGCCGCGTCCGCACGTGTACGTCGCGACGCTGCCCTCGGTGGTGCCCATCGTCGTGCTCACCGTCGCGCCCGTCGCAGGCGGCGGCGGTCCGCAGTCGGCCATCTCGAGCGTGCACGAGGGCGTCACGCCGCTCCACGTCCCGTTCGCCTGACACTCGCGCATGTTCGAGCCGACGAGCTCGTAGCCGTCGTTGCACGAGTAGACCGCGAGCGAGCCGAAGGTCGTCGACGCCGCGCCGACGTTGCCGTTCGCGGGCGCCATGAGCGGTCCGCAGTCGACGGGCCCGCACACCGGCGCGCGGCCGCTCCAGCTTCCGGTCGAGAGGCAGGTGCGCGTCGTCGGATCGTCGGTGCGCCAACCTTCGTTGCACGCGTAGGTCGCGGTGCCGCCGAGGGTGGTGCGGTCGGTCATGACCGTGCCCTCGGTGGGAGCCGGCAACGAGCCGCAGTCGACGAGCATGCAGGTCGGCGCCGCGCCAGACCACGCGCCGCTCATCTGGCACGTGCGCGTGGTGTCACCGACCAGCAGGTAGCCCGTGTTGCACGCGTACGTCGCGGTCGCGCTGAAGCCGGTCGACGGCGCGTCGACGCTGCCGTTCGTCGGAGCGCTCAAGGCGCCGCAGTCGACCGACGAGCAGAAGGGCTCGGTGCCGCTCCAGGTTCCGTCCGCTTGGCAGGTGCGCTCGGCGTCGCCGACGATCGTGAAGCCCGTGTCGCATTCGTAGGTCGCCGTCGCGCCGAAGGTCGTCGCGTCGACCGCGAGCGATCCGTTCTCCGGGGTGTCGAGCCCGCCGCAGTCGACGGGCAGGCACTCGGTGGTCCCTTCGCCCTCGAAGCCGTCCGCACACGTGCACGTCACGCCGGCGTCGCCGTCCGCGCACACCGCGTTCTCCACGCAGCGGCTCGCGGACGCGTCGCAGTCGCAGCCGTCGGCGACGCCGTCTCCATCGTCGTCGAGAGTGTCGTCCTCGCCTGCGCAACGATCGCAGGCGTCCGGCACCCCGTCGGCGTCCGCGTCCTGATCGTCGGGCCCGTTGATGCAGACGTCGTCCTCGTCGCAGACCCCATCGCCATCCGAGTCCACGCAGCCACCGTCGGGCTCACCCGCGTCGGTCGGGCCGGAGTCCGGTGTGCTCGCGTCGTCGCCGCCCGCGTCGGCCGGCGGGCCCGAGTCCACCTCGACCATGCCGTCGTCATCACCACACGCCGCGAACGAGCCGACGATCGTCAGCAAGACAAGGATGCGCGCCCTCATCGATCCCTCCCGTGCGCGTCGAGCCCGGCGCGCGGGTGGAGGATAGCCCCCCACACGCACCCGCGTCACTTCGCGCTGTCGGGGATGGGCGACGGGGATCGTTGCAGGTGGACGTCTTCGCCGCTCACGTCCGCGACGAGGTCGACTCCACGAACACGTCGCCGACGACGTCCGCGAGCACGTCCCGCAACCGTCCCCTGGACTCACCCCCCAAAAAGGCCGCCGGGAACGGGGGTGAATCCCGTTCCCGGCGATGGTGGTGGTGGTGGTGGTGGTGGACGAAAGGGAGGATGGACGCGAGCCGTCAGGGGGGCGGCTCGCTGGGATGCGGTCTCAACGACAGATGCCGTCGATGCATTCCTCGCCGCCGCTGCAATCGGCGGACGTGGAGCAATCGCTCGTCACCTCGTTGGTCGTCGCGCAGTAGCCCTCGAAGCAGATCGAGAAGGCCACGTCGATGCGCGCACACTCGGGGCTGGTCTCGCAGGGCGAGCGGCACACACCGGCCACGCAGGCGAAGCGGCAGTCCGCGTCGCTGGTGCAGAAGGGGCGCGGGCGGTCGTCCACGCGGCAGATGCCGTCATCGCAGTAGCGGCCTTCGCCGCAGCCCGCGTCGTTGGTGCAGCCGTCGACGCAGCTCGAGTCGATGCAGATGCGGCCGGTGCCGCACTCCGCGTCGTTCTCACACTCGCCCGTGACGGGCGGGATGTCGCGGCAGAGGCCGTCCTCGCAGGTCTGACCGGTCGGGCACGGCGCCTCGGCGCTGCACGCGGCGGTGCAGCGACCGTCGATGCACACACGACCCGCGCCGCACTCGGTGTTGAAGCGGCAGACGTCCTCGTCCGCGCGGCACTCGCCGTCGAGGCAGACGAAGCCCGCGCCACACGCCGCGTCCGACTCGCAGCTCCGGTCGTTCGGGACACACATCCCGTCGCGGCAGAGCAGGTCGTCGCCGCAATCCGCGTTGCGGGTGCAGGTGCCGGGGTTCGGCTCGGGGGTGGGCTCGGTCGGACCGACGCAGAGCCCTTCTTCGCAGACCGTCCCGTCGGGGCAGTCACCGTCGCGCTCGCACTGCGCCACGCAGCCGAGGTCGGTGCAGAGGGTGCCCTCGGGGCATTCGAAATCGCCGCGACAATCCGGACGGGGCGGTGGGTCGACGTTTCGACAGCCGAGGCCGTCGCAGTAGTAGCAGCCGGTGTCGTCGCAGTAGTAGCGGTCGGACGAGCACGCCGGGCTGATGGCGAGGGCCAAGGCGGCGAGGGCGAAGCTCAAGGTGGCGTGGCGCATGTCGGTCCTCGGGTTCGAGCTGACGCGGAGGCGTCGGAGCTGCGGCCCTCATGTTCCACGATCCGTGCCACGCCGAGAAGGAAGCGACACCGGACGACGCCGCGCTCGTGGATCCGCGACGATCCCGTGGATCCGCGGGAGGATCGTGGAGCGCTTCCGCTCGCCCGACCTTTTCGGGAGGTTCGCGCGACCCTCGGGCCTCGCGCAGCGCGGTCACGGATCGTGAAGGGGGGTTCACGAGGGCGTGCGCGCGCTCGGTGGGCCTCGAAGCGAGCGCACGCCGCGAGGACGCGCGACCCGGGCGCCTGCTATGGTCGCCGCCGTGCGCCTCTGGGTCGTGATGTGGCTGGTCTCGGGATGCGCCGCGCAGGCGGTCGACGCCGGGCCAGAGGTCGCGATCGCGCGTTGGGCAGACGCTCTCGAGCGACGGGACGCGGAAGCCGTGCATGCGCTGCTCGACGACGAGACGCGTCGGGCACGCACGGTCGAGGACGTGCGCGAGCGGCTCGAAGCGAACCCGGCCGAGGTCGAGGAGCACGTCGCTGCCGTGCGCACGACCGAGCCGCGCGCGCGAGCGGTGGTGCGGCTCACGGACGACGAGCGGGTGACCCTGCACCGCGAGGAGGGTCATTGGCGCGTGTCGGGCGCGCTGCTCGGGGTGCCGACCCCGACCACGCCCGAGGACGCAGTGCGGGCCTTGCGACGTGCGCTCCAGCATCCCGCGCTCGAAGGCGTACTGGCGGTGCTCGCGCGGCGTCCGCGCGCGGGGATCGTCGCGGAGGTCGAACGATTCCTCGAGGACACGACGGACGAGCTCGCGTGGCGCACGGAGCTCGCGGGGAACGACGCGACGGTGCGGACCGCGGGCGGCTGGACGATCCGACTCGTGCGCGAATCGGGGGAGTGGCGCGTGGCGGACGTGGTCGCGAGCACCCCATGAGCGTTCGTCCAGGGTCCTCGGGTCCTCCGCGGTCGTGCGCGTAACGCGGAAGCAACGGCGCTCGACCGAAGTTCCACGTGTCTCCTCCGCTTCTACGGGCCGCTCGCGCTACCGTGGGGCGACTCTTCCGCGGCGCCGTCCTTCGAGGTGCCCGCACAAGGTGGCTCGTGTGCGTCCACTGGTTCTTCTCCTCGCGTTCGTGATCGCGTGTGCCCCGGACGAAGCCGCGCCGGAGCCCGCGCCGCGGCTCGTGCGCACGGAGGTCGTCGCGCGTGGTCCCGCGATCGATCGCGTGGTGCTGCTCGGCGACGTCGAAGGTGAGCTCGACGTGCGGGTGGTCGCGGAGCTGCCCGAGCGAATCCGCGAGCTGCACGTGCGCGAAGGCGAGGCGGTGCTCGAAGGCGCGCCGATCGCGACGCTGGAGGCGGCGATGCCGGCGGCGGACGTCGCGCAGGCCGATGCGGCGCTGCTCTCCGCGGAGGCGGCGCGCGATCGGCTGCGCGTGGACCTCGCGCGCACCGCGCCGCTCGTCGAGCGAAGCGCCTTGCCGCGTGCGCAGCTCGAAGCGCTCGAGGCGCAGCTCCGGAGCGCGGACGCGCAGGTCGCGCAGCTCCAGGCGGGACGTCGCGTCGCTACGCTCCGGCGCGGTCGAACGGTGGTGCGCGCGCCCGCCACTGGGATCGTGGCGGAGCTCGGGGTGGAGGTCGGCGATCTCGTCTCGCCGCAGCTCCCGATCGCGCGTGTGGTGCAGATGGATCGCGTGAAGGTCGCGCTGCGCGTCGTCGAGCAGGACTTCGTGCGGCTCGCGGAGGGCATGCGCGTGCGCGTGCAGCCGACCGCGCTGCCGGGCGTGACCCGTGAGGGCGTGCTCGTGCGACGGAGCGCGGTGCTCGATCGGCTCTCGCGCACGGGGCTCGTGGAGATCGCGGTGGAGAACGCGGACCACGTGCTGCGGCCGGGCATGGTCGCGGAGGTCGCGATCGAGCTCGAGCGCCGCGAGGACGTGGTGCTGGTTCCGTCGCGCGCGGTGCTGATGACGACGCGCACCTCGCGCGAGCGCGTCGCGCACGTGTACGTGGAGCGTGAAGGCAGCGTGCACCGCCAGGAGGTCGAGCTCGGGCGTCGCTATCCGGGCGCGGCCGAAGAAGAGTCGCGCGTGGAGATCGTGCGTGGGCTCGAAGGCGGCGAGTCGGTGGTGATCGAAGGACAGCACGTGCTGCGCGACGGCGCGCGCGTGCGGGTCGCGGAGGCGGTCGCGAACGTCGGAACCGAGCGTGGACTTCGGCCGGAAGACGATCGAGCCGAGAGCGAGCGAGCCGACGGTGTTCAACCCGAGAGCGGGCGCGGCGGATGAACGACGATCCCGAGCGTGGCCTCGCGGCGTTCGCGGTGCGTCGTGGCGTGACGACCGCGATGCTCGTCCTCGCGCTGATGGGCTTCGGCGCGTACGCGCTCTCCGGCTTGCCGGTGAATCGGTTGCCGGAGGTCGAGCTGCCGGTCGTCGCGGTGGTGACGACCTACGACGGCGCGAGCCCGGAGGACATCGAGACGCTGGTGACCGAGCCGATCGAACGCGCGGTCGCGAGCGTGTCGAACGTGGAGACGCTGCGCAGTCAGTCGCGGCAGGGCGCGAGCATCGTGCTCCTGGGGTTCACCTGGGGCACCGACATGAGCGAGGCGGAGACCGAGGTCCGCAAGAACCTCGACATCTTCACCAACGAGCTCCTGCCGGGCGACGCGACGAAGCCGCTGACCTTCGCGTTCGATCCGAGCCTCGCGCCGGTGGTGTTCTTGTCGATCGAAGGCGCGCTCGACGGTCACCAGCTCCGGCGCATCGCGCAGGAGCGCGTGCAGCCGTTCTTGTCGCGGCTCGACGGCGTCGCGGCGGCGGAGGTCGTGGGCGGGCTCGATCGGCAGATCCAGGTGTTGCTGCGACCGCGGCAGCTCCAAGCGCTCGGCGTGGCGCCCGCGCAGGTGGTCGACGCGCTGCGCGCCGCAAACGTGGTGGTCCCGAGCGGCAACCTCGACGACGGAGTGCAGGCGCTCAACCTGCAGCCGACGGGGCTCGTCACGAACCTGCGGCAGATCGAGAACACCGTGGTCGCGGTGCGCGGAGGCCGCACGGTGCTGGTGCGCGACGTCGCGGAGGTGGTCGACGGCTTCGAGGACGAGACGCACGTCGTGACCGCGAACGGGCAGAACGCGGTGTTGCTCCTCGTGCGCAAACAATCGGACGCCAACACCGTGCAGACCGCACGCACGATCGCGGCCGCGCTGCCGGAGCTCTCGGAGACGCTGCCCGAGGGCGTGACGCTCACGCGGCTCTTCGACGAGAGCGACTCCGTGATGCGCGCCGTCACGAACCTCGGCATCACCGCGCTCCAAGCGTTCCTGCTCACGGGGCTCGTGCTGCTCTTCTTCTTGCGGAGCTGGCGCACCTCGCTGGTGGCGGTCGTCGCGGTGCCGACGTCGCTGCTCGTGAGCTTCTCGATCCTCTCGTGGCTGAACGTCACGCTGAACCTCATCAGCATGGCGGGGCTCGCGCTCGCGATCGGCATGTTGGTCGACAACGGGATCGTGGTGCTCGAAGCGGCCTTCCAGGAGCTCGAGCGTGGCGCGTCGGCGCGCATGGCCGCGCTGCGAGGCGCGAAGGAGATGACGCTCCCGCTCTTCGCCTCGACGCTCACGACCGTTGTCGTGTTCGTGCCGATCCTCTTGGTCGAAGGCATCGCCGGCGAGCTCTTCCGCGACCTCGTACTCGCGATCACGATCACGCTGCTCGCGTCGTTGGTGGTTGCTATCACGGCGGTGCCGTTGCTCGTGAGCCGTGCGCTCGGCGGCGAGGTGGTGCGCGCGCGGGCCCGCAAGGAGCGGTGGATCGATCGCCTGCCGCTGCGCTACGAGGGCGCGCTCTCCTGGGCGCTGGCGCGACCGGGGCGCGTGCTCGGGGTCTCCGCGCTGCTCTTCGTGGGCTCGCTCGCGCTGGTGCCGATCCTCGGGCGCGACTTCCTCCCGAAGTCGGACGTGGGCGAGATCCGGCTCGAGATCACGGCCGCGCCGGGAACGAGCGTCGGGCGCATGCGCGAGATGGTCGCCGAGGTGGAGGACGTGCTCCACGACGCGGTGCCGGAGGCCACGGTGATCACGGCGGACTACGGCGCGTCGGAGGGCTTCGCGGCGCTCTTCGGAGCGACCGCGAACCGCGGCACGATGCGCATCAAGCTGCCGCCGATCGCGGAGCGCGCGCGGCATCAGAAGGAGATCGAGGAGGTCGTGGCGTCGCGCCTGCGTGAAGAGATTGCGGGGCTCGACGTGCGCATCCAGGGCTTCTCGCTCTCGGGCAGCAGCGGCGACGTCTCGGTGAAGCTCTTCGACGACGACCTCGACGAGCTCCGCGTCTGGGGCGAGCGCCTCCGCGACGAGCTCGGGGCACTGGAGGGCGTGCGCGAGGCGCGCTTCTCGATGATGCAGGGCAGCCCGCAGCTCGCGCTCGACTACGACCGCGAGCGGATGCGTCTGCTCGGGATCTCACCCGCGCAAGTCGCGAGTGCGGTGGCGATCTTCTATCAGGGAGAGACCGCGACCTTCTATCGTGAAGACGGCGACGAACATCTGGTTCGGGTCCGCATGCCGCGCGAGCTCCGTGGCGATCTCGATCTCTTGCGCTACTTGCCCATCCCCTTGCCGCAACCGGAGGGCGCGGGTGCCTTTGCGGGCGTGAGCGAGGCGGCGACGTTCCTTCCGCTCTCCGCGGTGGCCACCGTGCGCGATCGGCTCGGTCCGACCGACATCGAGCGCGAGGCGCAGCGGCGCTACGCGACCGTGGATCTGGCGGTGGGCGGGAGCGATCTCGGCAGCGTGGTCTCGCGGGTCGAAGCGCACCTGCGCTCGGTTCCGAAGCCCGACTCGTTGCGCACCGAGATCGGCGGTTCTGCGGAAGACTTGAAGAAGGGTTTCGAATCGATCGCGTATGCGTTCCTGGCCGCGATCCTGCTCGTCTACATGGTGATGGCGTCGCAGTTCGAGTCGCTGCTCGAGCCCTTCGTCATCATGTTCACGGTGCCGCTCGCGAGCGTCGGGGTGATGCTCGCGCTCCTGGTCACGGGCACCTCGCTGCAGATCACGGCGCTCGTCGGCGTGATCTTGTTGGCGGGCGTCGTGGTCAACAACGGCATCGTCCTCGTCGACGTCCTCAAGCGACGGCGCGAGGAGGGTCGCGGCCTCGAAGAAGCCGCGCTCGAAGCCGCGCGCACGCGTCTGCGCCCGATCTTGATGACCTCGCTGACGACCATCCTCGGCATGGTCCCGCTCGCGCTCGGCTACGGCGACGGCGCGGAGACCTGGGCCCCGATGGCCCGCGCGATCATCGGCGGCATGATGGCGAGCTCCCTGCTCACGCTCTTCGTGATCCCGACGATGTACGTGGGGCTGCGACGTCGTCTCGAAGCGCGCGCATCGCGGCGGGCGCGGCGGGCGGAGGTGAGCGGAGCGGTCGACGCGGCGGAGTGACGTCGCGCCGTCACGCGCGTTGACGTTCCGGCGCGCTGCGACCACGTTCGGCCCCGTGAGCCCGAACGACTCGTCGATTCCCTACGATGCTTACGTGGTCGAGGCGCTGCGTGGCGTCGTCGCGCGCGTGATGAAGGAGACCGCCGCGCGCGGTCGGCTCGTGGGCGAGCACCACTTCTTCATCACCTTCGTCACCACGCATCCCGGCGTGCGCATCGGGCCTGCGCTGCGTGCGCAGTATCCCGAGGCGATGAAGATCGTCCTCCAACACGTCTTCGAGGATCTCGAGGCGGACGAGCGCGGCTTCGCGGTGACGCTGCGTTTCGGTGGCGTGCCCGAACGGCTCGTCGTGCCTTACGGCGCGGTGGTCGAGTTCCGCGATCCTTCGGTCGGGCTCGCGCTCGGCTTCCCGCCCGTGGTGCCGGAGCCGGAGCCGGAGCCCGAGTCGAAGCCCGTCACGAACGGCAACGTCGTGACGGTGGACTTCGGCAAGAAGAAGTAGGGCCGCCGACTCGCCGGCTCCGTCGCCGGCTGACCGTCGTCTCGCCTTCGCCTTCGCCTTGCGGTATGCACTGCGAGGGCGCGCGGGGGAGACATGAGCGCGAAGAGGCGGTGGGGGCCGCTCACGGAGCGTCAGCGTTTGATGTGGTTCGAGCACGAGCTGCATCCAGACGTTCCGTCGAGCCACATGATCGCGACCTTTCGGATCGCGGCGGAGCTCGACGAGGCGAGGCTCGCCGAGGCGTGGTCGCGCGTGGTCGCGTCGAGCGACGCGCTGCGCTCGGTCTTCGCGCGCGTGGACGGCGAGCCGCGTCGCGCGGTGCGTGACGATCTCGAAGGCACGCTCGAGCGCTTCGATCTCTCGAGCGCCCTGGACGTGGAGGGCGCGCTCACGACGTGGGTGATCGATCGCAAGCAGCGACCTTTCAGGCTCGACGTCTGCGCGTTCGACGCGGCGCTCCTGCGGCTCGGACCGCGCCAATACGTCTGGTACCTCGGGCTGCACCACCTGATCACCGACGCCGCGTCGTTCGCGCTCGTGTACCGTCGCGTGCTCGACGTCTACCTCGGCGAGCCGCTCGCCGAAGCGCCTCCATACGAGGCGTGGGTCACGGAGCGCGCCGCGCGGGAGGGCACCGCCGACCACGCCCGCGACGAAGCGTTCTGGCGCGCGCGCCTTCAGGATCCGCCGCCTCCTCTGCGCCCTTACGGTCGACCTCGCGCGCGCTCGCCGTATTTCGTGCGCCACGTCGTCTCGCTCGCGCCGCACGTGGGCGCGTTGCGGAGCGCGCTGTCGAACGTCACGGGCGCGCCGCCGACCGACGCGTCGATGGCGCTCGCCACGATGACGGTCGCGGCGGCATGGGTCGCGCGCGTGAGCGGCAACCGTCGACTCGGCCTCGGGACGCCGCTCGCAAATCGCCCCCACAAGTCGGCGCGCGAGACGATCGGCGCGTTCCTCGAGGTGGCGCCGCTCCGCGTGACGCTCGACGACGACGAGACCTTCGCTTCGCTCTTCGCCAAGCTGCGGCGCGAGCTGATCGCGATCCTGCCGAGCTCGCGTCACACGGTCTCCAATCCGTCGAGCGCGCCTGCGTTCGAGGCGATGGTGAACCACCACACCGCGTCGTTCCCCGCGCGGCTCGGTCCGACGCGCACGGAGCTGACCACCGGCGTGGTCGACGTGCCGCTCGAGCGGCGTCGCACGCCGAGCCTCTCGCGCGGGCCCGAGGCCGAGCAGGTGGTGATCACCCTGCACGACTTCGACGGCACCGGCGCGCCGACGCTGCTCGTGGACTTCCGTGAGGACCTGCTCGACGAGCGCGCGCGCGTCGACGCGGTCGGGCACCTCGAGCGCCTGCTGGAGGCGTTCGCGCAGGATCCGGACCGTCCGATCGACGCGGTGCCGCTCGTGAGCGCGGACGAGCACGTGCGCCTTTTGGCGCCTTCACGGCGGGCGTCGCCCGCGCGGGCTCACGCGTCGGGTGACGCCGCGCGCGACGTCGCGGTGCATCGTGAAGCGCACGGCGACGCGGTCGACGGGGAAGGGCTGCACGGCGACGCGGTCCTTCGCGAGACGGCGCTCGATCTCGTCTTCGAGCGCGCCGCGCGGAGCCCGGACGCGGTGGCGGTCGTGCACCGTGAGCGCGAGACGCGCTACCGCGAGCTCGTGGACGCGACGTTGCGCCTCGCGGCGCGGCTGGAGGCCGCGGGGGTCACGCCCGGCGATCGTGTCGTGGTGCGCGTCGAGCGCTCGACGCAGATGCTGGTCGCGCTGCTCGCGACGTGGCGCGTCGGCGCGGCGTACGTGCCGATCGATCCTGCGCACCCGGCGCTCCGGAGCGCGGTCGTGCTGGAGGACGCGCACGCGCGCGCGGCGATCACGCAGCGGGCGCTCGGCGCGCTCCGAGGGTTCGAAGGGGCGACGCTCTTCGTCGACGAGGAGCCTTCCGTCGACGCTCCGGACGTTCGCGCTCGCCTGCCGCGCGCGGACGACGTGGCCTACGTGCTCTTCACCTCGGGCTCCACGGGGCGGCCGAAGGGCGTCGCGATCGGACACCGCGCGTTCGCCACGTTTCTGCGCGCGATGGCGCACGAGCCCGGGCTCGGCGCCGACGATCGATTGCTCGCGATCACCACCCTCGGTTTCGACATCGCGGGCCTCGAGCTCTTCTTGCCGCTCGTGGTCGGTGCGACGGTCGAGATCGCGGATCGCGAGCTCGCGCTCGACCCGAACGCGCTGCGCGATCGGCTGCTTCGCGCGCCCACGATTACCACGCTCCAAGCGACCCCGACCACCTGGCGCATGCTGATCGAGGCGGGGCTTCCGCCGAGCTCGTTGCGCGCGCTGGTCGGCGGCGAGGCGCTTCCGCGACCGCTCGCGTCGGCGTTGCTCCCGCGCGTGCGTGACCTCTGGAACCTCTACGGCCCCACCGAGACGACCGTCTGGTCGACCGCGCATCGCGTGCGTGAGCGAGATCTCGATGCGGAGATCCCGATCGGGAGACCGATCGCCGGCACACGCGCCTACGTGCTCGATCCGCGCCGACGGCTCGTGCCCGCCGGCGTGGTGGGCGAGCTGTGGATCGGAGGTCTCGGGGTCGCGGACGGATACCTCGGGCGACCGGAGCTCACCGCGGAGCGCTTCTTCGAGGACCCATTCGTGGAGGACGGCGCGGTGGCCTCGGACGTGACCCACGACGAGCCGCGAGATGCCGACGTTACGCAGGGTACGCAGCGTCGCGCGCGCATGTACCGCACCGGCGATCTCGCGTCGCTCGATCCCGAGGGTGTCCTCCACTACCACGGCCGCCTCGATCGCCAGATCAAGCTCCGTGGTCATCGCATCGAGCCGGGCGAGGTCGAGCACGTGCTCGCGCAGCACCCGCGCGTGCGGGCTGCGGTGGTGCGGCTGCGGGAGCTGCCGAGCGGGCCGCGCCTCGAAGCCTTCGTCGAAGGGGACGTCGACCTCGCGCCGAGCGAGCTCGCGGCGTTCGCGCGCGCGCGCTTGCCCGAGTACATGGTGCCGGCGAGCGTCGGCGTGCTCGACGTCTTCCCACTCACGCCGAGCGGAAAGGTCGATCTGGCCGGGCTCCCGATCGGCGAGGACACGTCGAGCGAGCGCGCGTGGGCTCCCCCCATCGACGATCTCGAGCTCCTCCTCGGCGCGCTCTTCTCCGAGCTCCTCGGCGTCACGCAGGTCGGTCGCGACGACGACTTCTTCGCGCTTGGGGGACACTCGCTGCTCGCGCTGCAGCTCGCGCGACGCGTGCGTGAGGAGGTGGGCGCGGAGCTCGGCGTCGGGCGCGTCCTCGAAGCGCGCACGGTGGCGGCGCTCGCCGAGGTTCTGCGTCACGGGCACAGCGCGCCGCCGTCTCTGGTCCCGCTGTTTTCGCCTGTTGCACGCGGGCGAAACGAGGGGCGTGTCGACGTCGCGCCGCTCTTTTTCGTGTGTGGGATCCACCTCTATCACGAGGTCGCGCGTCACCTCGCGGACGTGCCGAGCTTCGGGCTCTTCGCGGCGATCGAGGAGGAGGTCGTCGCCGCGCTGCAGTCGGGCCGCCCGCCGCCGAAGCTGACGGTGCGCAGCATGGCAGACCGCTACGTCGAGCTGCTCGTGCGCGGACGCCGCGGGCACGAGCCCTTGCGGCTCGCGGGCAGCTCTTTCGGCGGCGTGCTCGCGTTCGAGATGGCGCGGCTGCTGCGTGCGCGCGGCGAAGAGGTCGAGCTCGTGGTGCTGCTCGACTCGATCCTGCCGAGCGCGCGTCGTCGTTCGTGGAGCGCTTGGGCGCGCGCGCGTTGGCAGGAGCTCGACCTCGCGTCGGCCGGCTCGATGGCCCGTCGTGCGGCGCGCTCGGTGAGCGAGCGGCCGCTCGGTCGAACGGTCCGACACGCCGGTCGTCGGCTCGGGCTCGCACGATCGGAAGACGTGAGGGCGCCACACGACCCTGCCGGCGAGTCCCACGACGTCGAGGTGTTGCGCGAGCGGCTCTACCTCGAAGCGATGTCGACGTGGGAGCGCGAGAGCGACGCACGATACGACGGCGACGTCCTCGTCGTTCGAGCATCGGATCGCCACGAGCACGTGAGCGATCGGGTCGCGCACGACCTCGGCTGGGGCGCGCGTGTCCGCGGTTCGATGGAGGTCGTGGAGGTGCCCGGTGACCACCTCGGCATCGTGCACGGCACCTCCGCGGCGCGCGTGGCGGAGGAGATTCGGCGCCGCCTCGCACCGGCTCGCTCGTAACGGCACGTGACGGAAAGACGAAGGCCGCCCGAAGGCGGCCTCGTTCGAGAGCGCTTCTCGATCACGCGAGCGGCGTCCTCACAAAAGCTGCGTCATCACGCGAGGAGCGGCGCGATCACGAGCGCGACGACGCTCATCAGCTTCACGAGGATGTTGAGCGAGGGACCCGCGGTGTCCTTGAAGGGATCGCCGACGGTGTCGCCGACGACCGCCGCCTTGTGGGCCTCGGAGCCCTTCGGGTGCGTGGTGCCGTCGCTCATCTTGAAGCCACCGCCCTCGAAGGACTTCTTCGCGTTGTCCCACGCGCCGCCGGCGTTCGACATGAAGATCGCCATGAGCACGCCGGAGACGGTCACGCCCGCGAGCAGACCGCCGAGCGCCTCCGCGCCCATCTTGTCGCCGAGGAGGTTGCCGCCGAAGCCGACGAGCACGGGCGAGATGATCGCGAGCGCGCCCGGCGCGACCATGCGCTTGAGCGAGGCGTTCGTGCTGATCGCGACGCAGCGCGCGGTGTCCGGCTTCGCGGTGCCCTCGAGCAGGCCCGGGATCTCGCGGAACTGACGGCGGACCTCTTCGATCATCTCCATCGCGGCGTCGCCGACGGCGCTCATCGCCATCGCGGAGAAGAGGAAGGGGAGCATGCCGCCCACGAAGAGGCCGGCCATGACGATCGGGTTCGCGATGTTGATGCCGCTGATGCCGGCGGTCTGCGCGAACGCGGCGAAGAGGGCGAGGGCGGTCATCGCGGCCGAGCCGATCGCGAAGCCCTTGCCGATGGCGGCCGTGGTGTTGCCGACGGCGTCGAGCTTGTCCGTGCGCTCGCGGACCTCGGCCTTCTGGTGGCTCATCTCCGCGATGCCGCCCGCGTTGTCCGCGATGGGGCCGTACGCGTCGACCGCGAGCTGGATGCCGGTGGTCGAGAGCATGCCGAGCGCCGCGATCGCGACGCCGTAGAGGCCGGCGACCCACGACGAGCCGATGACGCCCGCCGCGATGCAGAGGATCGGCAGCGCGGTGGAGCGCATGCCCACGCCGAGGCCGGCGATGATGTTCGTGGCGTAGCCGGTGCGCGACTGGTTCGCGATGCTGTCGACCGGCGGCTTCTCCATCGAGCAGTAGTACGAGGTGATCATGCCGACCGCGACGCCCGTCGCGAGGCCGATGACGGTCGCGAGGCCGATCTCCCACCAGAGGTACGCGTTGGTGTTGATGACCGCGCCGGTGCGGATGTCGATGTCGTGCACGCCCGCCTCGGGCCACATGAACTTCGCGATGCCGAAGGTCGCCGCGGCCATCACGCCGGCCGCGCCGAACGAGCCGGCGTCGAGCGCGAGCTGCGGGTTGCCGCCTTCCTTCACGCGCACGACGAAGGTGCCGAGGATCGAGCAGACGATGCCGGCCGCCGCGATGACGAGCGGCATGATGATCGGGCTGAGGCTCGTGCCCTGGTGGACGACGTCGAAGCTGAGCGCGAGGACCATCGCGCCGACGATCGCGCCGACGTACGACTCGAAGAGGTCGGCGCCCATGCCGGCGACGTCGCCGACGTTGTCACCGACGTTGTCCGCGATGACGGCGGGGTTGCGCGGGTCGTCCTCCGGGAGACCGGCCTCGACCTTGCCGACGAGGTCGGCACCGACGTCGGCCGCCTTGGTGTAGATGCCGCCGCCGACGCGCGCGAAGAGGGCGATCGAGCTCGCGCCCATCGAGTAGCCGGTGAGCAGGTTGATCACGAGGGCGACCTGCGAGTCGCCGGGGAAGAGGAAGGTGCTGAACAGGATGTAGAGGCCGGCGAGCCCGAAGAGGCCGAGGCCGACGACCGTCATGCCCATCACGGTGCCGCCGCTGAACGCGACGTCGAGCGCGGCGGGCAGACCGACGCGCGCGGCCGCGGTGGTGCGGACGTTCGCCTTGGTCGCGACCTTCATGCCGGCCCAGCCGGAGATCGCCGACGCGAGCGCGCCGACGATGAACGAAGCTGCGATGAGCGGGCTGCGACCTTCGCCGGTCGAGTTGGCGGCGGCGAGCAAGCCCGCGACGATGACCACGAAGATCGCGAGCACCTTGTACTCGGCCTTCAAGAAGGCCATCGCACCCTCGTGGATGAGAGCGGCGATCTCCTTCATCTTGTCGTCGCCTGCGTCCTTCTTGCCGATCGCCGTCGCTTTGATGAAGGCGAAGAGCAGAGCCAGGACGCCGGCAGCCGGCGCGGCGTAGATGAGCTGATCCATCGATGTTCCTCTCGGAGCGACGGACGAGAGGGCCCGTCGCGAAGCGTTTCTTCCGCTGCCCGCGAGCGAATCGCTCGACGGCAGTCGCGTCGGAACACGCCT
This sequence comes from uncultured Sandaracinus sp., assembly GCA_937982655.1. Classification (GTDB taxonomy): domain Bacteria; phylum Myxococcota_A; class Polyangia; order Polyangiales; family Houyiibacteriaceae; genus JACKEH01. Next base: position 20,104 of record CALJLK010000082.1, read on the forward strand.
CTCGAGGAGACCGGCCCCCGCGACCGGCCGGGTTCTACAGGATTCCCGGGCGGGGTCAACACAGGGGCGGTTGGCTCAGCGGTGCGCGGCGATCGCGGCCCGTGCGGCGTCGAGATCGTCGGGTCCCTGCACGTTCGCGCGCGCCACGTCGGGTGCGATGCGCTTGATCATCCCGGTGAGCGCGCTGCCTTGGCCGATCTCGACGAAGAGCGTGACGCCGTCCGCCACCATGCGCAGCACGCTCTCGTCCCAACGCACCGCGCGGCTCACCTGCCGCACCAACGCGTCGCGCGCGGCATCGCCCGTCGCCACCGGGGCGGCGTCGACGTTCACGTAGACCGGGAACGAGGGATCGCGGAACGTGGCCGCTGCGAGGTCGACCGCGAGGCGTTCTTCTGCGGGCTTCATCAGCGAGCTGTGGAAGGGCGCGCTCACGGGGAGCTTCATGGCGCGCGCCTTGTGGGTTTCCAGCGTTGCGGACGCCGCCGCGACCGCTTCGGCCTCGCCCGCGATCACGATCTGCCCCGGCGCGTTGAAGTTCACCGCCTCGACCACCCCGGGTGTCGCCGCGCAGACCTCTTCGACGAGGGCGCGCTCCGCCTTGAGGATCGCGGCCATCGCCCCCACCCCGACCGGCACCGCGTCCTGCATGTAGCCGCCGCGCTTGCGCACGAGGCGCACCGCGTCCGCGAAGTCGAGCGTTCCGGCAGCCACGTGGGCGGCGTACTCGCCGAGGCTGTGGCCGGCCGCGACGTCGCAGCGCACGTCGAGGGCGCGCAGAAGGGCGATCGAGGTGGTCACGAGCGCGGGCTGGGTGTTCGCGGTGAGCGTGAGCTCCGACTCCGGGCCCTCGAAGCAGAGGGTGGAGATCGAGGAGCCGAGGGCCTCGTCGGCCGCCTCGAAGACCGAACGCGCCACGTCGAACGCGTCGTGCACGGCCTTGCCCATGCCGACCTTCTGGCTGCCCTGACCCGGAAACACGAACGCGACCTTGCCCATGACGTTCTCCCCACCGAGCCTCCGTTCGGTTCGGCGTGGCGGCTCCCTATCGGGAGTCGCCGGAGTTCGCAAGCGCGCGCCCTCCCTCGCGGAGCCGCGCACCCTGGTGCGAAGCCACCACGTCCGGCGTTTGCCGGATTCGCACCGAAGCGCGCAGCGAAACTGGCCCCGTTCGCGGACGTTGCGATACGCTCGGCGGCCCGTGACGCGAGCCCGCATCGACATCGGCCCGGATGGGCACGTACGCCCCAGCGACGACGCGCGCGATCGCCTCAAGCGTCGCTACGGCGCCTACGAGCTCGCGCTCGATCTGCCGGGCGTGGTCGTCCTGCGCGGCGAGAGCCACGCGCGCCTGCAGATGGCGGGCGAGATCCTCAACCGCATGTCGGTCATGGAGATCATCAACATCGTCGCGACCTCGAATTGGCGCGGCGATCTGCACATCGTGTCGCCCGAAGCGACGCGGGTGCTGATCTTCGATCAAGGCGCGCTCAAGGGCGCGCGCAGCGACGCCCCGGTCGATCGGCTCGGCGAGGTGCTCTTCCGTGGTGGCTTCCTCGATCGCGACAAGCTCAAGAGCCTCGTGAGCGCGACGGGCGAGAAGCGGCTCGGCGAGCTGGCGGTGGAGCGCGGCTACCTCGACGCCGCGCAGCTCTACCAGGCGCTGCAGCGACAGGCGGAGGAGACGTTCTTCAACGCGCTGCTGATGGCGGAAGGCTTCTACGCGTTCCTCGTCGACGACGAGGACGAAGACCCGGCGAGCACCACGGTACACCTCTCGGTGCAGGGGCTGCTCATGGAGGGCGTGCAGCGCATCGACGAGATGGCGCTCTTCCGGGAGCGCATCCCGTCGAGCGCGCTCTGCCCCAAACGCATCGCGGACGCGGCGCCGCCCAAGAAGCTCGACGACGCGTCGCTGCGCGTGCTCGAGCACTGCGACGGCGACACCTCGATCGACGATCTCGGACGCCGCACCGGGCTCGGCGAGTTCGGCGTGACCAAGGCCGTCTACCAGCTCCTGCAACAGAAGCTGGTCGCGCTCCAAGCGGCGCGCCGCGTCGATCCCACGCGAGTGGTCGCGCTGGTCGGCCGCTTCAACGAGATCCTCCAGGACATCTTCCTCGCGGTGGCGACCTACGGCGGCCTCGATCAGACCCGCGCGACCCTCGACGCGTGGATCCAAGGCAGCGGCTACGGCCCCTACTTCGGCCCGGGCGTGGACGACTTCGGCGCGATCGACGGTGAGTTCGTGGCCAAGGCGCTCGAAGGCGTCGACATGGAGCACCCGCTCGAGGCGCTCCACCAAGCGCTCCACGAGCTCGCAGCCTTCGCGCTCTTCAGCGCGACCACGGCGCTGCCGCGCGATCAGGAGCTCTCGCTCGCGCGCGACGTGAACGCGCGGCTCAAGGCGATCCGGATCGAGTGACGCGTTCGCAACCTCGCGAAGCCCATCGGGCTATGCTCCCGACCGATGGACGCGTCGTCGATCGAAGTGAAGACGTACCGGAGCGTCACCGAGCTGCGCTTCGAGCTGCGCGACGGTGAGCGGCGCGCGACGTGGATCTACGATCCGCGCGAGACCGGGATCTTCTTCGTGATGGGGCCACCGCGGTGGGACGACGGAACGCCGATGGAGCGGGCCGTGGCCGACGCGCTGCAAGCGAGGGTCGCGGGCAAGCGCGAAGCGGTGGTCGAGCACGATCCCGAGCTCGGCGCGTACGTGCTGCGGCGGTACGCGTCCGATCCGGGACGCACGTTCCTGCGGGTCTGGGCGTCGCATCACCCCATCGGGCGCGAGGTCGGATCGGGGCACGTCGATTGGTTGTGTCCGGGGCGCACCGCGCGGATCGATGTGGAGCTTCGTGCTCGACTCGACGGGTCGGGAGCGATCGTCGCCGGCCCGTTGCGGCTTCGGCTTCTCACGGATACGGCGCGCTGGCTCCAGGACGGCAACGCGCTGTCGACGAGCGAGCTCGACGCGCTCCGAGCGCGCTTGCGGGGCGTCACGCACTCCGAGCTCCTGTTCACCTCGGTGTACTTCGAGCTGGAGCCGTGACCTCGCTCGCGGCCTCGTCGGGGTCGGTTTGACCGCGCCGTGCGCGACACGCGGCCGCGGTCCAGCGTCGAAAGGCGCGGACGAAGGTCGACGCCGACTCGTAGCCGAGCGACTCCGCGACGTCCGCGAGGCGATGCCCTTCGAGGAGCTGACGTCGCGCGCACCTCGTCCTCGACGGGCGATCCGTCGAGGACGGGTTTGCGGCTCGCGTTCAGGGAACCACGATCTCGAAGACCGACGTGGTGCCGCTGATCTCGTTGCCGACGATCAGGAGCGGGGTGCCGTTCGGGCTGTCGGTCGCCGACACGAACGTGATGCTCTCGGGACCGAGGTCGCCCGCTTCGTCGAGCTCGTCGGGGAGCTCCGCGGAGAAGTTACGCGGGTTGACGTACTGCACGAAGCGCGGGCTCTCGGGGTGAGAGACGTCGTAGACCATGATTCCGCCGAGGCGCTCGAGGCCGATGAATGCGTAGGTCACACCCTCGATCGTTCCGACGGTGACGGCCTCGGGTTCGGGGCCCTTGTCGTCCGAGCGCGGCTCGCCACCGTTCTCGTCATTGTTCGAATTGAAGTCGCGACCGAAGCGACGCGCGGCGAGCACCTCGAAGTCGTGGCCGCTGTCGAAGACGAGTCGGCCCGTGCGGCCGTCCCAGATCGAGAAGGAGCGCGCGCCGAACGCGTGCAGCTCGTCGAAGTCGCCGTCGCCGTCGAGGTCGCCGCTCGCGGTGGACACGTTGAGTCGACCGAGCGCGGCGTTGTTCTGCAGGGCTGCCGCGTCCGGGAACGCAGTGGGATCCAACGTGAGCGAGCCGACGCGGCGCGCCTCGACGAAGCCATCGTATTCGCGTGCATCGCCTTCGTTCGCCGTGACGAGGTAGGGAGCGCCGCCCGCCACGTAGGTCGCGATCGTGTCCGGCATGTACATGCCCCAGACCGGCCAGTTTCGGATGCGCACCGCGCCGTCGCGATCGCTCGGGTCCAACTCGTTTCCGGGCAGCAGATGGTCCTTCACTCCGAGCGGGATCACGTCGCGGACCACGGGCGGCGTCGCCGTGAGATCGACGACCGCGAGCGCGTTGTTCTCCTGCAGCGTGACCCACGCGGTCGAGCCATCGGTCGCGACGTACTCCGGCTCCAGATCCTGCGAGACGCTCGCGTTCGGGCCGAAGATGCGCACGCCCGCCTCACGCAACGCGTCGGCGTCGTCGTCGAACGCGGCGAAGCCGACGTCGATCACCGTGGGCGTCGCGAAGCCGCCGCTCACGTCGATCACCGAGATCGAGCCGACCGGATCGATCGAGTAGTCGTCGTTGGGCTCGCCTTCGTTGGCGACGAGCACGCGGTTGCCGTCCGGCGTGAAGGTCAGCATGTCGGGCAGCGCGCCGACCGAGACCGCGCCGAGGCGCATCAGATCCGAGGTGCCGTAGAACGCGACCACGCCGGGGCTCGTCTTGGGGTCTGCCTCGATCGCGACCGCGAGGGTGCCGCGCGCGACGGACACGCTGTTGGCGGCGCCGAGGGTGCGACCGGGGAACGCGTCAGCGAGCTCGATCGTGTCGACGAGGGTCGGCGTGGACGGCGTCGAGAGATCGAGCACGTCGACCGTGGCGGCCGACGCGTTCACCACGAATGCGCGATCGGTGCTCGGATCGAACGCGACGATCTCCGCCGCGCTCTCGTCGAAGATCCCGCTCGAGTAGCGGCCGACGTGGCGAAGGAAGATGCCGGCCGCGAGGGGCGCGCCGTCCTCGCCGTCGGCGCCGTCCGTTCCGTTCGCGCCGTCGTCACCGTCGTCGCCATCGTCTCCGTCGGTTCCGTCGCGACCGTCCATGCCGTCGACGCCGTCCATTCCGTCGACGCCGTCCATGCCGTCGGCGCCTACGGGGCCACGGTCGCCCGTGCAGGCCGCGAACGCGAGCACGAGGGCTCCCACCTTCTTCCAGGTCGTCATCGTTCCTCCTCGATCGGCGCGCGGCGTGTCGAACGTGCGCTCGATGCGGCGCGGCGCGTTGCGCTGCGGGAGGTAGCGGAGCGAACGCGACGCCGAGGTGACGCGTTCGTCGCGAGGTCGGATCGCGCGACGCGTGGGTTGCGCTCGCGTGACGGTCCCTCGACGCGCGTGACGACGGCGAGACTTCTTGGTCGAGTCGGCGGGGTCAGCCGCCGACTTCTTGGTCGAGTCGGCGGGGTCAGCCGCCGACTTCCCTCCGGGGCGTCGCGTCCCTAGCTCTCCGCGTCATGGAGCGCTTCGACGTGGCGGTGATCGGCGCGGGCTTCGGCGGGCTCGCGTGCGCGCTCGAGCTCGCGAGCCGCGGCGCGCGCGTCGCGCTCTTCGAGCAGCTCCGTTATCCGGGCGGCTGCGCGTCGACGTTCACGCGTTTCGGTCATCGCTTCGAGAGCGGCGCCACGCTCTTCTCGGGATTCGGCGACGGCATGCTCTTCGATCGGTGGATCCGCGAGCACCGCCTCGACGTGCGCGTGGAGATCCTCGACCCCGTGATCGAGCTGCGCGCGCCGGGGCTCTCGCTCGAGGTGCCACCCGACCGCGGACGTTTCCTCGCCACGCTCGAAGCGTTGCCGGGAGCTCCCATCGAGCGGATCCGGGCCTTCTTCGACGAGCAGCGGCGCGTGGCGGACACGCTCTGGGAGCTCTTCGACGACCCGTCGATGCTCCCGCCGCTCGGTCCCCGCGCGCTCGGTCGTCACGCCGCGCGTCTGCCGCGCTACCTGCCGCTGCTGCGTCTCGTGGGCCGCCCGCTCGCGTCGGTGCTGCGACGTCACGGCCTGGAAGACTTCGCGCCGCTGCGCGTATGGCTCGACGCGGTCTGTCAGATCACGGTGCAGGCAAGCGTCGAAGAGGTCGAAGCGCCCTTCGCGCTCGGCGCGATGGACTACGCGTTCCGCGGCACCGGGCACGTGGTCGGCGGCATCGGCACGCTCGCGTGGGCGCTCGCGCGGCGTGTCGTGGAGCTCGGCGGCGTTCTCCGCACGAGCGACGAGGTGCGCGCGCTCGCACCCGAAGGGAAGGGCTGGAAGATCACGGCGCGCCGCGGCGAGGTGTACGCCGATCGCGTCGCCGTGAACCTCACGCCCCACGCGCTCCGTCGGGTGCTCGGTCGCAGCACCGGCACCCTCGACGCGCTCGCTTCGGAGGTCGAGCGCGGCTGGGGCGCGGCGATGCGCTATCTCGTGTTGGACCCGGCGAAGATCGAGCGAGATTCAGCGTTTCATCTCGAGCTCGTAGACGACGAGAAGTCTTCTTTCATCGAGGGGAACCACCTCTTCGTCTCGGTGAGCGACGCCGCCGAGGATCGGGGCCGAGGGATGCGCACCGCGACGGTCTCCACCCACGTCCCGATGCGGACGCTTCGGGAATCCTCCGACCCCGCGGCGTACCTCGACGCGATCCAAACGCGCATCACGGCGACGTTGAAAGCGCGCGCGCCGGAGATCGCATCGGCGAAGGTCCGCGATCTCACCGCGAGCCCGCGGACCTTCCAGCGCTTCACGGGTCGAGACTTCGGCTATGTCGGCGGCATCCCGCGGCGCGCGGGTCTCGCCAACTACCGCCGCCTCGGACCGACCGCGGTGCTCCCGGGGCTCTACCTCGTGGGCGACAGCGTCTTCCCGGGGCAGTCGACGCTCGCGACCGCGCTCGGAGGGCTGCGGGTCGCGGAGGTGATCGCACCGAGGCGCTCTGCGCTCGCGCTACGGACGGGGGCCGAGGCGGCGGAGTGAACGACGGCGTTGCGCGCGACGCGTCGTGCTGATGAAGTTCGGCGAGGACCGTGCCCGACCTCGCTCGCTGGGATCGACTCTCGGAGTCGCAGTGTCTCGACGTCGCTCGTGACCTCGTGGTGCCGGGCTTCGCGTTCGACCGTCTCGTGCGCAGCGCGCAAGGGGACGCCGCGCGATGGGTCGCGGTGTTTCGACATCGATCGGGCGCGGAATTCGCGCTCGTGCCGGGCGGACCCACGACCCTCGGCTACGACACCGCGCGTCCGCTCGTGTTCGACACCGAAGCGACGTCGAGCTGGGACACCTCGATGTCGGAGTTCGGTATGCCCTCGCTGCCGACCTATCTGAGCGAGGTCCTGCAGCCCGCACGACAGGTCACGATCGCGCCTTCGTTGATCGAGATCACGGCGCGCTCGATCGGCGACGCGATCGGTGAGCCCGACGACGACGACGACTCGTCCGCGCACGAGCGTGTGGTCGCCGCCCTCGCGGCCGACGGCTTGCGGCTCCTCACGGCCGACGAATGGGAGCACGCGTGCTCCGGCGGGACACGAACGTTGTGGCGCTGGGGCGACGCGTGTCCCGGCGATTGTGAGCCTTTCGGTCAGATTCCGTTCGCGGAGCTGCGGCGCCCCAACGCGTTCGGACTGGTCATCGCGCAGAACCCGTACGACTGGGAGTACATCGACGACCCGGACGAGATGCGTGGGGGTGACGGCGGCGAGGCGCTGTGCGGTGGCTACGGCGCGGTCGCCTCGTGGATCGCCTTGGCGTCGTCGTACCGCTGGCCGATGTTCGACGAAGACAGCTACCTCGAAGAGGGCTTCGTTCGTCGCGCGATCACGGTCGACTGAGATACCGTGACTTCGTGCAACCGAAAAAGTCGGATCTTGGCTTTCTCG
>CALJLK010000083.1 GCA_937982655.1 uncultured Sandaracinus sp.
GACCGAGACGTCCGTGACCGAGACGTCCGTGACCGAGACGTCCGTGACCGAGACGTCCGTGACCGAGACGGAGCCCGTGACGCTTCGGCTCGAGCGGCGAGACGACGTCGCGGCACGGTACGCGGGAGCTACGCGGGATCGAGGCCGGCCCGCGCGCCTTCGCGCAGCAGGAGCGCGCGTTTTCGATCGACGCCCCAGCGATACCCCGCGAGCGCGCCGTCGCTTCGGATCACGCGATGACACGGGATCAGGATCGCGATCGGATTGTTCGCGCACGCGCTCGCCACCGCCCGCACCGCGGTCGGGCGCTCGATGCGGCGCGCGAGCTCCGCGTACGTCGCGACCTCGCCTCGTGGGATCGCACGCAGGGCCTCCCAGACCCGCCGGCGAAACGCGGTGCCTCGGACGTCGAGCGGCAGCGCGCGCGCGCGCTTCGGCTCGTCGATCGCACCGACCACGCACGCGACCCAACCGTCGAGCCGAGCGTCGTCCGTCACCCAGCGCGCCTTCGGGAACGCCGCGACGACGGCGCGCAACAGCGCGTTCGGATCGTCGCCGAGCTCCACTGCGCAGATGCCGCGCTCGGTCGCGGCGACCGCGATCGCGCCGAGCGCACACTCGCCGAGCGCGACCCGGACTTCGTGGCCCTCGCCACCTGCGCGACGTGCACGCGGCGAGAGCCCGGACGCCACGTCCGCGTAGAAGCTCGAGGACGACGGGTAGCCCGCGTCGTAGGCCGCGGCGGTGATCGACGGCGCGCGCCCGATCGCGCCGTGGGCGCGCGCGAGACGACGCGCCTTGGCATACGCGTGGGGGCTCACGCCGAGCGCGGCCTTGAACGCGCGCTGGAGATGGAACGCGCTCTTGCCCACGCGCGCCGCGAGCGCGTCGAGACGGAGCGAGTCGTCGTCGTCGAGCAGTCGACACGCGTCGACGACGAACGAGGGGCGCGCGTCGGTCGGGCGACACCGAAGACACGCACGAAAGCCCGCACGTTCGGCGTGCTCGGCGCGCACGAACGTCTGTACGTTCTCGCGGCGCGGTCGGCGTGACGGGCAGCGCGGAAGGCAGAACACCCCAGTGGTGCGGACGGCGTAGACGAAGGTCGCGTCGGCGTCGCGGTGAAGGATCGCGGTCCACTCCGGATCGGACGGGACGTGCAGCCGCGGTTCGTGCGAGGTCATGGGCTCGGTGTGGGGCGCACACGACGGGGACGCCTCCGCGATCTTGCGCTCGAAGCGTTCAAGCATCGCGGGGTCGTAGCCCGCATGTGCTCACCACCCCGTGCCGATTTGGAGCGCGTACTCGATCTCGACGCCGCGCTCGTCCGGCAAGCTCGCGTGACCGAGGCCGACGAAGAAACCCGCGTGGAAGTGGGAGCGCACGAGCGCGAGCGAGAAGCGGCCGCGCGCGAGCATCGCGTCGTCCGCGTCGTCGGGGAAGGGCTCGGCGTAGTCCTCGTAGGGCTTCGTGGATCGCGTGCGACGACCGGGGATCCAGAGCAGCGAGGTCACGAGGGCGTTGCGGCCGAAGCTCACGCGCACGAGGCCGCCGACCTGGCCGTAGAAGTAGCGCGTCCGCTGCACGTAGCCGCGCGTGAGCGTCGGCTCTCCGAACATGATCGGGTCGAGCTCGCGGTGACGGTAGTGGCCGAAGTCGATGCCGAGCCCTGCCGCGAGCGCGAAGCGGACGCATGATGCGTCCCCTCCCGACGCGACGATCGGGAACACCACGCCGGAGGTGATCCCGCGCGAGCTCTCTTTCTCACGCTCGCCCCCGAATCGAATCGTGTGCGCGCGGTATCCGACGGTGACGTGGGGCATCCAGCCGGGTCGGAGGAAGACGAAACGTTGGCGGAGCGGGCTGGCCTCGGGCTCGGCGTGCTCGCTCGACGCAACCTCGTTCGACACCGCTTCGTTGGACACCTCGTTCGACACCTCGTTCGACACCTCGTTCGACACCTCGTTCGACACCTCGTTCGAGACCTCGTTCGACACCTCGTTCGAGACCTCGGCCGCCGTCTCGTTCGACGCCACCTCGTCCGAAGCCACCTGCGCCTCGGTCGATGGACCGACGGCGGTGCTTCGCTCGGAGGTCACCACGCCTCCGTCTTGCGCGCTCACCGAGCCCGCGAGGAACCAACATCCGAGAATCCAACGCCACATCGCGCGCACTCTGACCGGGATCCACGGCCAGCGCACGGTCGGATTCAGCGGCTCGACTCGGTGAATGCTCTCACCCGAAGAACAGGTCGAGGAGCGGCGACGTGACCCACACGCCGAACGCCGCGCTCACGAGCGCCAGCCCGAAGCGGCCGGCCCAGGCGCGTAGATCGCGGGGCGCATGGGGATCGATCACGGTACGAGGTAGCGCGACGAACATCGCGTAGAGCATGGTCAGGAACGCAAGCCCGAAGCCGACGTAGAAGGCGGCTTCTCCGAAGCTCGCGGCCTCCGCGCCGACGAAGCGATCTTCACCGTTCGGCACGAACATCTCGGTGAGCTTCGCGAAGAGCTCCGCGAGCATCGCGAGGAAGGGCAGCGCGATCGCACGTCGCGCCACCGCCGGGAGGCGCGGGATCGGGGGTGGGATCCGAAGACGTTCTTGCGCCCACACGATCGCGAGCAGCGCCACGAGCGCGATCGTCAGCGGCAGCTCGAGCCAGCGGTGGCCGAGCTGCTTCGTCGCCGCGACCAACAAGATGCCCGTCACGCCGACGCTCGCGAGCAGCGGCTTGAGCCCGACCGGTCGCGCGACGTCGCGGTCGCGGAGCACGAGCGCGAGCGCGAACGATCCGGCCGAGAGCGCGAGCACCCACGAGCCCACGCCGCCGTCGAGGAAGAGCTCTCCCGCGAACGGACCGAGCGCGACGAGCCAGAGCGAGAGGAACGCGTCTTCGCCGCGGAAGACGCGCGAGGTGGGCGAGGAGCGCAGCACGACGCGGAGGGTACGCGACGGGCGGGCGGAGCTTCCCGCGCGCTCGCCACCGAAAGACGCCGAGGCGCTACCAACCTGAGCCGAGCTGGAGCCCGAGCTCGAGGTCCGTGCGTTCCGCTGGCCCCGCGGCTCCTTTGTACTCGCCCGACCAGTAGGCCCCACCCACGAGCAGCCCGAGATGGACCCCTCGCACGACCACGCCGAACGTGGCTCGTCCGCGCGCTGCAGTGCGCCCCCACCCCTGCCCAGAGAAACCCATGTAGGTGATCGCGGCGCTCGAGCGACCTGGCGTCCAGAGTGCCGTCGCGAGCCAGCTCCACGTGCTGCTCCGCGCGACGCGAAGGATCGCACCGAGCTGCGCATAGGTCGCGAGGCTCCACGTGGTCGCGGTGCCTCCGAGGCTGAACGAGCTCGGTTCGCGGTCCTTCGTGCGATCGACGCCCATGCCGACCCCGAACGCGACACGGACGCTCGAGCTCGGGGAGCCCGACGCGATCACGGGGAGCAAGATGCCCACGGTCATCCCATGATCGACGAACGCCTCACCGGTGGCGCCGAGGTCCCGGGGTCGCGCCCGCTGGAGGCGGTAGCCGACGGTGACGATCGGTCGCCAGCCCGATTCGAGGAGAACCCAGCCCGGATCCGGCTGCGATTCGTTGTCGAGCTCTCGAACGTCGCCGTTCGTCTCCACGACCTGCGCGCCGACCGGTGTGGCGAACGAGAGGACAGCCAGCACTCCGAGCACGTGTCGCACGTTCACCACCCCATCCCGAGCTGCAGTCCGAGCTCGACGTCGGCGGCGGCCGCGATCCGTGCGACCCCCGTGAACGCGCTGACCTGAAAGGGCACTCGAAGGACTCCGACGCTGAAGCGGGCTCGCTCGAGCGTGGGCCAATTCGATCCGCGCTCGCCCGTGACGAACCGATTTCCGGGGAGCCAGCTCAAGGTGGCGATCGCGCGCGCAGCACCGAGAGGCAGCACCAACATGGCGGCGAGCTGTCCGTAAACGTACGTCGTGCGTTCGACGTACCGCCCCGAGGAGCTCGGTGACCCGGGCGGTCCAACCACGACGCCGGGAGGAAACGTGGCGGCCGACCGCGTCGACCGCCACGCGACGTCCAAGCCCATGCCGACTCCGAGCCCGAGGCGCACGCGCGAGCTCGAGTCTCCCGTCGCGAGCACGGGCGCGAGCACCCCGGAGGTCAAGCCGTGGGAGGTGTCGCTGCGGCTCACGCTACCGCCCGTGTAGCGGACGATCTGCGCTCGGTAGCCGAGGGTGACGATCGGCATCCAGCCGGGGGAGAAGATCACGAAGCGCTCGTGGAGCGCGGAGCGGGGGCGCGGTTCTTCCCTCGGAGGGGCCGCGCGTTCGTCGTCGAAACCGACGGGTGGTGGCGGTGGCGCGACGGGTCGGGTCAGCTCGACCGCGGAATCATCACGTGGGGTCGTCGTCGCGGAAGCACCGCCGGACGACTCGGTCGCCGAAGCGCCGAGCTCTGTCGCCGTCGCGTCGCCAGATGCCGCCGCGCTCGCCTCGGATGCGCTCGCCTCGTCTCGGATCGCCGAGGTCGCTCCACCGTCGACCGGCGCGGGTTCGGTCACCGCCGAGACGTTGGCAGCTCCCTCGACCGCGTCCGTCGGTTCGACCGCGTCCGTCGAAGCATCGACCGGTTCCGCCGCGCTCGGCGCCTGCGCGCTCGCGCTCGCGGAGATCCAGAGCAGGAGCACGCTCATCCATCGAAGCATCGCGCGCATCCTGAAACGAGATCGTGAGCCGCGCACGTGCCGATCCAATCCAGATCCCGATCACGTTCTGCCCAGATCATGGCGACTTCGAGTAGGGTCGCCGCGATGGCCGGGAAGCACTTCGAGAGCCTCGACGAAGAAGCCCGCGCGCTCCACGACTCGTGGGACGCGATCGTCCGTATCGTCCTGCTCGTCGCGATGCTCTCGGTCGTGGTCTGGGCCGCCTGTACCGCCCTCCGCACTGGCGTCCACGAGGCGCTGCATTTCCTGTTTCATGCGATCGACGATCGCTCGTGGACCGCCGCCGCGATCTTGCTCGGAGCGATCTGCGGCGCGGGATTGATCCGCGGGCTGCTCTTTCGTCGACCCGAATGGCGTGCGGTCTCCGGCGACGGGATGTCGACCGCGCTCGACAACTACCACGTCACCTACGATCACGAAGGCGACGACCCGCAGCCGCGCTACGACCGCCCGGCCTTCGCGATCGCGGGGCGCAAGCTCGTCGCGACCTGGCTCACCGTCGGCAGCGGTGCCTCGGGAGGGCTCGAAGCGCCGGTGGTGATGATCGCAGAGTCACTGAGCGCCGGCTTCGCGCGGGTGCTCGCGGTGCGCAGCGAGCACGAGCTGCGCACGTACCAGCTCGCGGGCATCGCCGCCGCCGTCTCGACCCTCCTCGGCGCGCCCTTCACCGCCGCGCTCTTCGCGACCGAGATCGCGTACGGCGACCGCATCATCTACCGCAAGCTCGCATACGCGCTCTGGGCCGGGGTGATCGCGTATTGGCTCAACGGCTGGCTGCGAGGCTCGTACGTCCCGCTCTTCGTGGGTCCGACGCACTCCGCGGATTACTCGGCCGCGGAGCTGGGCGCGGCCGCGCTCGTGGCGGTGACGGTCTCGGTGCCGGTCGCATTCGGGTTCGGCAAGGCCATGATCGCGATCGAGAAGCTCTTCGCCGATCGTGTGCGACCGGGTTGGCACGCGATGCTGAGCTCGCTCGTGGTGGGCCTGATCGCGCTCGCGCTCTTCCACGGCGCGGGCATCGCGCCGCAGCACGTGCTCGGCATGGGCGAAGAGACCATCTCGCTCTTGCTGTCGGGTGACGCCTCCGTCGGCGCGTGGTGGGTGCTCTTGCTGATCTTGCTCGGCAAGACGATGACCACCGGTCTCACGATGGCGGGCGGCGGGAGCGCGGGGCTCCTCGTTCCGTCGATGTTCCTCGGTGGGGTCTCGGGCGCGCTGGTCGCACACCTCGTGAACCTGACCGGCTGGACCCACCTCGACCCCGCGCTCTTCGCGGTCGTGGGGGTGGGCTCCTCGCTCGTGGCGGTCATCGGCGTGCCGCTGGCGGCGATCGCGCTCGTGTTGGAGGTCTTCGGCAAGAGCTTCGGTCCGCCCGCGATCCTCGCGTGCGGCGTCACGTACCTGCTCACGCTGAAGTTCAAGATCTACGACGCGCAGCGAAGCTCCCCCACGCCGGACGCGGACGAGACGGGCGCCGCCACGTCGAGGCCCGACACCAGCACCGAAGACACCGACGCGAACGACTCCGACGCGAACGACTCCGACGCGAACGACTCCGACGACCCGACGTCGGTCTGATCGCGTTCAACCCCGCAGGTCGACCATCGCCTCGATCAGCTCGCCCCAGAAGGGCGGCGCGAGGTCGTGCGCCATCTCGTCGAGCACCAGCAGCTCCGCGTGCTCGATCGCCTCCGCGACGTCGAGGCCCGCGTCGAGCGGGACCAGGGGATCGCGCGCGCCGTGTACGACGAGGGTCGGCAGGGTCAGCGTGCGCAGACGCTGCCGTCGGTCGCCGCTCGCGAGGAGCGCCACGAGCTGACGCGCCGCGCCGAGCTGTCGCTCCGGGCCGGGTACGTGCGCGTGGAGCTCGAACGCGCGCGCCGCGAGCTCGCGGATGCGCGCCTCGTCGAACGCGGGCCCGGAGAGCACGCGGAACGCCGCGACCTGATGCTCGATCGCGGCCTCGCGCGCGGTGGGGATCGGCGTGAAGAGCCAGCGCAGCGCGTCGGAGGTCGCGAGCACCCGGTTCGGATCGCCGGTCGAGGTCATCACGCTCGTGAGCGTGCGGATGCGGTTCGGGTGCTCGAGCGCGAGGGTCTGCGCGATCATGCCGCCCAGCGAGACGCCGCAGACGTGGGCGCGTTCGATGCAGAGCGCGTCGAGCAGCGCGATCACGTCGGCCGCCATGTCCGAGAGATCGTAGGGCGCGCCCTCGATGGGTTGGCCCGCGAGCGCAGCGCCGATCACGCGCCCGATGCTCGGCGGGGTGCCTCCGAAGTACTCGCTGCCGCCGACGTCGCGCACGTCGACGCGGATCGGGTCGAAGCCGGCGTTCGCGAGCGCGTGGCAGAGCGCGTCGTCCCAATGCGCGCGCGGCCACGCGAGCCCCTGCAGCAAGACGAGGGGCTCTCCGCGGCCGTGGTCTTGGGGATCGCCGTGGGTTTCGCCCCGCGCTCCGGCGTGGCGATCGAACGCGAGGCGACAGCGCCGACCGCTTCGCGTCACTTCTTCAGGAACTCGTTCGTGTAGAGGCCCGAGCGGTCGTAGCTCCGCTGGATCTCGGCCGTCACGAACTTCTCGAAGATCCCACCGATGCCGAAGATCGTGCACTCGATGTTGAAGGTCACGACGCGCCAGCACTTGTCGGGGCCGTTGGGCTCCATGTGCATCTTGCCGTCGATGTGGATCTTCGTCGGGAACACGCCGGGCTGGACGTGGAACTCGTAGGTGATCGGATCGCGGTCCTGGTGGAGCTGCCCGTGCTCTTCGAACGAGACCTTCTCGCCGAGCGCCTTCACGAGCACCGCGGGCGCGTCGACCTTCGGCGTCACCAGCGTGCGGCGCTTTCCGGTGGTGCGGTCGTCCTCGAGGATCTCGTAGCCGAAGCCGAGATGGTCGCGGAAGAGCGACTCGTTGAACCCGCCGTAGTGGATCTTCGTCCAGAAGTCCTGGGCCGCGCAGGCGACCGGGTGGCGCATCGTGAAAGTCTTCATGGGCGCGCGACATAGCACCCGGTCCGAGGGTTGACGAGACGTGCGCTCACGCGGCGACGCAGGCGTCGTGGGGGGCGGGTACCTCGATCCGCTTCAGTTGCTCGCGAGGTCGATCTCGCGCACGCGCGTCGCGGCTCGGAACACCACGCGCAACCGAGGGGCCTGCGCGCCGAGCGCGCGTTCGAGGCGGAGCTCCAGCTCGCTGCCACCTGCGACCCAGTAGTGCCGCGCCTGTCCGTCGCGTCGAAAACACGCGCCGTCGCGGCCGGCTTCGAGCTCGGCCACACACGCGTCGTCCGTGCCCCGGAAGCGCCCTTGTTGCTCGCGCCCGAACGCGGCTCTCAGCGCACGGAGCGCCGTCACGTACGCGCCGCCCCAGCCGCTCGCCTCCGCGTGCTCGGCCTCGATCTCGCACACGCGACCCTCGCAGAAACGCAGCGAGACCTGCGCGGGAAAGCCGGGATCGCGCGCGGGGCCCGAGCAACGCGCGATCGGGGCCTCCGCCGACCAACGATGCCCCGCCGCGACACACGCCCGCTGCGCGCGCGCCGTGCTCCATCCGAACGAAAAGCCCGCGAGCTCCGCCGGTGCCCGCAGCTCCGCGCCGGGCGGAGGGGCCGCGCCTTCCGGCCAGAAGTGTGGCGTGCCCTGCGCGGCGGCGACCGCTGCGAAGAGCCACGTGGCGACGACGACGAGGCGCACGCGGGGAGCCTGCAACGATCCACGAGCCCGCGCACGAATCCGACACTTTCGCTCGGTTCGCCGCGCTGCGACCATCGGCCGCACTTCCCAACCTCCGCGTTTCCCCCCAGGCCTCCGGCGACGCGCCCGAGGCCCATCGCGAGCCGCCCCGCGTCCACGAGGCCCCATGGATCTCGACCCCGTCGCCCTGTCGCGCGCCCAGTTCGCGCTGACGGTGATGTTCCACTACCTCTTCCCGCCGCTGTCGATCGGGCTCGGCGCGTTGATGGTGCTGCTCGAAGGCGCGTACCTCCGCACGAAGGATCGTCGCTACGAGGCCGCGGTCCGCTTCTTCACCAAGATCTTCGCGGTGAACTTCGCGGTCGGCGTCGCGAGCGGCATCGTCATGGAGTTCCAGTTCGGCACCAACTGGGCGACCTACTCGCGCTTCGTGGGCGACGTCTTCGGCTCCGCGCTCGCCGCCGAGGGCATCTTCGCGTTCTTCCTCGAGAGCGGCTTCCTCGCGATCCTCGTCTTCGGCTGGAACCGCGTCGGCCCGAAGATGCACTTCTTCTCGACCCTGATGGTCTTCCTCGGCTCGTGTTTCTCCGCGGTGTGGATCGTCATCGCGAACAGTTGGCAGCACACGCCCACGGGATTTCATCTGGTCGGCGAAGGCGCCGAGATGCGCGCGGAGATCACCGACTTCTGGGCGATGGTCTTCAACCCCTCCGCGATGCACCGCTTGAACCACGTGCTCTTCGGATCCTTCATCCAAGGCGCGTTCTTCGTGATGAGCATCAGCGCGTTCTACGTGCTGAAGAAGCGCCACCTGGAGGTCGCCAAGCGCAGCTTCACCTTCGCGCTCGTCTTCGGCGCGATCTCGTCGATCGCGATCCTGATCTCGGGCCACTCCCAGGCCAACGCGGTCGCGGTGAACCAACCCGCGAAGCTCGCCGCGTTCGAGGGTCATTACGAGACCGGCCCCGCCGACATGATCCTCTTCGGTTGGCCCAACGACGAGACCCGGCAGGTCGACTACGCGATCGCGGTGCCCGGGATGCTGAGCTTCCTGGTGCACGGCGACCCCGAGGCGCCGATCCGCGGGCTCGACGAGTTCCCGGAGGACGAACGCCCGCCGGTCGCGGTGCCCTTCGTGACCTACCACCTGATGGCGATGCTCGGCACCTTCTTCATCGGGATCACCCTGATCGGGCTCCTGCAGCTCTGGCGCGGAAAGCTCTGGGACCAGCCCTGGCTCTTACGCATCTTCGTGCTCTCGGTCGTCGGACCTTACCTCGCCAACCAAGCCGGTTGGGTCGCGGCGGAGGTCGGTCGACAACCCTGGGTCGTGTACGGCCTGCTCAAGACCTCCGACGCGGTGAGCCCGAGCGTCAAAGGCGGCGAGGTGCTCACCTCGATCGTGCTCTTCGGCCTCGCGTACCTCGCGCTCTTCGCGCTCTGGATCTACGTGCTCAACGAGAAGATCCAGCACGGACCCGAGGATCCCGAGTCCCTCGGCGATCCACCGAGCCGCGGCTCGTTCGTGGACGCCGCGGTTGCCGCGGGCGATCGCGCGTTGACCGACGCCGACGCGATCCCCGTCGCGAGCACATCGACCATCGCGCGCGCTTCCGGGGGCGAGTGACATGGACCTCACGGACCTCCACGTCTTCTGGTACGTGCTGCTCGGCGTGCTCGTCACGGGCTACGCCATCCTCGACGGCTTCGACCTCGGGGTCGGCATCCTCCACCCGCTCGTGAAGGGTGACCGCGAGCGCCGGCTCGTGCTCAACAGCATCGGGCCCCTCTGGGACGGCAACGAGGTCTGGCTCGTCACCTTCGGCGGCGCCCTCTTCGCCGCGTTCCCGAAGGCCTACGCGAGCCTCTTCTCGGCCTTCTATCTACCTTTCATGTTCCTGCTCTTCGCGCTCATCGGGCGCGCGATCTCCATCGAGTTCCGGAGCAAGGTCAAATCCGCTTCGTGGCGCACCTACTGGGATCACAGCTTCGCGTTCTCGTCGCTCGTCGTGGTGCTCCTCTTCGGGGTCGCGGCGGGCAACCTGATGCAGGGCATCCCCCTCGACGCGCAGGGCAACCTCGTGGGCGACGTGCGCGATCTGCTCCGCCCCTATCCCTTCGCGGTCGGCGCGCTCGCCGTCGTCACCGCCGCCCTGCACGGCGCCCTCTACCTGCACCTCAAGACCGAAGGCGAGCTCCAAGCACGCATCGCGCGCCTCCGCTGGCCCCTCTTCTTCGCGTTCCTCGTCGTGTACGTCGGCGTCACGATCGCCACCCTCGTGCTCGTGCCGCACGCCACCCGCAACTTCGACCGCTTCCCGATCGCATGGGTCGTGGTCGTCCTCAACGGGCTCGCGGTCGCCAACGTCCCGCGCGCGATTCACCACGGCAAGCCCGGCCAGGCCTTCGCGAGCTCGTGTGGCCTGGTCGCGGCGCTCGTCTTCCTCTTCGGCATGGCGATGTTCCCGAAGCTCGCGATCTCGAGCCTCCATCCCGCCCACGATCTCGACGCCTGGAACGCGGCGAGCAGCGAATCGACCCTCGGGTTGATGCGGTGGATCGCGTTCCTCGGCATGCCCTTCGTGATCACCTACACCGCGATCGTGTACTGGGTGTTTCGCGGAAAGACCAAGCTCGACGACTTCAGTTATTGACGCTTCATCGAGGCTCGAAGCGGGCTCGACCACCCGCTGTTACACGAACACGATTCACGATCATTGAACGGCGTCAGGGTTTTGCCCACGAAGGTTCGGGCGGTGGCGAGAGCCGTTACCCTGCTTGGATGGCGACCTCCCGTTGGCTCCTCGGCGCGCTCTTGCTCGGCGCATGCGACTGCGGTTCGAACCCGACGCCCACCCGCTGCAGCGTCGACGATCCTTGCGAGGATCCCGCGCAGATCTGTGTCGACGGGACGTGTGTGCCGCGGGACGTCGACGACGCCTCCGTCGACGCCACGACCTCACGCGACGCCGAGCCACTGGACGCGCCGGCGGCGGACGCGGGCTCGTGTCGCTCCGTGAGCGGCGAGAGCTCGCTGCAGCCGAGCGCGGTCGACATCGTCGTCACCATCGACAACTCCGGCTCGATGACGGCGGAGGCGGAGCAGACGCGCGCGAACATGAACCGCTTCGTCGAGATCCTCGCGGCGAGCGGGCTCGACTACCGCGTCGTGTTGATCAGCTCGCCGGAGGGCGACACCGGCGTCTGCGTGCCCGGCCCGCTCGGCTCCGGCCCGCCGGAGTGTCTGAGCGGCCCCGATGGCCGCCTGCGCGCGATCCACGACGAGGTCGGCTCGCGCGACGCACCCGAGCGTGTGCTCGAGAACTACCCTGAGTACTCGGACTTCCTGCGCCCGGAGGCGGTGAAGGTCTTCATCTGGATCACCGACGATCAGGCGCGCGACTACACCGCCGACTCGTTCCGGGAGGCGCTCGCGGCGCTCGAGCCGGCGGGGATGTTCGCCGACACCATCCACAACGCGATCGTCGGCTTCTACGGCGACACCCCGGCGACTTGGAACACCGAAGGCGCGGGCGAGTGCGATTCGCTCGCGCGGGTGGGCGACCGCTACCTCCGGCTCGCGAACTGTCTGACCGACGACGACGAGCCGATCGCGGACTGTGTCTCGGGTTTGAGCGCCAAGGTCTGCGAGCTCGATTGGACGGAGATCTTCGAGGGCATCGCGGCCGCCGTGATCCGCGGGGTGCCCGTGCAGTGCGACTTCGCGATCCCCGATCCGCCCGAAGGCATGACGATCAATTTCGACGACGTGCGCGTCACCTACACGCCCGGCGACGGAGCCAGCGAGCCGCTGACGCGCGTGACGATGGACACCTGCACCGCCGACGGTTGGTACTACGACGACGAGGCGATGCCGGAGCGCGTGCTCCTCTGCCCCGCGCTCTGCACGCGGGTGCAGGCCGACGAAGGCGCCCGCATGGACGTCGGCCTCGGCTGCTTCCCCGTGCTGGAGTGAGAGCGCGCCCTCAGATCCGCACGCGGAGCCCGAAGCTCGGAGTGAGCACCACGCCGCCGTGGCTCAGCTCGGTGTCCCCGTGCTCGCCCCACCAATGCTCGTACACGACGCTGAGCTCGAGGAAGGCGTGCACGCGGCGGAAGCCCGCGGACACTCCGAACATCGCGCCGCCGCGGAGCGCGAAGGCGCGTGCGTCGGTGCGCGGCAGGCCCTCGCGCGCGAACTCGCCTGCGACCGCTTCGGTGCCGAGCCGCAAGCCGGCCCACGCTTCGTAGAGACCGCCGAGCTCGACCGCGCGCGCCACGCGCCCTTCGAGGCCCACGCGGTAACCGCTCCCGAGCGCGTCGTACTCCGGGATCCAGCCCACGAAGGGTGAGGCCGCGACGATCCACGTCGGCCGCGTGGAGTCCTCGAACGCGCCGAGCTCGCGCCGCACGTCGAGGCGCAGGGTGGTGCCCGCGAGCATCGCGCCGACGTCCACGCCACGCGCGACGCCGTAGCGAAACGCGGCCGCGGGTGTGATCCCCGCGGGCTCGGCGCGGCGTCGGTACTCGCTCGGATCGGCGTCCACCTGGCGGAGATCGCCGGTCGGGATGCGCGCCGCCGCGCCGAGGCTCGTGTCCGCGCGGGCGCTGGGCGTCGTCGAGCCCATCTCCCACGCCGGCATCGCGGGCGCGCACGCCGAGATCACGGCGAACAGAGCGAGACGCGAACCGACGAGGCGCACCGCGCGACGATAGCAGCCCCGACCTCCGAGGCATCCGACGTTCGGACACGACGAAGCCCACCTCTCGGCGGGCCTCGCGCTCGGAGTCTTCGACTCGCTCACGCCAACGCGGGCGTCGGCACCGCGTGCGGCTTCGCGTGCGTCGTCGGCTCCTTCTTCGCGCCGCGTTCGTCCACCTCCGGATCGGGCTCGGCCGAGGTCGCGAGCGCCATCGCGTCGTGGACCCGCAGCGCGTGCCCACGCTCACCGAGCTTCTGCCAGAGCCCGCTCCGCTCCATCACCTCGCGCACGGGCCCCTTCACGCCCGCGATCACGAAGCGCACGCCACGCTCGCGGTACGCCGCGAAGAGCTCCGCGAGGGCCGACTCCGCCGACGAGTCGAGCTGATTGATGCTCGTCGCGTCGAGCACCACTGCGCGCAGCGGCTCGTCCATCGCGAGCTCGAGCGAGCGCAACGTGTCCTTCAGGAACGTGACGTTGCCGAAGTAGAACTGCGCGTCGATGCGCAGCGCGAGCACGCCCGGGGTCGGGACCGCGTCCGGATAGTTCTTCAGGTTCCGGTACTCCTCGCTGTTCGGGAGCCGACCGAGGACGGCCACGTGCGGGCGCGTGGTGCGCACGATGAAGGCCACCAGCGAGACGCCGACGCCGACGAGGATGCCCTCCTCGATGCCGAGCGCGAGGGTCGCGACGAAGGTCGTCACGAGGATCGCGAGATCCGCGCGCTTCACCTTCCAGAGGTGCACGACCTCGTGCACGTCCACGAGCCCGGCCACCGCGGTGAGGATGATCGCCGCGAGCACGGCCTGAGGCAGGTAGTAGAAGAGCGGGGTCAGGAAGAGCAGCGTGATCGCGATGACCACCGCGGTGATCAGCGACGCGAGCGGGGTCTTCGCGCCGGCCTCCGCGTTGACCGCGGTGCGCGAGAAGCCACCCGTCACGGGGATCGCGCCGAAGAACGCACCCGCGACGTTCGCCGCGCCGAGGCCCACGAGCTCTTGGCTCGGCTCGACCTCGTAGCGGTTCTTTCGCGCGAAGGCCTTGGCGACGCTGACCGACTCCATGAAGCCCACGAGCGCGATCGTGGTCGCGGTCGGCAGGAGCGCCTTCAGCGATTCGAGATCCAGGCTCGGCATCGTCGGCGCAGGGAAGCCCGCTGGCACCTCGCGCACGATCTTCACGCCCTGCGCGTCGAGCCCGAAGAGCCAGACCGCGACGGTACCGAGCACGACGACCGCGAGCGCGCGCGGGAAACTCTTCTTCCAACGCTTGAGCCCTTCGATGAGCGCGATGGAGCCGAGCGCGATCGCGACGGTCGGAAGATGCCACTCGGAGATGCGCGAGAAGGCCTCTCCGAAGGTCGCGAAGATGTTCGAGCTCTTCGGCAGATCGACGCCGATCACCTGCTTGAGCTGGCTCGTGCCGATGATGAGGGCGGCCGCGCTCGTGAACCCGCTGATGACCGGGTGCGAGAGGAAGTTCACGAGGAAACCGAGCCGGAAGAGGCCCATGCCGACCTGCATCACGCCGACCACGAGCGCAAGCCCGATCGCGTAGCCGACGAAGGCTTCGCTGCTCGGCTCGGCGAGGGTCGATACGCCTTGGAGCGTGAGCAGCGAGACCATCGCGACGGGGCCGACCGCGAGCTGCCGCGAGGTGCCGAGCAGCGCGTAGATCACGAGCGGCACCACCGAGGCGTAGAGGCCGTAGATGGGCGGGACGCCCGCGAGCATCGCGTAGGCCATGCCCTGCGGGATGAGCATCACCGCGGTGGTGAGGCCGGCCGCGAGGTCGCCGGAGAGGTTCTCGCGGCGGTAGCTCGGGAGCCACCCGAGGAAGGGCAGGTAGCGACGCACGCCGGTGGGCGGCGGAACGGGCCGACCGCTCGCAGCAGGGGCTGGTGTTTCGTTGGAAGAGCTCATGACGCGATCCCTCCATTGGCGGGAGTCGTGGTGGCCTGACGCTCCGCCTCGCGGCGAGCCTTGGCGCGCTCACGCACCTTCTCGAGCTGTTGGAAGGCCACCATGCCGACCAGCATCGCCGCAACCATCACGAGCGCCTTGCTCGAGAGCGCACCGACGCTGGTGAGCGCGGGGCCGGGACAGAAGCCGCCGAGACCCCAGCCGATGCCGAAGAGCGCGGCGCCGAGCACGAGGCGACCGTCGATGTCCTTTCGAGTCGGCAGCCGCCAGCGCTCGTCGAAGAGCGGCCGGGCGCGCCCCTTCACGAGGCGCCAAACGGGCAGGTACACGAGCATGCCGCCGCCCATCACGAAGGCGAGGCTCGGGTCCCAGCTCGTGAGGCCCTGCGAGAAGTCGAAGAATCCGATGACCTTCGACGGGAGCGTCATGCCACTGAGCGCGAGGCCGACCGCGAACAGAAGCCCCGTACCGAAGGCCGCGACGTACTGCTTTTGATTCACAACGTACCTCCGAAGAAGCGACCGACCACGAAGACCACCAGAGCGGCGAAGGCCATGAAGGTCACGACGGCGACCAGCGATCGAATCGAGAAACGCGAGAGACCGCAGATGCCGTGGCCGCTGGTGCAGCCGTTGCCCATCTGGGTTCCGAAGCCGACCAACAGACCCGCGACGACGAGCGCGGCGGTGCTGCGATCGATCGTGATCGCGAAGGCGTTCGGGGCGACGAGGCCGTAGACGAAGCCGCCGACGAGCAGGCCGGCGACGAAGAGCGCGCGCCAGAGGGTGTCGCCACGATCGGCTTTGAGGACGCCGCCCGTGATGCCGCTGATGCCGGCGATGCGGCCGTTGAAGACCAACATCGCCGCGGAGGCGAGCCCGATCAGCAGGCCGCCGGCGAGCGAGGTGAGGGGGGTGAAGTTCTCCATCCGTGAGGCTCCGTGAGGGCGGCCGATGCGAAGGTGGCCGCGCAGGTACTGCGTGCGTCGCCGGGTTCGTCACCGAGGGACCGACGCGCGACGAGGGGGTCTAGAGCAGGGGGCGTGCCAGTGAGGAAACGCCCGGATTTCGTGGGGATCGGGGGCTCGCGAGCGCCGCCGAGCCGTGGCGACGTCGCAGGGCTGGTTCAGCGTTGTCGCGCGACGTTTCACCCACCCGCGCACTTCTCGGAAAACACGAAGCATCCGCGTGTGGCACGTGCGCTGCACTAGCCGGGGATGTCGCGACGCCGAGCTCGGTGCTCGGTTTCGCACGGGGAGCACCCCGCTCCACGAACGTCTCGATCGAGCTCAGTCCTCGATCGCCCAAGGAGGAAGCCATGCAGATCCGCGCGTTCTACGACGCCCCCACGTACACCGTGACCTTCGTCGTCTGGGACGAGAAGACGAAGGACGCGGTCGTGATCGACCCCGTGCTCGACTACGATCCGCTCGCGTCGCAGACGTCGGTCGACTCGGTGCGCGAGCTGCTCGCCTTCGTGAAGAAGGAGGGCCTGAAGCTCCACTGGATCCTCGAGACCCACGCGCACGCCGATCACCTCAGCGGCTCGCAATACCTCAAGGCGAAGACCGGCGCGGGCGTGGTCATCGGCGAAAAGATCCAGGTCGTTCAGAAGACCTTCAAGGGCATCTTCGATCTCTCGGAGGACTTCGCGACCGACGGAAGTCAGTTCGACAAGCTCGTGAAGGAAGGGGACGTGATCGAGGCGGGAAGCCTGAAGATCGGGGTCATCGAGACCCCCGGCCACACGCCGGCCTGCGTGACCTACCACGTCGGGGACGCGCTCTTCACGGGCGACGCGCTCTTCATGGACGACTACGGCACCGGCCGCTGCGACTTCCCGGCCGGCAGCGCGGGCGCGCTCTACGACTCGATCCAGAAGCTCTACCGCTTCCCGGACGAGACGCGGGTCTTCGTCGGCCACGACTACCAGCCCGGTGGTCGCGAGGTCCTCTGGGAGACCACGATCGGCAAGTCGAAGAAGAACAACCCGCAGCTCTCCGCCAACACCTCGAAGGCCGAGTTCGTGAAGATGCGCGAGGCTCGCGACGCGACCCTGCGTCCGCCCCGCCTGATCTTCCAGAGCGTGCAGGTCAACGTCGACGCGGGCCGCCTCCCGAAGGCGCACGCGAACGGCAAGCGCTATCTGAACGTGCCGCTGAACCTCTTCGGGCCGACGGACGAGCTCGGCGAAGTGGTGAAGGAGGCGGCGGAGTAACGCCGTCGTACGGTGCTCGTCGATCGATCGATCGATCCGTCGACGCATCCGAACCACCGCGAGGAGCAGCCCGAAACGGCGACTCCTCCGCGGAAGAAAGGGCCGCGAGGCCACCGCGCGTCCTCCCCTCCCCACCGCGCCGCTCGCGACCCTTTCTTCTGCGTCCCTCAGCCGTCTCGGCAACCTTGCTTGGGTCGGCCTCGAACATCCCCCATCCTGTGTTTTCCGGAGCGCCGCTCCGTAGGAGTCATCCCATGATCTTTCGCCAGCTCTTCGATCCCGAGTCGTCGACCTACACGTACCTCCTCGGCGATCCCTCGACCCGCGAGGCGATCCTCGTCGACCCCGTGCGCGACATGGTCGAGCGCGATCTGCAGATCCTCGCCGAGCTCGACCTGAAGCTCGTGCTCACGCTGGAGACGCACGTGCACGCGGACCACATCGCGGGCTCGGGCGTGCTGAGGCAGCGCGTGGGCAGCCGCTCGGTGATGAGCGAGGACGCGGGCGCACAATGCGCGGACGTGATGGTGAAGGACGGTGAGCGTTTGCAGCTCGGCGCGATCCGCGTCGAAGCGCGCAAGACGCCCGGCCACACGAACGGCTGCGTCTCGTACGTGGTCACGGAAGAGGGCAAGGACGAGCCCGCGAAGGTCTTCACGGGCGACGCGCTGCTCATCCGCGGCTGCGGCCGCACCGACTTCCAGCAGGGCGACGCGGGCACCCTCTACGAGTCGGTCTCGAAGAAGATCTTCACCCTCCCCGAGGAGACGTGGATCTACCCCGGCCACGACTACAAAGGCCGCA
The DNA here is from genome assembly GCA_937982655.1 of uncultured Sandaracinus sp. Classification (GTDB taxonomy): domain Bacteria; phylum Myxococcota_A; class Polyangia; order Polyangiales; family Houyiibacteriaceae; genus JACKEH01. The sequence continues at coordinate 18,046 of CALJLK010000083.1, forward strand.
CCGTGAGCACGGTGGGCGAAGAGAAACGCCACAACCCGCGCCTCGGTGGAGGCCGGACCAAAGAAGAGTTCGTGAAGATCATGAGCGAGCTCAAGCTCGCTCAACCGAAGAAGATCGCGGAGGCGGTGCCGGCGAACCTGCTCTGCGGCATCCCTCAGGCGGCCGAGAAGCCGCCCGAGCGCGCGTGGGCGCCCATCGAGCGCATGCCGGACGGCGTGCCCGAAGTGACCGTAGCGTGGACGCGCGAGCACCTCGGGGAGTTTCGCCTGATCGACGTGCGCGAGCTCGAGGAGTACCAGGGCGAGCTCGGCCACGTGGTGGGCTCGGAGCTGCTGCCGCTCGGCACGGTCGAGCAGAGCGTGGCCTCCTGGGATCGCGAGGAGCCGATCGTGATCGTGTGTCGCTCGGGCGGTCGCTCGGGCCGGGCGGCGAAGTCGCTCGAGGCGATGGGCTTCAAGCGGATCGCGTCGATGCGCGGCGGCATGTTGGAGTGGAACCGCGCGGCGGATGACCCCGCCGCGCCGGACAACGGCAACGCGGCCGTGGCGCAGGGAGCGCCGAGCTGTGGCTGAGCGTTCCTCATGGCTAGGGCTCGTCGCGGGGCTCGCGCTCCTCGGCGCGATCGGCGCGGGTTGCGGCGAGAGTGGGCACACCGCGGCCGCGCAGAGCGGCGAGGTCGACCGCGCTGCGAACCCCGCACAGCTCGTCGCGGACGGCGCGCTCCTGCTGGACGTGCGCACGCCGGGCGAGTTCGCGGACGGTCACGTGCAGGGCGCGCTCAACGTGCCCGTCCAGGTGCTCGAGTCGCGCATCGCCGAGCTCGACCCCGCGCGCCCGGTCGTCGTCTACTGCCGCAGCGGCAACCGCAGCGCGACCGCGGCTCGAATGCTTCGCGATCGGGGTTTCACCGTCACGGACGTCGGCGCGATGAGCGACTGGCCGAATCCCGAGCAGATCGTCGATTGAAACGCCTCGATGCGGCGAGCCGAGTGCTCGAGCTTCGCGCTGGATTCGCGGGTCGAGCGACGACTCCAACTGCGATGGAGTCGTCGCGACCCTTCGATGGATCCGGCACGGAGCGGGCGGCGTCCTCGCCGCGATCGACCGAGGTGGCCGACGAGGACCCTCGTGGCCCTCGGGGCACCGCGCTCGAAGGCTCACTCCGCCGGGATCGACAGCTCGATCTCCACGCTCGGCTGAATCTTCAGCGTCCCGAGCATCGCGGAGTAGGGCGTGATCCCGTAGTCCGGCTGGTGCAGGCGCGTGCGCCCCACCCAGCGGCCGCCTTCGCGGCGCCCCTCGACGGTGATCGTGCGTGTGGTGCCGTGGAGCGTGAGCTGCCCGGTGACGGTCGCGTGCTCGCCTTCGATCTTCGCGGTCCCGGAGAACCGAATCTCCGGATGCCGTGACGTCTCGAGCACGTCCTTCTGGATGTTGCCCTCGATCTTCGAGCGGTCACCGCTGGAGAGTGCGCCGTGATCGTCGCGACCTTCCTTACGCGCGCAGACGACCCGAAGGCTCTTCGGATCGAAGGTCGCCTCCACCCGATCGCCGTCCACCTTCACCTCGAAGCGCTCGACCTTCACGCGGAGGTCGTGCGCGATCTTGGAGAGCAGCCCGTCCTTGAAGGTGAAGACGCTGCACTCGGCGCGAGAGGCATCGAAGACGCTCATGCGCGCGGGTGTACCAGCGGCTTCCGGTCCGGCCAACCTCCGCGCCGACCTCCGTCACACGTTCGCGTCGGCTCGGCGTAGCAGGTCGGCGAACTTCTTCGCCGTGTCGGCGGGGTCACCCGCCGACTTCGAGACATCCACACTCTCGCGTCACACGTTCGCCGCTGGTGCCCCACCGCGCGCTCCGGCATCCTCCGCTTCGTGGTGTGGAACAGGTTGCAGGTCGCGCTGGCCTTCGCGGCGGTGCTGGTGGTTCCTCTGCGTGCGAGCGCCAACGGCATCGTCTCGCACATGCACATCAGCGATCTCGCGCTGCGGCGGCTCCCTCCCGGCGAGCTCCGCGATCTGCTCTCCGACCCCGAGCTCGTCGACATCTACCGCGCGGGCAGCGTCTTCCCCGACAGCGGCTACGCGGCGAGCGACGCCTACGGCGAGATCTGCCATTGGGAGCCCTTCACCACCGCGTACATCCGCTGGATCCGCGAGAACCACGGCGACGACCTCACGACCCCCGAGGCGCGTTTCCACATCGCGTTCCTCATGGGCCAGGCGAGCCACGGCCTCGCCGATCAGGTCTTCGACTCGCTCTTCATGGCGCGCACCACGCAGCTCGACGGCGACTCGTCGAACCTCGACACCGCGGCCGAGGGTTGGCTCGTGGTCGAGCACGATCCGAGGAACGAGATCGAAGCCGTCTTCGACGGCGAGGCGATGGTCGACGTCTTCGCGGGCTACCCCGAGCTGCTCGACGATCACGATCCGGACGCGGCGACCTTCGAGACCGGCCGCGTGCAGATCTCTCGCGCGATCGGGGCGATCTACGCGTTCGGCTGGACCTGGTACGACATGTACTGGATCGAGATGCCCTGGGCCGCGACGCACTACTACGAGGCGGACAACGTGCCCGGCTCGCTGCCTCACGTCGCGACCTTCGTGGCGGAGTATTGGCAGGTGCTCTGGGAGCGCGTGCACGGCCGCGACACCCTCGGCGAGAGCTTCCTCGGCACCTGGCCCGAGGACGGCGCGGTGAACTTCGAGACCGCGCGTGACCGCGTGGAGTCGCGCGCGATGATCGTCTTCGGCCACGGCCTCGACCGGAGCACCTTCGGCGGTAACGTGCGCTTGCTCGATCCGGAGGGCGCGGTCGTGCCCGCGGAGGCGCGATTCATCTATGGCTCGCCCTTCGCGAACGCGATCTTGGTCCAAGCGAACGACGACCTCGCGTACGACACCGAGTACGTGGTCGAGGTGGGCACGGGCGTGCGCGACATCGACGCCCGCGCGATCCCGGAGCCGGTGAGCTTCTCGTTCCGCACGCGCTGCGCGCCCGATCGCCTCGGCGATTGCCCCCCGCTGCCGGAGGAGTGGGTGCGCCCCGAGGATCCGATGCCACCCCCACGCGACGCAGGTCGTCCGCGCCGCCCCGACGGCGGCACCGACGCGGGAATCGATGCGGGATCGGAGGCGACGATCGACGCGGGCACACCCGACGTCGGTGGAGGCGGTGGTTGCGCGACGTCCGGCGCGTCGAGCGGCGCCCTCCTCGGCCTCGCGGTCACGTGGCTCGCACGTCGTCGTCGAACGCGCTGACCGAGCTGGTGAGCTGAACGATCGAAGCGAGCTCGTCGTCGACGTGATCGTGGTCGACTCGCGGGAAGCAACCCCGGGTTTTCCGATCGATAGCGTTCCCCCA
>CALJLK010000084.1 GCA_937982655.1 uncultured Sandaracinus sp.
GTCCGGTAGGGCGGCTTGCGAAATCGGCCGAGCATCTCTTCAGATCGACACCTCGCGTGTCGGGCGGCGCTACTCGACGCCCGCCGCCTCCATCATCTCTTCCATCGTCAGCACGCGCCCCGTCGGCGCGATGTCCATCGCCGCCGGCTCGGCCGGCTCCTCCGCAGGCTGCGCCTCCGAAGGCTCCGCGCCCTCTTCGGCCGCTTCTTCGAGCTCGCGCATCATCTCTTCGATGGTCTGCACGCCCATCGAGCTCGCGCCCTCGCCGCCACCCTCGCCGTCGCCGCCTTCCATCTCGCGCATCATCTCTTCGATGGTCTGCACGCCGTCGGGCGTCTCGGGCTCGATCGGGTCGTCGTCGCCCAGCGCGCCGCCGCCGCTTCCGGGAGGAGGCGCGCTCGGACCGCCGCCGTCCATGAGGTGATTCGCGATGCCGACGGAGAGCGCAGGCACGTACGTGATCACCATCAGACCCGCGAACATCAGGACGATGAAAGGCGCCACCGACTTGATGATGTGCCCCATCGGTCGCTCGAAGAGCGTGCTGGCGACGAAGAGGTTCAACCCGACGGGCGGCGTCAGGTAGCCGATCTCGAGGTTGACGATGAAGATGATCCCGAAGTGGAGCGGATCGACCCCGAGGCTCGTCGCGATGGGCGCGAGCAGCGGCACGAACACGAACATCGCGCTGAGGATGTCCATGATCATCCCCACCACGAGGAGCAGCGCGTTCAAGAGCAACAAGAACTGCCACGGCTCGAGGTCCATGTTCGCGATCCAGCCGACCATCTCGGCCGGGATCTGCTGTTCTTCCAAGAACTCGCTGAAGGCGAGCGCCGCGACCATGATGATCAGCAACGAGCCGAGAAAGATGCCTGTCTCTTGGAAGATCTTCGGGACCGCCGAGAGCTTCATCGCGCGGTGGACGTAGACCTCGACGAGCACCGCGTACACGACGCTGAGCGCGGCCGCTTCGATGGCGTTGAAGAGACCCGTCTGGATCCCGAGGTAGATGCCGACCGGGAACAAGAGCGCCCAGAAACCGTCGATCAGCGCCTTGCCGACGACCTTCACGTCGAACTCGGTGACCTTCTGGAGGATCGCGACGTAGATCGCGAGCTTCACGAGCGTCTCGCCCGGGAGATCCGTGAACGGATAGAAGACCAGCGGAAGCCCGAAGAAGAAGAGCGCGCCGTCGAGGAGCGCACGTGGCGTCGCACCTTCGCCCTTGTCGATCTTTCGCTGTTTGACACCGTAGACGAAGCAGAAGCCCATCAGCACGGTCGCGATCACCGCGCCCGGGCCGTAACCCGCCATGAACAGGCGCTCCACCTCGATGAACGATCCCTGATAGACGATCGGGTAGAGGATCATCGGGATCGAGGGCGGGATCAGGATGCCCAGCGATCCGGCCGACGCGAGCAGGCCGTGCGAGAAGCGCTCGGGGTAACCACGCGCGAGCAGGGTCGGGCCCATCATCCCGCCGATCGCGACCACGGTGGCGGGGCTCGATCCGCTGATGGCGGCGAAGAAGACGCACGCGAGGACCGCGCTCATCGCGAGGCCACCCGGCACCCAGCCGACGCACGCGCGCGCGAAGTCGATGAGCCGCGAGCTGATCTGCCCTTGGCTCATCACCGCGCCGCTCATGATGAAGAACGGGATCGCGAGCAGCGTGGGCTGATCGGCGAGCGTCCGGATGCGCTCGATCAGGTTCAAGAACTCCACCGGCTCGCTGCGGCCCGCGTAGAGCATGTAGCAAGCGACGGTGACGACCCCGAGGAGCACGAAGAGCGGCGCCCCGAGCAACGCGGTCACGAGGACCACCGCCCCGACGATGCCCCCCTTGCCGAGGAAGCAGAGCCCCACGGCAGCCGCGAGGACGAGGGCCAGCCCGACGGGGCTCTTCCGCACCACGGCGGCGCGTTCGGCGGCGGTCATCGCGATCCCTCCGACGCGCTCGCGTCGCTCTTCTCGTCCTGTTCCGCCGACGCCTCGTCGGCGCTCGCATCGTCGTTCTTCTCGTCAGCCTTGGCGGCCTCGCGTGCAGCCTTCGCGGCCGCCACGTCGTCGTCCCGCGACGCGCCGTAGCTGCCTCCCATCGCCGCGCTCACCGCGCCCCCGAAGAAACGCAGCATCGCGAGCCCGAACGTGATCGGCACCGCGACCGTCGCGACCCAGTCCGGGATCGCCGTCTGCTCGAAGGTACCTCCGAGCGCCTTCGCGCCGAGCTCCGGATCGAAGACGTAGACGTAGCCGAGGTACGCCATGCCCGCGCAGGCGGTCGCGGTGAGCAAGAAGCCTGCGGCGTCGACCCAATGCTTGAGGTGTGGCGGGATGAGCTTCGCGAGCGCCTCGAGCTTGATGTGTTTGCCCTCGTGCGCGCAGATGCTCGTGCCGAGGAATCCGACCCAGAGCAGGAGCACGAGCCCGAGCTCCTTCGACCACGAGTAGCCGCGTGGGAAGTAGCCGAGCGCGACGACCACGAAGACCGGCGTGGCGATCCCGATCGCGACCAGGCGCTGGACCCACCCCTCGCTGCGCGCGCGCAGCGTGTGCACCACGAACGCGAGCGCGCCGGCGCCGTAGAGCCCGAGGTAGATGTCTCGCGAGCGCACGATCGGCTCGAGCTGCTCGATGCCGACCTCGTTCACGCTCCGCGTCTGCGCGCCCATCAGCCAGAAGAAGCCGCCCACCGCGACCGTGCCGACCACTGCGTAGCCGAGCGAGAGCACGTCGAAGCCCTTCGCGCCCGCTGCCGCGCGCTTGTCTCGCCGCGCGCCCCACACGCCGAACCAGATCGCAAGGAAGCCGATCGCGCCGCCGACCCACGGCGCCACGTTCGCGTCGAGGCGTGCGCGTTCCTCCGCGTCCGTGACCCCGAGCATGCCCGCGAGGATCCCGCCGATCTTGCTGTCCGGCGCGACCAGCCGTCGGTAGACGACGTCGAGGAAGACCATCACGGTCATCGCGGAGAGGAAGATCGCCACGATCGCCTGCTCCGCGGAGAACACGACGTCGTCGAGCTTGCGCAGCGGCGCGAACGGCCCCGAGTAGCTCGGCTTCGGGGCCTTGGCCCCCACACTCACCCCAGCCATATGGCGCGGGACGTTAGCCTGCCTGTTCGACGGCGGAAAGCGGCGCGCACGTGGGGGAAGGAACGGGCGACGCTGTCGGCTTGGACCGACGCATCGAGACTTCGTTCGAGACTTCCTTCGAGACGGCGCTCGAGCGCCGGCTCGACGTCACTCCGCTGCGCAGCCGAGCGCGATCTCGTGGAGCCCCGCCGTCGCGCCCGCGTTCGAGTGCGTGATCACGACGAAGCCGGTCTCGGTCGGCGCCAGCGAGACGCCGAAACGCACATCCGCGGTGCCCCCGAGGTCGCTGGCCGAAAGAACGGAGAGCGCCGCCCCCGCGACCCCGCTCGACGCCCCGAGAAGACGCGCGCGAACCTCCGCGCCGCGCTCGGTCCACGCCACCAGCCAACCGCGCGGCGCCTCCGACCACACGAGGCTCGGCGACGTCTGCCCTTCCGCATCCCCCACCTCGGTCGACTCGTCGACCGACAGCGCACCGCCCGCGAGCGTGAACCGCACGACGCGCACGCGCGCTCCACGACCTTCACCCGTGCGGAGCGCGAGCCCGAGCGCGCGCGTACCGTCCACGCTCGGCCCGGAAGCCAGCGCGAGGTCCGCCCCCGCGCCCGGCACCGTCGCCGAGATCGCGCCCACCGTCGGGGTGCCGTCCGCCGCCAGCGTGATCGTGCGCAGCTCCACCCCACTCGCGCGTGGGATCGCGATCAGCACGACGTTCTCTTCCGCCAGCGTGAGCATCGCCACCGGCCCGGTCGCGTCACCGAGCTCGATCGCGGGCCCCGAGAGCGTGAGCCCGTCGGTGTCGTTCGCGCCCACGATCCGCAGCGGGCCTCCGTCGTTGGCGCTCGCGCTGGCGATCCATGCGAGGACACTCCGCCGCCCGAGCGAAGCGACGGTGGGCGTCGCCTGCGGCTCTTCGCGATCGCTGCCGCAGTCGGCGCCGCTCGCGTCCGGGAGGCCCAGCTCGAGCGCCGCCCCACTCGCCACCGCTCCTTCGAGGCGCGCGGGCACCAGGGTGCGCGGACAGCCCGCGAGGTTGCGCGCGAACACACCGACGAACGCGCTGCCCTGCGGCGCGAGCGCGAGCCCCGGATCGTCGGCCGCCGCGATCGGATCGTAGAGCGTGAAGTCCCCCACGCGCCGCGGCGCCGCGCCACGCGACCAGAGCAGGAGCGCCTGTTCGCCACCGACCGACCGTCGGATCAACGCGCTCGCGCCCGCGAACGCGACCCGCCCCGCGGTTCCGTCGGTCTCCTCGACCCGCAGCGGCGTGCCGCGCTGGAGCAGGCCTTCGTCGACCACTCCGTCGCAGTCGTTGTCGCGACCGTCGCAGCGCTCCGCGCGACCGCCCGCGATCGACGGATCGGCGTCGTCGCAGTCCCGCGGGCGTTCGTCGCCTTCGGGGATGCACATCGCGTCGCCGACGCCGTCGCCGTCGACGTCCGGCGCGTCGATCGTGCAGAAGACCTCGTCGTCGACGCGGAGCGCGCACACCCACGCCTCGCACGCGCCGAGCCCGTCGACCCCCAGCTCACGCGCACACGTGGCGTGCGCGTCGCGGTAGTCGGTGCTCGCGGTGGGCCCGACGAGGCAGGGAGTCGCCGAGGTCTCGTCGAGCCCCATCAAGCTGCAGCCGACGAGCGACGTGAGGAGACAACCCACGAAGGCGAAGCTCGCGCGCCGTGAGCTCGTGAGCGAGTCGAGCGGACCGCGCATCAGAACGTCACCTCCAGCTCGAGCCGCGTGGGGCCGACGCGCAGCCGCGCTTCGGTGCGCTCGGGCGGCGCGGTGCGGGCCTCGTCGTCGTCACCGTCGAAGTCGGTGAGGAAGAAGAGCACCACCGTCGTGATCGCGAGCGCGCCCGTCACGCCGAGGAAGACGTCGCTCAGCAACGCCGCGTCGCGCGTGCGCTCGTTGCCGCGCGCGATGCCTTCGCGATCGAAGGGCGAGAGATCCTCCGTGCGTCCACGCTCCGCGAGCGCCTTGCCACCGAACGCCGCCGCGACGATGCCCGCCGCGACCGTGAGCCCGACGCCCGTGTAGAAGACCGCCGGCGGCGCGCCGCCTTCTTCGGTGACCTGCACGGTGCGGTTGTCGACGTTCGTGACGTTCACCTCCGCGCGCTCGAGCTCCAACGTGACCTCGACGCGCTGCCGCCCCGCGACCTCCACCTCGCGCCGCACGGGGAGGAACCCGTCCGCGCGGAGCTCGAGCGCGTGCCGCCCCCCCGGCACGAGCACCTCGCCGGGCGCTTCTCCCACCACGCGATCCCCGACCCACACCTGCGCGGCCACGTTCGAGCGCACCACGATCGTGCCGAGCAGGTTGCGGAGCGAGCGCATCGTCGCCTCGACCGCGGCGCGATCGGCTTCGTCCGGCGGCGCGATCGCGAGGTAGCGCTCGTAGCTCTGCACCGCGAGGTCGTAGCGGAAGAGCTCCTCGTAGCAGCGCGCGGCGTTGTAGAGCGTGTTCGGTCGCTCGACGATCTCGAGGCTCGCGCGCAGCTCCGCGAGCGCTCCCTCGCAGTTGCCCGCACGGGCGAGCGCCACGCCGGTGAGAAACCGTTCGCGCGCCTCTTCGAGCTGCAGCGCGTCTGGCGGATCGTCGTCGTCGACCGATGGAATGTCGTCGTCGGTGGGAGGCGCGGACGCTGGCGCGGCTTCGGCCGGCTCGTCGGACGCCTCTTGCGCAGACGCGATCGAGAGGCTCGACGTCAGCAGACACACCCACGAAACGAGCGCGATCCCGCGAATGGTCACGCGACCGAACCCGGGCAGGCCCACGCATGACCTTCCTCGGCCAGAGGGTGCTCGCGCTCGCGATCGTTCGTGCTCGTCCATCGCGTTCTCCTCTGCCCTCGCGCCACACTCGATCAGAAGTCGTCGCGGAAGCCGTCCATCGACGTGCCGCCCATGGTGTCGGGCGCGTTCGTCGTGGAGGTCTCCATCGACGTCTCCATCGCGCTCACGCTCTCCGTCGTCGGTGCCATCGTCGACGCCATCGTCGTGCCCTGTGGCGTGCCCGTCCGTGTCGACGACGTCGGCGCGACCTCCAGCACGTGCACGAGCTCCACGTCGCGATCGAGCACCACGAGCTGCTCGATCGTCGCGTAACCCTCGCGCTCGATGCGCAGCCGCACCGGCACCTCGCGACGCGCACGTCGCACGTCCAACGGGTTCGGGAACTCGACGTCGTCGAGGAAGATCTTCGCATCGCGCGGCGCGGCGAGGATTCGAAAGCGCACCTCGCCCTCCCCCGCGGTCACCACGGCGTCCGCTTCGAGCTCACGCCCCGCGTCGATCGGCGCGCTCGCGATCGTTCCCGCATCGCTCGTCGCTTCGTCGTTCGCCGTGGGCTCACCGCTGCCGCGCGCGATCCACACGATCGCGCCCGCCCCCGCGAGCGCGAGCCCCAGCCCGAGCACGAACATCGTCCCGCGCGGCGCGAGCGGCAGCGTGGGCTGCGTCGCCATTCCCGACGTCGACGTCTCGCTCCGTGGCGGTGCCGGCAGCGCGTCCTGCGTCACGTCCTCCGACCCGACGAGCTCTCCCGTCTGCGCCGCGGCGGCGTTCGGAGCGCGTGCGGCGTTGGGCGTGCGCTTTCCCAACTGCGTCGACGCCTCGACGCCGCTCCCCGGCCGCACCGTCGCGCGCTCGCTGATCTTCGCGATCAGCTCCGGCTTCGGCTCCAGCTTCTCGAACGGCTCGAGCAACGCACCGAGCTCCGCCACGCTCTGCGGCCGCAGCTCCGGATCCTTCGCGAGGCAGCGCTGCACCACCGCGTCGAGCTCGAAGGGCACGTCCTTGCGACGCACCCGCACCGAGGGTGCGTCGCGCGTGACGATCGCGACCACCAACATCGGGAAGGTCTCTTCGTCGAAGGGCAGCTCGCCCACGAGCAGCTCGTAGAGGATCACGCCGAGCGCGTAGACGTCGGTGCGGTGATCGACGCTCGGCAACCCCTGCGCTTGTTCGGGCGACATGTAGTGCGGCGTGCCGAGCGTCATCCCGGTGCCGGTGAGCTTCTGAACCTTCCCGCTCTCGGTGAGCTTCGAGATGCCGAAGTCGAGCACCTTCACGAACTCGGGATCGCGCGTGCGCTTCGCCAAGAACAAGTTGTCGGGTTTGAGATCGCGGTGGACGATCCCCTTGTCGTGCGCGGCCGCGAGCGCGTCGCAGGCCTGACGAAGGATCCGCACCGCGCGCCCGATCACGAAGGGTCCGTCCTGCGCGAGCGCGTCGCCGAGCTCCCGACCTTCGAGCAACTCCATCACGATGAAGGGCGCGCCGTCGGGCAGCTTGCCGATGTCGGTGACGTCGACGATGTGCTCGTTGCCCGCCGCGGTCGCGAGCCGCGCTTCGCGCAAGAAACGCTCGACCACCATCGCGTTCGCCGAGTACTCGGGGTTCAGACACTTGAGCGCGACGCGCTTGCCGATCCCGAGATGCTCGGCGACGTAGACCGTCCCCATGCCGCCCTGACCGAGCCGCTTCTCGACGCGGTAGCGCTCGGCGACGAGTGTCCCGACGAGCGGGTCTACGGCTTCGGTCGAGTCCCTCACGAAGTCCTGCCTCTTTTGACAGCGTTGAAATACTATGCCGGGACCGCGCTTCGAAAGTGGAATCGAAGTGGCGCGAAAGAACGGGGAACGCAGCCCGTGCTGCGCTCGCAAGCGCACGAAGAGTCGGTGAGGGACGTCCGAAGGGACGAACGAGGGAGCACCCGATGATGGCTCGTCGAGGGGTCGTGTTGGTCGGCGCGTTGTTCGCGCTCGCCGCGTGTGGAGACGACGACGCGGGAATGGACGACGGAGGCACCGACTCCGCGATCGGCACCGACGCCGGACCCGAGTGCACCGCCGATCCCGACTGCGACGACGGCCTCTTCTGCAACGGCGCCGAAGCGTGCGTCGCAGGCGCGTGCGTCGCGGGCTCCGCGATCGCTTGCGACGACTCGATCGAGTGCACGCTCGACGTCTGCGACGAAGACCTCGACCGCTGCGTCTTCGCCGCCCCCGACGCCGACGGCGACGGCGTGCGCGACGCGAGCTGCGTCGACGGCGAAGGCATGCCGCTCGGCGCGGACTGCGACGACGACGACGCGAACCGCTTCCCCGGCAACCCCGAGGTCTGCGACGTCGACGGCCACGACGAGGACTGCAACCTCGAGACCTTCGGCGCGATCGATCGCGACGGCGACGGCTACTTCGACGCGCGCTGCTGCAACC
>CALJLK010000085.1 GCA_937982655.1 uncultured Sandaracinus sp.
TCCTCTTCCTCGGCTGCACCGGCAAGAGCGCGCAGCTCCCGCTCTACGTCTGGCTCCCCGACGCGATGGCGGGTCCGACGCCGGTCTCCGCGCTGATCCACGCGGCGACCATGGTCACCGCGGGCGTCTACCTCTGCTGCCGTCTCTCGCCCGTCTTCCTCGAGTCGCCCACCACGCTCGGCGTGATCGCGCTCGTCGGCGCGGCGACCGCGTTCCTCGGCGCGACCATCGCGGTGGTCCAGCGCGAGATGAAGAAGATCCTCGCGTACTCCACCGTGAGCCAGCTCGGCTTCATGTTCGCGGCGGTCGGCGTGGGCGCGTTCTCGGCCGGCTTCTTCCACGTCTTCACGCACGCGTTCTTCAAGGCCTGCCTCTTCCTCGGCGCCGGCGCGGTGATGCACGCGGTGCACGCGCACGGTGACGCCGACATCTTCAAGCTCGGCGGCCTCAAAAAGCACCTCCCGATCGTGCGCATCACGTTCCTCGTGAGCTGCCTCGCGATCGCGGGTGTGCCGCCGTTCTCGGGCTTCTTCTCGAAGGACGAGATCCTGCTCGGCGCGACCACCATCGCGATGATGGACGGCATGCCGATCGCGCCCTGGGTCGGCTGGGTGGTCGCCATCCTGCTGACGATCGCGGCGACGCTGACCGCGTTCTACATGTTCCGCCTCTACTACCTCACCTTCACGGGCGACTACCGGAGCGCGAAGCACGACGATCACGGGCACGAAGGCCACGACGATCACGACGATCACGGGCACGACGATCACGCCTACGATCCGCACCCGCACAAGCCGCACTTCCCGATCCACCTCGCGCTCACGGTGCTCGGCATCGGCGCGGTGGCGGTCGGCTTCCTCGGGCTGCCGCATCACTTCGCGCCGAACTGGTGGCACCACTGGATGGCGCCCTCGATCTCGGGGATTCCGCTCACCGAAGAGCAGTCGCACGAGATGGGTCCCGTCTACGCGGCGATGGGCATGGGCCTCTTCGCGATGCTCGTCGGCGTCCTCGGCGCGACGGCGATCTACCGCGGTAAGAACGAGGACACCTTCACGACGAAGCTGCCCAAGAAGCTCTTCGACTTCCTCTTCGACAAGTGGCGCGTGGACGAGCTCTACGACGCGACGATCATCCGCTTCAACAAGGCGGTCGCGGTCATCGCGGGCCGGGTCGACAAGAGCTTCATCGACGGCGTGCTGACGGGGTTGCCGGCCAAGGCCATCGCGCTCGGAGCGCACCTCTTCTCCCGCATCCAGGTCGGCGTGGTGCACGCCTACGGGCTCGTGCTCGTGCTCGGTCTCGCGGGCGTGAGCTGGTGGTTCCTCTACCCGCACGCGGAGCTCGAGGTCGAAGCGACCGGCGAGAGCGCGACGCTGACCGCGGGCCGTGGCCTCGGCTACGAGTACCGCTTCGACACCGACGGCGACGGGCAGTTCGACTTCCCGACCCAGCCGACGCGCGTGACGATCGACCTCGCGGACGACGCGACCGACGCGCAGGTCTTCCGGGTCGCGGCGCTGGTCCGTGCGGCCATTGCGCCCGTGACGTGGCCGGCCGACCGCGCGGCGCTCGGACGCCTCGTGGATCGCGGTCGCAAGATCTACACGCTCACCCCGCCCGTTGCGGAGCTGCCCGATCTGCAGGGCGCGCTCGAGCGCGCGGAGGGCGTCGAGTCGGTGCGTTTCGAGACCATCGCGAGCGAGCGCCGCTTCGCGCGCGAGCTTCGTGCGGAGGCGAGCTACGACGAAGCGGACTACGCGAGCGACGCGGCCGTGCTGCTCGTCGCGAGCCGCGAAGGTCCGGTGCCGGTGCACCTCTCTGCTGAGCCGACGATGCTCGACGACACGCTGCTCTTCGGCCCGGCCGGCATGCCCGCGCGCGAGGTCGCGGAGGGCGAAGAGCCGCCGACCACGCTTCCCGCGTACGCGTGGGTGGAGGACGGCAAGGTGATCATCCGACCCAACGCGGCTGCGGCGGTCGTGGCGGGCGACGGTGCGCAGGAGCGCATCGAGCTCGCGTTCGGTGAGTCGACCCGGCTCGGCCTCGCGGCCGTGCGCGCGGTGCCGGTGGTGCGGGCGACCGTCGAGGTGCGCAACGCCTTCGGCAACGTCGCGTCGCACACGGTCGACGTGGTTCTCGACGCTTCCACTGCGGGTGCCCACGCGGCGCTTCGCCTCGAGGAGACGGTGCGATGAGCGCCTTCCTTTCCGAAAACCTGCTCACGCTCTTGCTCGTGGTGCCCTTCCTCGGGGCGCTGACGCTTCTCTTCATGCCGCGGCAGTGGCCGAACGCGATCCGACGCACGTCGATGGCGTTCCTCGGGCTGAACTTCCTGTTCAGCTTGCTGCTCCTGCCGGAGGTCGTGGAGCTCACGCAGAGCGTGCTCTCGCGCTTCGAAGGCGTGCAGAGCCTGGCGGCCGCGGACTACGCGCAGGCCGGCTACCACTTCGTGGTCGACGTGCCCTGGATCGAGACGGTCGGCATCGCCTTCAAGCTCGGCGTCGACGGCATCTCGCTCTGGCTCGTGCTGCTCACCACGCTGCTCACGCCCATCGCGCTCTACGCGTCGTGGTCGAGCGTCCACACGAAGGTCAAGGAGTACGCCATCGCGTTCCTCCTCTTGCAGGTCGGCATGCTCGGCGCGTTCTTCGCGCTCGACCTCTTCCTCTTCTACGTGTTCTGGGAGCTGATGCTCGTGCCGATGTACCTCATCGTCGGCATCTGGGGCGGCCCGAACCGCGTCTACGCGGCGGTGAAGTTCTTCCTCTACACGATGGTCGGCAGCCTCCTGATGCTGATCGCGATCCTCTACGTGGTCGGCCAGTACGAGACCCTCACCGGTCGCTACACCTTCGACCTCGTGCTGCTCCAGGACGTGATCCTGCCCTTCGACGCGCAGCTCCTGCTCTTCGGGGCCTTCGCGCTCGCCTTCGCGATCAAGGTGCCGATGTTCCCGTTCCACACGTGGTTGCCGGACGCGCACGTCCAGGCCCCCACGGGCGGCTCGATCATCCTGGCCGCGGTGCTCCTGAAGCTCGGCACGTACGGGTTCCTGCGCTTCGCGATGCCGATGTTCCCGCTCGCGTCGCAGTACGTGGGCCCGACCATCGCCGTGCTCGGCATCGTGGGCATCGTGTATGGCGCCTACTGCGCGTGGGTGCAGAAGGACGTGAAGAAGCTCGTGGCCTACAGCTCGGTGAGCCACATGGGCTTCATCGCGCTGGGCATGTTCGCGATGACGCCGCACGGCATCAACGGCGCCATCCTGCAGATGATCAACCACGGCATCTCGACGGGCGCGCTCTTCATCTTGGTCGGCGTGATCTACGAGCGTCGCCACACGCGTGACCTCGACGAGTTCGGCGGCCTCGCGAAGGTGATGCCCTGGTACACGATCGCGTTCGTGATCGTCGCCATGAGCTCGATCGGCCTCCCAGGCACGAACGGCTTCGTGGGTGAGTTCATGATCATGAGCGGCGCGTGGACCTCGCAGGGCTTCATCGGCCTCGGCCAGTGGAGCACCATCTTCACGATGGTCGCCGCGACGGGCGTCATCCTCGCCGCGCTCTACATGTTGCACGCGGTGCTCAAGATGTTCTGGGGCCCGCTGACCAAGAAGGAGAACGAAGGTCTCTCCGACATGAACGGTCGCGAGTGGGCCGCGGTGGCTCCGCTGCTCGTGCTGGTCTTCTGGATCGGCTTCTTCCCGAACACGTTCCTGGAGAAGTCCGAGGACGCCGTCGTCCAGTTCATCGGCGATTTCCGCGCGAAGTGGGACGAGAGCAGCAGCGACGACGCGCTGCGGCTCTGGCACCCCGACCGACACGCGGACCCGAACGCCCCCGAGGCGGCCGAAGAAGCGCCCGCCGAAGAAGCGGCCGAGGCGCCCACGCCGGCCGACGCGGACCGTGAAGCCGCGATCCCCACCCTGACGAACGAAGCGCTCGCGATGCGCCTCGGAGGTGCCCGATGAGCACGTGGCTCAGCATGGCGCCGCTGCTCCTGCTCCTGGTCAGCGCGCTCTTCATCATGATCGTGGATGCCTTCGCGAACGAGAAGGCCGAGCTCGCGCTCGTGACCTCGGTCGCGCTCGGCACCGCGGGTCTCGTGGCCCTCGGGCTGCTCGTCTCCGGACAACCGCTGCCGCCGTTGCCGGAGATGTTCTCCGGCTACCTCGCGGTCGACTCGGTCTCGCTCTTCTTCGACTTCGTCATCTGCACCGGCGGCGCGCTCTCCGTGCTCCTCGCGGGCGGCTACCTGCGCGAGCACGGGCTCGAGCGTGGCGAGCTCTACGTGTTGATGATCCTCTCCTCGATCGGCGCGATGATCCTCGCGCGCTCGACGGACTTCCTCTCGCTCTTCCTCGGCCTCGAGACGATGTCGCTCGGCGTCTACGCGATGATCGCGTTCCGCCGCACGAGCGCACGCGCCGTCGAAGGCGCGATGAAGTACTTCCTCCTCGGCTCGTTCGCGGCGGCGATCCTCCTCTTCGGTGGCGCGCTCCTTTACGCAGCGACCGGCCACACCGACTTCGTCGGCATCGGCCAGGCGATCGCGGAGGGCGCGGACGCGCGGCTCGTGCTCGTCGGCGCGCTGATGGTGATCGTCGGGCTCGTCTTCAAGGTGGGCGGCGTGCCGTTCCACATGTGGACCCCGGACGCGTACGAAGGTGCGATGACGCCCGTGACGGCGTTCATGAGCGTGGCCGTGAAGGCCGCAGCGTTCGCGGTCTTCGTGCGCATCGTGATGATCGCGTTCGGTTCCGAGGACATGATGAGCGCGGCGTCCGGTTGGCCGCCGATCCTCGCGTTCCTCGCGCTGCTCTCGATGGTCTTCGGCAACGTGGCCGCGGTCGCGCAGAAGAGCGTCAAGCGCATGCTCGCGTACTCGTCGATCGCGCACGCGGGTTACCTGCTGGTCGGTCTCGCGGCGGCCTCGAAGGTCGGTGAGCAGGCCATCAGCGGCGTGCTCTTCTACCTGCTCGCGTACACCGTCTCGAACGTGCTCGCCTTCGGCTCGCTCATCTGGATTGGAAGCAAGGGCCGCGAGGCGGTCGACTACGACGACCTCGCAGGCGTCGGTCGTCGGCATCCGATGGTCGCGCTGCCCTTCATCGTCGGTGTGCTCTCGCTGATGGGCTTCCCGCCCACCGCGGGCTTCTTCGGCAAGTACTACGTGTTCAACGCGGCGGTGCAGGCGGGCGGCGGCTTCGTGTGGCTGGCGGTCTTCGGCATCCTCGCGAGCGCGATCGGCGCCTACTACTACCTGCGCGTGGTGGTCGTGATGCTGATGAAGGAGCCCACGAAGGATCAGGTCCTCGCGGTGCCGATGAAGAGCGGCTACGTGAGCGCAGCGCTCGCCATCTCGGGCGCGGCGGTCATGGTCTTCGGCATGCTCCCGGGCTGGGTCCTCGATCTCGCGATCGATGCGGCGCAGAAGCTCCTCGGCTGATCGCCGTACGTCAGTGACGATGTCTCTCTCGACTCGGTCCCTCGTCGTTCTGCTGCTCGTCGCCTTCGGTTGCGACGGCTGCGGGGAACGACCGGGGACCGAAGCCGTTTCCGCGACCGAAACCCCGACGACCGAGGCTCCGACGAACGAGCCGTCGGGTCCGGTGACCACGCTGCGCGGCGTGGTGCGGCTCGCGGAGGGCATGGAGCCGCCGAGCTTCGCGCCAGAGGCCATGGGTGCGCAGGGGCGCTCCACGGAAGAGTGCACGCCGCCACTGATCTCGGATCGCGCGCCGCTCCAGCTCGGAGAGGGACGCGCGCTCTCGAACGTGGTCGTCACGCTGACGGCAGAGGATCGCGACGCGTTCTTCGCGCGCGTGGCGCCGCTCGAGCCGGTGCGCCACGAGCTGACGATCCGCGATTGTCGCCTTCAGCCACGCGTGATCGGCGCGGCACGCGGTGACGTGCTCGTGGTCTCGAACGAGATGTACTACCCGTTCCTGCCGACCACGGGATCGACCGCGTTCATGCGCGCGCTGATCAAGGGGCAACCGCAGGAGGTGCCGATCGAGCGCGTGGGGCTGATGCCGGTGACGTGCGCGATGATGGCCGGCTGTGGGCGGACCGACGTGATCGTCGCTTCCACGCGGCTCATCGCGGTGACGGACGCGGACGGACGCTTCGAGATCGCGGGCGTGCCGACGGGGCTCGCGCTGCGCGTGCACGCGTGGCATCCGCTGCTCGAAGAGGCGACCGCGCCCGTGACGCTCGGTGACGCGCAGAACGCGCCGGTGGAGCTGACGGTGCGCGCGCTGCCGCCGCCGGAGCCCGCACCGGAAGCGGTCGAGGGCGCCGAGGGGCCGGCCGAAGAGGGCACCGAGCTCTTCTGATCTCTCAACCGAGCGTCTTCGTCGCGACGTCCACGAACGCGCGCGCCGCGGGTGAGAGTGGGCCCACCGTCGGGGTGGCGAGCATCACACGGCGGGTCTCCTCGATGCGCGGGAGCGCGCGGGTCGCGAGGCGCCCTTCGTCGCGTTCGCGACGCACCGCGAGCTCCGGGAGCACGGAGAGACCGAAGCCGAGCGCGACGAGGGTCTTGAGGAGCTCGACGCTCGCGGCCTCCATCGCGACCTCGGGGTGCACGCCCGCGGCGGCGAAGCGCGCGTCGAGGTGGGCGCGGCTGCTCGTCTCGGGGCCGAGGAGCACCCAGGGAGCGCGCGCGGCGTGTTTGATCGGGAAGGGGCCGCGCCCCGTCGCGAGCGGGTGAGCGATCGGCAGCACCACGACCTCGCGGAGCGGCGCGAGCGGTCGGAGGTGGAGCGTTTCTTCGGCGGGGCGACCGTCCAGTCGGAAGGTCGTGGGGAAGGGTGTGGTGACCACCGCGAGATCGAGCGCGCGCGCGGCGACGAGGCTCGCGAGCGCGGGCGACGTGCGGTTCTGGAGCTGCATCGCGACGCCGGGATGCTCGCGTCGGAACGCGGCGAAGACGGGCGGTAGCAGGTAGGTCGCGAGGGTGTCGCTCACGCCGATCCGCAGGGTCCCCGTCGCCACCGCGCGCAGGGCGTCGAGCTCCTCGCGCGCGCGCCGCAGCTCGTCGAGCGCGCGCTCGGCGTGGCGGGCGAGCAGCTCGCCGGCGGCGGTCGGGTACACGCGGCGCCCGTCGCGCACGAGGAGCGGCTCGCG
Organism: uncultured Sandaracinus sp.; assembly: GCA_937982655.1. Classification (GTDB taxonomy): domain Bacteria; phylum Myxococcota_A; class Polyangia; order Polyangiales; family Houyiibacteriaceae; genus JACKEH01. The sequence goes on from CALJLK010000085.1 coordinate 7,137, forward strand.
AAGCTCACGCTCGAGCGCGAGCACGCTCTCGCTGATCGTGGACTGGCTCGTCGCCGAAGCGCGCGCGGCGGCCGTGAAGGAGCCGTGCGCGATCACCGCGAGCAGGTGCTGGAGGCGCTCGGGCTTGAGGAGCGCGCGGTCCTCGCGTCTGCCGTCGTCTCTGGTGGCGCGCTTCTCGGGGCGCGTGGGTGTTTCGGAGGGGGCGGCAGTCATCGTGAAATCCGATGGAAGCTATCGTAATGCATCGGATGGGCCGATGGGCGGAGCTAGGCCATCCTGCACGTCATGATCGTCCTCCCCGGCTCGGCGGCTCTCTCTTCTGCGCGGCTCGACGCGCTTCGTACGCGTCTGCAGGAGCGTGTGCCTTCGGTGCGGGCGGTGTCTGCGCGTTTCGTGCACTTCGTCGAGCTCACGGCCACTCTCGACGCGGACGAAGCGCGCGTGCTCGACGCCCTGCTCACCTATGGACCGAAGGGCGAGGTCACGGAGCGCGATGGGCTCGTGCGGATCGTGGTGCCACGCATCGGCACGGTGTCGCCGTGGTCGACGAAGGCGACGGAGATCGCGCGGCGCTGCGGGCTCGCGAAGGTGCGGCGGATCGAGCGTGGGGTGCGCTACGCGATCGAGGGGATCGAGGACGGCGGCGCGGTTCCGTACGAGCTGCTGCACGACCGCATGACGGAGAGCGTGCTCGCCCACGAGGCGGACGCGGAGAAGCTCTTCACGACGCAGACGCCGCGGCGGCTGACCAGCGTGCCGGTGCTCGCGCAAGGAAAGCGCGCGCTCGAAGAGGCGAACCGCGCGCTCGGGCTCGCGCTCTCGGCGGAGGAGATCGACTACTTGGTGCGCGCGTTCGGCGAGCTCGGGCGCGATCCGAACGACGTCGAGCTGATGATGTTCGCGCAGGCGAACAGCGAGCACTGCCGCCACAAGATCTTCAACGCGCAGATGGTCTTCGACGGGGAAGAGCAGGCGAGCTCGCTCTTCTCGATGATTCGCAAGAGCACCGCGGCGTCGCCCGAAGGCGTGCTGAGCGCGTACTCCGACAACGCGGCGGTGTTCGAAGGCTCGGTGGCGGGGCGCTTCTTTCCCGATCCGGAGACGGGCGTGTACGCCGCGCACGAAGAGCCGATCCACGTGCTCATCAAGGTGGAGACCCACAACCACCCGACCGCCATCTCGCCGTTCCCGGGCGCGTCGACGGGCAGCGGCGGAGAGATCCGCGACGAAGGCGCGACGGGGCGTGGCGCGAAGCCGAAGGCGGGGCTCGTCGGCTTCTCGGTGTCGAACCTGCGCATCCCCGGCGCGGTGCAGCCGTGGGAGACGCGTGACGTCGGACGTCCTTCGCGCATCGCGTCGCCGCTCTCGATCATGCTCGACGGGCCGCTCGGCGGCGCGGCCTTCAACAACGAGTTCGGGCGACCCGCGATCTGCGGCTACTTCCGGACGTTCGAGCTGGAGGTGCCGACGACGACGGGCGTGGAGGTCCGCGGCTACCACAAGCCGATCATGATCGCGGGTGGGCTCGGCAACGTGCGCGCGGAGCACGTGAAGAAGGGCGAGATCCCGGCGGGCGCGAAGATCGTGGTGCTCGGGGGGCCCGCGATGTTGATCGGGCTCGGCGGCGGCGCGGCGTCGTCGGTGGCGGCGGGCACGTCGAGCGAGGATCTCGATTTCGCGTCCGTGCAGCGTGACAACCCGGAGATGCAGCGGCGTTGCCAGGAGGTGATCGATCGTTGTTGGGCGCTCGGGGATGCGAGCCCGATCGTGTCGATCCACGACGTCGGCGCGGGTGGGCTCTCGAACGCGCTGCCGGAGCTGGTGCACGAGAGCCGGCGCGGCGCGCGCTTCGAGCTGCGCGCGGTGCCGAGCGACGAGCCGGGGCTCTCGCCGCTCGAGCTCTGGTGCAACGAGGCGCAGGAGCGCTACGTGCTCGCGATCGATCCGGACAAGCTCGCGCTCTTCGAGGCGCTCTGTGCGCGTGAGCGCGCGGTGTACGCGGTGCTCGGCGAAGCGACGGACGACGGGCGCTTGCTCGTGACGGATCGCCACTTCGAGAACGCGCCGATCGACGTGCCGCTCGACGTGATCCTCGGGAAGGCGCCGCGCATGCGCCGCGAGTCGGCGCGGGTGCCCTCGGTGGGCGAGGCGTTCGATCCGACGACGATCGATCCGACGGAGGCGCTCGATCGGGTGCTTCGTCTGCCGACGGTGGCGGACAAGACCTTCCTCGTGACGATCGGCGATCGCAGCGTGACGGGGCTCGTCGCGCGCGAGCCGATGGTGGGGCCGTGGCAGGTGCCGGTGGCGGACTGTGCGGTGACGACGGCGAGCTACGACACCTTCGCGGGCGAGGCGATGGCGATGGGCGAGCGCGCGCCGCTCGCGTGCCTGGACGCGGCGGCGAGCGCGCGCATGGCGGTGGGCGAGGCGCTCACGAACTTGGCGGCGGCGCCGGTGCGTTCGCTGCGCGAAGTGCGGCTCTCGGCGAACTGGATGGCGGCGGCGGGGCATCCGGGCGAGGACGCGCGCCTCTACGACGCGGTGCGCGCGGTGGGCGAGGAGCTGTGTCCGGCGCTCGGGATCGCGATCCCGGTGGGCAAGGACTCGATGTCGATGCGTACGGTTTGGCAGGACGCGGCGGGGTCAGCCGCCGCGGGGTCGACCGCCGCGGCGGGGGCGTCCGACGCTGCGGGGTCGACCGCCGCGGGCGACGGCGAGGAGTCGGGGACCTTCGACAAGGGCGGCGAGCGCGCGGTGATCGCGCCGGTGTCGCTCGTGGTGAGCGCGTTCGCGCCCGTGCACGACGTGCGACGCACGCTGACGCCGGAGCTGGTGCGCGACGAGGACACGCGGCTCTTGCTCGTGGATCTCGGCGCGGGCAGCCATCGCCTCGGGGGCAGCGCGCTCGCGCAGGTGTACGGGACCATCGGCGAGCACGCGCCGGACGTCGACGACGCAGAGCGGCTCGCGGGCTTCTTCGGCGCGGTGCGCGCGTTGGCCGACGCGGGGACGATCCTCGCGTACCACGATCGCAGCGACGGAGGGCTGATCGTCACGTTGCTGGAGATGGCGTTCGCGGGCGGCGTGGGCCTGCGCGTGAGCCTCGACGCCCTCGCTTCGAGCCTCGGCGAGGTGCCGAGAGGGCTCGACGAAGAAGACGTGCGCCTCGCGCGTGGCGCGCGATCCGACGCGGCGATGCTCTTCGCGGAGGAGCTCGGCGCGGTGCTGCAGGTGCGCGCGCACGACGTCGACGCGGTGCGCGCGCGCTTCGCGGAAGCGGGGCTCGGGGGGTGCGTGCACGAGCTCGGCGCGCCGAAGGTCGGCGACGAGGTGCGCGTCGAGCGCGACGGTCGCGCGGTGATCGCCGCGCGGCGCTCGCAGCTCCGCGCGGCGTGGTCGGAGACGACGTGGCGCATGCAGCGGCTGCGCGACGACACGACGTGCGCGGACGAGGAGCACGCGCTGCGGAAGCTCTCGACCGACCCGGGGCTCGGGCTGAAGGCGTGTTTCGATCCGTGCGAGGACGTGGCGGCGCCCTTCGTCTCGAGAGGCGCGCGGCCGAAGGTCGCGATCCTGCGCGAGCAGGGCGTGAACGGTCAGTTCGAGATGGCGGCCGCGTTCGATCGCGCGGGCTTCGAGTGTGTCGACGTGCACATGAGTGACCTGCTCGAAGGTCGGCGCGTGCTCGACGGCTTCCACGGGCTCGCGGCCTGCGGCGGCTTCTCGTACGGCGACGTGCTCGGCGCGGGCGAAGGGTGGGCGAAGACGATCCTCTTCCACGCGGGCGCGCGCGCGGCGTTCGAACGTTTCTTTGCGCGGGAAGGGACCTTCTCTCTCGGCGTCTGCAACGGCTGCCAGATGATGGCGAACCTGCGCCGGCTGGTGCCGGGCGCGGCGCATTGGCCGCGCTTCGTGCGCAACCGATCGGAGCGCTTCGAGGCGCGCCTCGTGATGGTGCGGATCGAAGAGAGCCCGTCGGTGCTCTTCCGCGGGATGGCGGGCTCGGAGCTCCCCATCGTGGTCGCGCACGGCGAAGGTCGCGCGGAGATCGAGGACCTCGACGCGCTCGAACGGAGCGGCCTCGTCGCGGCGCGCTACGTCGATCACTTCGGCGCGGTCACGCAGACGTATCCGCGCAATCCGAACGGATCGCCGAACGGGATCACCGCCATCACGAGCGAGGACGGACGCGCGACGATCTTGATGCCGCATCCGGAGCGCGTGTTCCGCAGCGTGCAGCTCACGTGGCGCCCCGCGGCCAGCGCGGAGAACGCGCTCGGCGAGGACGCGCCGTGGATGCGGATGTTCCGCAACGCGCGGGTGTTCGTGGGGTGAAGCGCGCGGAGTCGATCGGCGATCGTCGATCGGCGATCGGTCGTTCCGCGCGTCGTTCGTCGCGTTCGCGCGACACTCAGTCACGAGACGCGATCACCGCACACGAACGGTGGTGCGGCCACGCGCGTTTCCGCGCGCGTTCCCACGTCGTCGATCGCGCCGGCCCTCGACGCGTACGCGGGTGTCGCCTCGCGAGCGCACGGTCGCGCGCCCGTTGCCGCGCACGGTGGTTCGGCGCGGGGTCACGACGGTGGTGTTGCCGCGCGTGCGAACGGTGGTGCCGCGCGTGCGAACGGTGGCGCGTCCGTGCGGACGCCAGCTCGGCGCGACGTAGACGTGACGCCCGCCGCGGCGCTCCCAGCGCGGCGCGACGTAGACGTAGCCGGCGCGAGGTCGGACCCAATGGCCTTCGACCCACACGTAGCGGCCGCGGCGCGCGACGTAATGGCCGTCGACCCAGATGGCGCCGGGGTAGGGCGCGGGACCGACGACGACGTGAGCGCGCGGAGGCGGTGGCGGCGCGACCTGCATCGACACGTAGCCCGGCTGTGCGTGCGCGGAGCACGCACCGAGCGCGAGCGCGAGGAGGAGCATCGTGAATCGCATGTGACCCGAGAGCGCAACGCACGTGCCGCGCGGGATTCTTCGCGGGCGACGGGCGATCGTGAGGCGGGATGCCACGGGTGCGTCACAGGGTGAGTGGCGCGATGCCTCACCTGTTCGAACGCGTCGCGCGCGCAGCGCGGGTTTCGAGCGCGGGTTTCGAGCGCGGGTTTCGAGCGCGGGTTTCGAGCGCGGGTTTCGAGC
>CALJLK010000086.1 GCA_937982655.1 uncultured Sandaracinus sp.
TGTAGTCGAACACGAGCACTTGCCGCGCGTCGTCGTGCCGCACGCCGCTCTCCTCAGCGACGACGTGAAGAGCTCGTCGCGCGGGATCGGCCCCGGCTCCATGTCCGCGAAGCGCCGTGCCACCACGAGCCGCGCGTCGAGCCCCGCGAGCTTCAGCAGATAACGCAGCACCCTCGACCGATCGCCGCGCTTCTGCGCGAGCATCGACGGCGCGTAGCCCGCAAAGCCGTCCGCCGGCTCGACGTTCTCCGTCACCCAGCGATGCAGGATCGCCACGATCTCCTGCGGATCCGTGCGCTCGCCGACCAGGCCCTGCACGAAACGACGCGCGTCCGGATCGAAGAGATCGCGATCGAGGAGCGCCTCGCGCAGCGTCGCGAAGAACGAGGGCCAGCTCGGCTTCACCGCGAAGCGCAGGGTCGGTCGGAACGGCGGCAGCGGCGCCGCGTTCGGCTCGATCGGTCGCGCCGGCACGTGCTCCATCGTCCACGTGAGCACGCGAAGGTCGCCCTCGCGGCGCTCCGTCGCGGGCGGCGTACCCCCGAGCTCTTCCACCACGAGCTGCGCGTCCGCCGGTACGAGCGCGATCATCTGGCTGAACGCGAAGGGCTGATCGTGGCTGTCGAACGACCACCCCGCGCTCCGGAACCCGCCGTCGATGCGCGGCGAGGTCCCGAACACGAACTCGTATTCGACGTAGTCGCCGATCGCGAGCTCGCTCATCGGGATGCTGTCGAGCCCCGCGATCGCCTCCGGCTCCAGCCGACGCCCATCCGGTTTGATCGAATGAAGCGTGAGGATCTGGCCGCCGAGCGAGAGCTGCCCGAGCTCCTCCACCGACTCTTCGCTCTGCACCTTCAAGATTTGATGCACGAGGTGTCGTGCCGATCCATCCGGATAGACCCGCGTGACCATGTAGTCGAACACGAGCACTTGCCGCGCGTCGTCGTGCCGCACGCCGCTCTCCTCGTAGCGACGGATCACGTCCGCGCCGTTCACGCGGAACGGCTCCAGATCGTCGCGCCCCGTGAGATCGCGGCGCACGTGGCGCAGCTCGACCATGATGTCCGGATCGGACTCCATCGCGCGGTCGAGCGCCGCGATCGCCTGCGGACGACGACCCGCCGCGAGCAGCAGATCCACCTCGCGCATCGCGCGCCCGCTCGACACCGCCGGCGAGTCTTCGTCGATCGCCGCGCGCACACGCGCCTCCTCGTCGCGATCACCCATCGCGAGCGCGAGCCCGAGCCGGAGCTCGCGGTGATCGTCCTCGTCCATCAGCGGCTCGAGCCGCTGCAGCTCCGCCTTCGCGAGATCCCAACGACGCTGCCGGAAGAGCAGATCGTACTTCGCGCGCGAGCTCTGGTCGCAGCTCATCACGCGCTCGACGAGCGCGTTCGCCTCCGACACGCGGTTCTGCTCGCGGTAGAGCTGCTGCAGACGGAAGATCGGCCCGCAGTCGTCTGGCACGAGCTCGCGCACGCGCTGGAGCACCGCCTCCGCCTCCGTGAGCTGATCGCGCTGCTGCAGCAGGTTCGCCCACGTGAGCTGCACGCTGATCACGTTCGGCCAGCGCTCGGCCACGAGGCGAATCGCCTCCGAGCGCTCCGTCGCACCCTGCTCGAGCTGCGCGACGTCGAGCGCCGCGTAGACGCCCGCCGGATCGAGCTCCGCGATCTTCCGCACGAGCCGCTGCCCGAGCTCGCGCTGCCGGTCCTGCGCCATGAACGGGTCGTTGTTGATGATGCGGCGCCAGAGCTCGAGCCCGAACGCCGGCAGATCTTCACGCGCCATGGGTGTGAACGTCTCGCGCGCCCCCAGCCGATCGCCGCGCACGAGCTGAATCAGCGCAAGCAACGCGCGGTCGAGCTCGTGTCGCGGCTCCGGGAGCGTCATGCCGCGCGTCGGATCCCAGCCCGCACCGAGCCGGCCCGGCCGCTCGAGGTAGACCGCCATCGAAGGCGCCGCGCGCATCGTGAGCTTGAGCTCGATCTCGTGACGCCCCGGCGCGAGGTCGACCGCCACGTGGGTGGTCCCGGGCTGCAGCGCGAGCCGCCGATCGAGCACCGCGACCTCGCGTCCGTCGACCGAGAGCTTGAACGACGCCGGCGTGTCGATCACGAGCAGGTGCGGCCCGCCCTCCGTCACGTCGACGAAGGTCTCCGCGATCGTGCTCCCGCTGCCGCGCTCTTCGCCGCCCACGAGCGACACACCGCAGCCGAAGACCTCCGCTTCGAAGCTCACGTCCTCGCCGACGCCCTCGCCGAGATCGTAGCGCTCGGCGAGCGGCCCCGCGCCTTCGGCCGCCACGCGCTGATCGAAGGAGCTGAGCGCGTAGGGTCCGAAAGGTCCGACCGCGCGCCACGAGGTCAGACAGCCGAGCCGCGCGACGACCCGGTCCACGAGCGCGTCGTCACCACGACGACGACCGTGCTGCATCAGGCGATGGGCCGCGAGCTGCACCGCCGGCTGCCCGAGCTTACCCGGCTCCGCGACCACCCGTTCGAGGAGCGGGACGACACGCTCGTCGTAGCGCGCCGTGCCCCCCCGCAGCCCACCGAGCAGATCGATCGCGTGCTCGGCCGCGAGCACCGCGTACACGTCGTCGCTCGTGCGACCGAGCTCCACCGCGCGCACGAACGCGTCGAGCGCGTCCGAGAGCTCGCCGTGCTCCTCGTGCACCCAGCCCTTCATCACGAAGAGCGCGGGGTCGTTCGGCGACAGCTCGATCGCCCGCGCGATCGCGGGCATCACGCGTGGGCTCTCCCCGCCTGGCCAGAGCAGCTCCGCGCGCGCGAGCTCCGCCTGCAGCGCCGGATCGTTCGGGTTCGCGGCGGCGCGCTCGCGCAGCGCGAGGATGGGAAGCGGATCGGCAGGCGGCGTGGTGCCGGACGACGAGCCCCCACGCGTGCAGGAGATCGCGAGCATCAAACAGAGCGCGAAGCGCAAAGAACGAGACACGGAAGACCTCGAAACAATGGAAGAAACCGAGAACGAGCGGGGACGCGAGGAGCTCGTTTGCGTCGAGCGCGAGATCGGACTCTTTTCCGATTCGAGCGGTACCGACTCGAGGGGGAGCTCACGTGCGACGTGGCGATCGACGAGGCGCGACATCACCGACCTCCGAGCGTGATGCGCTCACGAAGCAGCGCGTCTGCGCGCTCCACGAACGCGCGGAACGCCGGGTAGTCCGCCACCGAGACGCGATCGGTGCGGGTGACCCACTCCGTGCGCACGCGGACCACGTCGCCTTGCCGCTCGTAGCGAACCGAGAGCTTCGCGAACGGGCTGTCCACCTCGCCGCCGCTCGGCAACGGCTCCAGCGTCGCGCCCGCTGGCAGCCTCACGTTGCGCTGTTCCAGGTACGTGCGCGGCGGCCCGAGCTCGAGCGCGTGACGCCGCGTGGGCGCACGCGCGAGCGCGGGCAGAAGATTCCCGATCGTCGAGGGCGGCACCAGCAGCCGCGTGCCGCTCCGCTGCGCGACGTTCGGCGCGCGCCCCTGCCACTCGAAGCGCGACGGAGCACGGAAGTCGTCGAGATCGAAGAAGCGCTGCGTCGAGAGCTCGAGCCCCGGGAAGAGGTTCGAGAGCTCGCGCTGCAGACGTTCGTTCTGCATGCCCTCCGCCTGGTAGAAGGTGCGGTACGACGCCGCGGTGTTGCCCACGATCGTCTCGCGCCCCTCGATCTGCCCGCCGCCGTCGGCGTCGAGCGTGATCTCCAGCGTGCGCTCGCGGCGCTCCCGGTCGGGCGGCAGCACCGGCGTCTGCCGAAGCTCCACCGTCTCCGGTCCGACGAGCAGCGTCATCACGCCCTGATCCATCGCGGGCAGATCGTTCGGCCCGTTCGTCTCCGCCGTTCCGTCCAAGAAGAGGTCGAGCTCCGGCACGTACGCGATCGCGTGATCGAAGACCGCGAGGCTCGCCGGCTCGGTCGCGATCGCGCCGTTGCGGCGCGTGCGGATGAGCGCGATGCGCGCGTCGACACCCGCGATCTTCAGCATCGCGTAGATCAGCGACGCCTTGTCTTTGCAGTCGCCGAAGCCGCGGCGGACGATCTGCGTCACGCGGTAGGGCTTGAACCCGTGGATGCCGAACTCGAGCCCCACGTAGAGCGTGCTGCGGATGACCCAGTCGTAGATGCGCGCGACCTTCTCGCGCGTGTCCGCCGCGCCCGCCACGAGCTCGCGCGTCGTGCGCTCGAGCGACTCGTCCGGCAGGAGCTGATCCTGCGCGAGGCCCCACCACCAGCGACCGACGTCGTTCCAATTCTGGTAGGTCGACACGTGCAGGTAGGGCCGCGTCTCCGCCGGCCCCGGCATTCCGTCCTCGCCGCGCACCGGCTCCACGTTCGTCGCGAGCCAACGATCGACGTGCCGCTCACCTTCGGTCGCGCGCGTGTGCCGCAGCCCCGAGAGCGACGGCTCGTTGAAGTAGAAGCGGCGCGTCTTCGGCGTCACGAGCACGTGCTCGAGGTGCCGCGTCGGGTAGCCACCTTGGAGGAAACGCACCGCGCCGTAGTAGTCGTTGAACGCGTTGCGGCGGCTCACGTCCTCCACGCGGAAGCGCAGCTCCACCGTGTCGCCTGGCTCGAGCTGCGGCAGGTCGAGGATCAGCGCGCGCGTGTCGTAGTAGATGCGGTACGCGCTGTCGCCGAGGCTCTGCTCGAAGGTCCGCACCGACTCCACCACGGTGCCGTTCGCGCGATGCACCTTCGCCGAGCGCACCTCGACCCACTGCCGCCCGGGCTCGAAGAACACGGGATAACGCGCCATGCGCCGCGCGCCTTCGTCGTCGTGCACCTGGAACGCGACCTGATGGAAGGTCGCCGCGAGCCCGCTCTCGTAGACCGTCGCGACCTGCAGCTCGTGCAGCATCGTCACCGGCCACTCGCTCTGGCTCACGCGCCGCGCGAGGATCTCGTCGGTCGCGGTCGCGTAGCGCTCGTCCTCGCGCGCGGTCGGCTGCAGACGATCCAGGAGCTGGCGCGTGCGCGCGTCCTGCGGTGAGAGCGCGAGCACCTGCCGGAACGCCTCGATCGCCGCGCCCTGCTGCCCGAGCCGCAAGAGCGCGGTGCCGTAGCGCTGGTGATGACGCGGCTCGTCCGGCGCGTACGCGAGGATCTGCCGGTAGAGATCGAGCGCCTCGTCGTGGCGGCCGAGCCCTTCGTAGACGGACGCAGAGTACTCGAGCATCTCGATGTCGCCCGGCGCGATGGCGCGCATCGCGTCGAGGTGCCCGAAGATCACCTCCGTCTCGCCGCGCTCGTACGCGTCGTTCATCAGCGCGTAGCGCACGTCGTAGGCGTCGTGCTCGCGCTCGAGCAGCGTACGGTTCGCGGTCATCGACGCCTCGGTGCGCCCCTGGTTCGCGAGCGCGCGCGCGAGCCGACGCTGCCACCGCGCCGCGCCGTTCGTACGCCGCACCGCGTCCTCGATGATCGCGAAGCCGGCGAGCGGAAGATCGCGCTCCTCGAGCAAGCTCGCGCGCATCCACGCCGCTCGGATCCCCGGCACGGTGTCGAGCGAGAAGCCTTCGTCGAGCATGCGCAGCGCGCGCCCCGGATCGGGGCCGTCGGAGATCAGCTCCGCACGCGCGAGGCGCACGCGAGGATCGCGCGCGTCGGCCTCCTCGGCTTTGGTCACGTAGCGCATGCGCTCGGCGCGGGTCTCCACGAGATCGACCGCGAGCAACGCGTGCTCCACCGAGTTTCGTAGCTCCACCGCACGTTCCGCGAGCTGCCGCGAGCGCGTCTCGGTCGGATCTTCGGCCGCCGTCCAGGCCAGGAAACGAGCGAGATCGAAGTGGGCCCCCGCATCGTCGGGTCGGGTCCGCACGCGTTCTTCGAGGAAGGCGAGCGGCATCACGGGCACCGGCGCCATGGTGGGCGCGCCGGCGTGCGCGGGAGCCGCTTCGGTCGCGCCGTTCGGGTCGACCGTCACCCCTCGCGGCGCGGAGCCATCGGCCTCCCCGAGGCGCGCGTAGAAGCCCCACCGACGATCTTGCACGCAGACCTTCACGAGGATTCGGTTCCACCCCTGACGCGCGTGGAAGATCGCCGCGCTGCGTTCGATGGCGGGTCCGCGGTAGACCGCGTCCGAGAGCACCTCGTTGCCGTTCGCCCAGACCTTGATCGCACCGCCTGCGCCGACGAAGAGCCCCATCGGCCGTGCGCGATCGACCTGCACGAACGTCTCCGCGTACCCACACGCGTTCTCGTAGGGACGCAGCGTCGCGTCGAAGTCGACGTAGCCGTAACGCGTGAGCTCCTCTGGATAGAGCCGCCAGCGCACCTCGCGCTCTCGCCCGGGGTACGCCGCGTTCTCGTCGAAAGGCGCGTTGCGCTGTTCCTCGGGGCCGTACGTCCGCGCGAACCCTTGCTTGCCCTCGTCGTCGAAGGCGCCGATCACCCGCCACTTCCGGAGGAAGCCGAGCTCGTCGAACGTGCGCGCCGCGTCGTCCGGACGCCCCGCAGCGATCTGACCGAACGCTTCGAGCGTGCGCACGTAGCTCCGCATCACCGGAGACAATCGACGCTCCTGCGCGAGCCGCGACAGCTCCCGCAAGACCACGCCGGGTGTGGCGTCGTCGCCCTGCTGCTCGAGCTCGAGGATGGGCAAGATCGCGCGCGGCGAGCTGCCCTCCCTCCGCGCGGCCGCCGCATGACGCGCGACCTCGGCGTCGTAGGGGTTGCGGGCGGGCCGTTGAGCGAGCGCCGGGACGGCGAAGCTGACCGAGAACGCCGTCAGAGCGACGCGTGCGAGGACGGAGACTGTGCGCATTCGACCGAGGTCGCCGCGGTGGGTGCGACGACCCGTCGAGACTGCGACGACCCACGCCGAATGTCGACGGCTCTTTCGTGAAGCTTTGCGTCCGGTTGGCCGCGCGAGACATGTCCTCGCAGCGGGAGAAGTCGGCGGCTGACCCCACCGACCCGACCGAGAAGTCGCATGGGGGGTGAGCGCTCGACGAGTCGCGGGGATCGTGGTCACCCGAGCCGAACGCGCAGCGGACCGAGTTGTTCGCGCCTCGGAGCGCAAATCACTCGTGTCGGTACGCTCGACTTCGGATTCTCCCTGTCACCGCGGTCCGAGCCCGTTGAGCCTCGCGCGCAGGTGCAGAGACGTACCGATGCGACGGGAGCTCCGAGGTTCGTCGCGTTCCCGGAGCGGGCGCGAATGGGCGGAAAAAATGGGACGGAAAAAGTGAAGCCCCGCTCGCTTCCGAGCGGGGCTTCATAAATCCGGCAG
>CALJLK010000087.1 GCA_937982655.1 uncultured Sandaracinus sp.
GGCCGTTGATGACGACCTTTGCGCCGCGCGCCGCAAGTCGGATCGCGATGCCCGCGCCGATGCCGCCGGTGCCGCCGGTCACGAGAGCAACCCTGTCATGGAGACTGTTCACGTCTTGGGCTCCTGTGCTGCATGGGCTGCCCCCTCGCGCAGAAGCGCATCGGCTTCGGCGGGCGGCGGAGGCGGCCCGGCACGTTCGGGCCGATCCGGGGGCCGGGACTCGGTGCTCTCGGCGTCGGTGCTCATGCGTCCACGTCCGACCCAGTGCCCGCGACCAGTCTCGCGATCGCGACCCGAGCCGCTTCCCGTGAGGGAGCACGAATCATCACCGATCCGGGGGCCGAGATCCACGCCCAAAGCACGCGAAGGGCGCTCTCGGCGGCAAAGCGACGTCGCCAGGCGCATTCCGTCGGTCGCGGTTGGCGGACGGCGCGCCGTGGGGTGGGTGGTGACGGCCTCGAGGAAACGTGCGACGGGGCTGTCCCGCTCCGGGGTCGCGAACGCTCCGAGGATGGCGGACGGTCCTTTCGGGTCCGCGGGGACGGTCCTTTCGGGTCCGCGGGGTCAGCCGCGGACGGTCTTCATGTCGCCTGAAGAAGCACGTAAGCTCGCGCGCTCGCATGGTGTGGTTGCGCGAAGCCACGGGGGTCTCGCTCGTCGTCACGGCGTTGGCTGCGTGCGCGTACGGTGTGCTCGAGCTCCGCGCGCACGACTACGTCGCGGCGATCGTCGTCGTGGTGATCGGTCTGGCGCTCCTCGGCGCAGGCACGGAGCTGCTTCGCTCGAGCGTGGGGGAGTGATGAGGCGCTCCTTCGTCGCGTTCGGCCTCGCGCTCTCGCTCGGTCCGATCACGGCGTGCGGCGACGAGGACGCGCCCACACGCGAACGAACGCAGGGGGACGCGCAGGTCGGCGGCGCGGTGGTCGCGACGGTCGACGGTCATCCGATCACGGTGGCCGACGTCGAAGCGCAGATCCGCGCGGAAGGCGGGACGCCGGAGGAGGCGCTCGCCGCGCTCGAACGTCAGACGCTCCTCGCGCTCGAAGCGGAGCGGCTCGGCTACGGCGAGCGAAGCGACGTGCGGAGAGAGACGCGGCGCGCGACGGTGCAGGCGCTGCTCGCGACGATCGAGCGCGAGCACCCTTCGAGCGCGATCGACGAAGCTACGTTGCGGCGCGCGTACGAGGAGGCGGTGTCCTCGGGTCGGCGGGGTCAGCCGCCGACGAGCGAGCGATTCGTGGTCCCCGAGAAGCGTCGCTCCGAGCACGTGCTCGTGCGCGTCGAAGACGCCTCGCGGGAGCGGGAAGCACGTCGCGTGGCCTCTGCGCTCCTCGCGGAGCTGGAGCGCGATCCGGGCGCGCTGGAGAGCACGCTCGCGGCGCTGCGGGGTCAGACGGAGCGCGACGGTTTTCCGCTGCTCGTCGAGGAGGTGCCGTTCGTCGCCCGCGACGGAAGCCTCGAAGCGGGCTTCGAAGAGGTGCTCTTCGCGGGGGATGCCCCCGGGCTGCGCTCCGAGCTCGCGCGCACGAGCTTCGGCTGGCACGTGGTGATCGTGCGGGAGATCCAGGCGCGCGTGGAGCGCACGTTCGAGGAGGTCGCCTCGGAGCTTCGCGAAGAAGCGACGAACCAGCGACGCTTCCAGGCGCTGATCGCGTTGCTCGATCGTCTGCGGGCGGAGGCTGGCGTCGAGTTGGTGCCGTCTGGGGTCGAGGCCGCGCTCCGCGTGGAGATCGCGGAGTGAGCGTGCGGAGCGAGCGCCCGCGTCGACCTTCGTCGATGCCGCTGCGCGTGCGCACGCCCGAAGAGGAGGCGGTCCGCGATCAGGTCGAGAGCTCGTTCACGCGCGTGCTGCGGCGCTTGTGGATCGCGAACGTCGACGTGCTCGCGGTGGTGCTCGTGGACTCCGACGGCGAGTGCGTCGACTACTGCTCGAGCTTGCCCCCTTTCGACGCGAAGGTCGCGGGCGCGCACTTGCGGGTGGTGGTCGACGAGGTGCGACGGTTCGCGGACCGCATCGGCGGCGCGGAGCCTTCGCGGATCGAGATCCACGGGACCGAGCGCGACCTGATCGCGCGACGTTTGGGCGATGGGTATCTGCTCGTGGTGGTCGTGCGCGCGACCGGGACCGATCAGTCGTTGCTCGCGGACGTCGAGGACACCGCAGACGCGATCCGGCGCGAAGCAGGCTTGCCAACGCCGGCGTGGGATCCGGAGGCGGATCTCGAGGTGCAGGTGCGCCGCGCGATCGGTTGGGACTTCGCCCCGCGCGCGTTCGTGGAAGAGGGGCGCTCGCACGAGATCGCGAGCGTGCTCGGGCGCTGGGAAGAGTCCGGGCCGCTCGCCGGCGATCAGTTGATCTGCTTTCGCGTGCAGACCGTGGACGGCATCGAGCTCACGCTCGCGTACGATCCGCTCGAGAAGCGCTGGCTCCGCTGGTGAGCGCGTCCACCGGCGCACGCTCGACGGAACGCGAAGAGGCTCGACGCATCGAGCCTCCTCCGTTCGAACGCGACGTCGTGGTGTCGGGCGCTCAGTCCTGGCTCGGCGGCGCGAGCAAGTCGCCCTGGAAGCTGAAGCCGAGCAGCACGTAGGGGAACGCTTGGCTCACGTCCTGGCCGGTGCGGTACGGGTGCTTGAGCCACCAGTTCACCGCGAAGAGGATCGACGGGCCGTTGTAGCGGGCCTTGTACTCTTGGAAGAACGTGTAGACGAGCACGGGGCCGAGGCGATGCGTGATGACGTCACCGCCCGGATCCATCGGGTCGGTGAAGACGCGGTCCGGCATGTACGAGCGAGACCACGTGTAGCGGACGCCGACCGTCCAGCGGTCTTGGTGGATGTAGAACGCGTCGAGGTCGTTCGTGGTCATCCACCCACGGTTCGCCATGAGGATGTCGTAGAAGATGTCGTAGAAGACCTCGTCGTCGCGGCGCAGGTCGTAGTCGGGGCGTGTCGCGCGGAGCACGCTGCGAAGGACGGCGGGGCCGACGCGCGCTTGGAGCGTACCGCTGACCGTGAGCTGCGTGCCGGTGGTCGGGTAGTTCAGCCCCGCGTCGGTCATGTCGCCCAGCGACGAGTCGGACCAATTCGCGGTGTCGGCGTGTGCGAACGACGGGAGGAAATCGAAGGTTCCGAAGTAGCCGACCGCTTCGTAGCTCGCCCAGAAGCGCATGAACGGGATCGGCTGCACCTCGAGGAGCAGACCGCCGCGCGCGAACGCGGGGCTGACCGAGCCGGTGGTGCCGATGCCGATGTAGTTGTCGCGCACGAAGACGCTGTTGCTGAGGAACAGACGCTTTCGGTAGCCGAGCTGGAAGAACGAGATGAGGCCGAGCGGGTTCAATCGCGCGACCGTGGTGCTCTGATAGAAGAGCTGATGCGGCGGCTGCGGCCCGAACTGCGCCTCCGCGCGCGAGCCCGTCACCCCAGCCAGCATCACCACCCAAGCGGCCACCACGAGTCGCTTCATCTTCGTGCTCTCCCCACGTCGCGCTCCCCAGCGCGCGTGGACTAGGTATCGTGCAGGTGGCGACCGAGGTAAAGCGGTAAGCGACGGAGAGCGCGTTTCGCCCGGCGGTTCCGGGCACGCCGGCGTCTCGTGAGCCTCATCCAACGACGATCGCGCATGCGTCGGAGATCGCCGACGCATGCGAGTCGACACCTCGACGGACCTCGCTCGGCCCGTCTCGACGCCCATGCACACACGTGGTGATTCGCGGCGTCTCGATCGGTTCGCTCGGGGCTCCCGTTCCGAGCTTCCCGAGCCGCTGGCCGATCAGGGCTCCCACGCGCCGATCGACGGAGGCGTCGGACGAGGCGAGCCCTCGAAGTCGATCCGCGGACCCCCGAAACGCGTGCCAGCTCCTGCGAACGGCGACGTGGTCTGGATCCGCAGCGAGGCAGGGCGGTCCACGAAGCGCGGGGTGCTCGTGAACACGTGGCCGACGAAGAGCGGGTACGCCGCTGCGAGGCTCGCCGCGTCCGTGTACGCACGATCGTCCACGACCTCGTAGTAGCTCCCGACGAGGCCCGCGTGTGAGAAGAGGACGGGCGGCCTCGACTCGACGACCACCGCGCGCGCGAAGGCGCACTCCCCGCCGACCAGCACGTCGTTCACGAAGCTTCCGAAGCGCGCCTCGGCGCGCAGCGCGAGGCCCGCCGACGAGCAGTCGAGGTCGGCCCCGACCGTACGCCCTGCGTCGTACGAGTTGCCGTGGCTCACGAGGCTCGCGGCCGCGCGGCCTTCCACCGCGAGCCCGGCGGCATACGACGGGGGCGCGTCGCACCGAACGCCGATCGCTTCGTTGTTCGTGAGTCGGAGCGCGCCCCCGAGCGCCGTCACGCCCACGACGATCTCACCGCAGCCGCCCACCGCGCGGTTGCGGGTGACGGCGGCGACCGAGTTCTCGAGCAGCACCCCCGTCGCGGTCTGAGTCTCGACCCCCGCACCGAGGAAGGTGTTCTGCGCGACGTAGCCGCAGCCGCTGATGCACGCGAGACCGAACGCTTCGAGGACACCTTCCCCGTTCGATGCACCCGTCGCGACGTTGCCGGTGACGGTGCAGGCCGACGAGATGCAGCGGATGCCGTAGGCCTTGTCGACCTGTCGCTCGAGGATCGTGCGCACTCCGACGACCTCGTCGTCGGAGATCAGCGCCGGGCAGCTCGTCGCGTCGATGCCGATCACCGAATCGATCGACTCGCCGCTGGCTCCCACCGTCATCGCGACGCGCGTGTCGTGCACCCACAGGCTCGTGCAACTCGCGCCGTTCACGCCGCGTACGTCCCCTGCGAGCTCGGGCCCCATCTCGACGTACGACCGAACGACCGCGGCGCGCGCGTCGCCGGAGACCTCGATGCCAGTCGACGCGCGGTCCGCGCACACCGCCACGCGATCCACGAGGAGCTCCCCGCCGCTGGTGCGGATCGCCGCGCCGAAGCGGTTGGTGGCGACGCCGTGGTTCAGGTCGGTGCACGCCGGGACACACCCGCGCGCGCCGCAACCTTCGAGGAGCGCGACGGTCGCGTCGGTGGCGTCGATCGCGTACGCGGTGACGGCGGGGCCCGACTCGATGCGGCTCGCGTGCGCGACGAACGTGGCGCCGCTGCGCACGAGCACGCCACGTCGCAGGGAGACCACGCCCGCCGCGTCCGAGCCACGCACGCGGACGTTGTGCATCACGAGCGTGCCTCCCGTTCGAACTTCGAGCGCCTGCACCGTGCCGGAAGCGGCGACGGGATGCCGCACCACGAGGTCGCGCAGCGTGAGCGTGAGGCCGCTCGGGATGGCGATTCCAGCGCCGCTGCTCGGTGAGAGGCTCGTCGCTTCCGCGCCTTGCGGACACTCGGACACGACGCCAGCCTCGGTCGCGACGAGTCCGCCGATGATCGTCAAGTCGCCCGCGACGACTTGCGTCGGCATCGTGTACGAGAGCGCGCTGCAGCCCGACGGGACCCCGCCCGCCAGCAGACACACGCGACCGGTGCCGCGCTCCAGGGCGACGCGGATCCCGTCCGACAGTCGCCCATACGGCACGGTCGCCGTGCCTGCGCCCTCGCTGCCGCTGGTGCGCACGTACACGCAGTCGTCGGGTACGCAATCCTCGTCGATGCGCCCATCGCAGTCGTCGTCCACCTCGAAGGCCGGGCCCACGCAGCCGTCGTTGGCGGGCACGGCGGGAGACGTCGTCGCGAGCGCGCCATCCACGCAGCTCAGCGTCTCCGCACAACGACCCTCTCCGATCGTGGTCGACGGCAGCGCCTCGTCCACGGTGCCGTCGCAGTCGTCGTCCTCGCCGTTGCAGGCCTCGGCCGCGAGAGGATCCGAGAATCCTTCGCACGTCCTCGAGAGGACTCCCGCGGTGCACGTCCGGTACGCGGAGGCTCCGCAAATCCCGGGCAGCGAGAGGTCGTCCGGGCAGGCGACGACCCCGTCGAGCGTGATCGTCGGATCGAAGTCGTCACAGTCCCGATCGTCCTCGCAGCCAGGTCCGAATCCGTCGCCGTCGTAGTCGTTCTCGACGCAGCGCCCCGCGACGCACGCCCACGCTTCGCACGTCGTCGGTGCGCCGCTGCGCTCGCGCATCTCGCACTCCGACACTTCCACGCAGGTTCCGGCGTCGGGCGGCATCCACGCGTCGACGTCACCGTCGCGGCTTCCGTCGAGGCTCGCGTCGAAGCTGCCATCGCGCTCTCCCCCGTCGAGCGTCCCGCCGTCGATCTCGACCGCTCCGTCTCCGCGGCGCGGGTCGGGTGGCGAGAGATCGAGCGAGAGCCCGCAGCCGACCACGAGCGGCCAGAGCGCGACCGACGTCCGGGCGCCGCGACGCCCCCACACCGAGAGCCGCGTCGAAGAAGCGAAGCGCATGGGCGACAGGGTACCAGAGCCCCGCGCGATGCTGCATCACCGCGCAGCGAAGCGCGGATCCGCATGGTTCGTGTGCGACGACGTGCCTCGTGCGTGGCGACGATCAGCGACCCGACTCGTCGAGGCGACGCATGCCTTCGAGGAGTAGCGACTCGGTCGAGTGCTGGATCTTTCGCTCCTTGGGCACGTGCTCGGGATCGAGCCGGAAGTCGCCCGTGGTCAGCGTCACGAGCGCGTAGAACGCGTCTTCGCCCGAGAGCTCACCGAAGCGCGCGTCCCAAATGGCGCCTTCGCCGAAGCTGATCTCGCCGCTCTTGCCGGCGGAGCGAAGAAGCAGACGACCGGTCTTTCGACCGTTCGAGAGGATCTGCACCACGTCGGGCAACGACATCTCGGTCAGCGAGCCGCTCACGCCGCGCCCGCTCGTGGGCTCCGCGGCCCGCGAGAGGATCTGCCGTGCCTTCGCGACGAGCACGTCGGGCGCGACGGGTTTGACGACGTAGTCGGCCGCGCCGAGCTCGAAGCCACGATCGACGCTGGCGCCGTCGCTGCGGCGCGCGAGCACGATCACTGGCACGCGCAGGCCGGCCTCCCGCACCTTCGCGAGCAACGCGAAGCCGTCACGCTCGCCGAGCTCGACCTCGGTGACCACCAAATCCGGAGGACCGCTCTCCGCCTGCAGCACCACCATCGCCTCGGAGGCGTCGCGCGAGACCTGCACGTCGAAGCCCGCCGCGCCGAAGCGCATGTCGAGCACCGCGGTCTCTTCCGGATCGGGATCGACGAGCAGCACCGTGCGGCGATCCGCGAGCAGTCTTTGGCGGAGCGCGTCGCCGCTCACGACGAGCCGCAGCGCGGTCGAGAGGGTCGGATCGAAGAGCTCCTTCGCGAGCCCCTCCACCACCGAGCACGCCTCCGCGGGCGTGAGCTGACGGCGGTACGGGTTCTTCGCGTGGCTCGTGAGATCGAGGAAGGTCTCGACCACCGCGAGGATGCGCGCGCCGAGCGGGATCTCTTTGCCCTGGAAGCCGTCGGGGAAACCTTTGCCGTCCCAGCGCTCGTAGAGATGACGCAGCGCGGAGAACGTGTCCTTCGGGAGCGAGGCGGCCTCGAAGAGGCGCACCGGCGTGAGGTACGCCTTCTGCGCCTGATGACGGTGTCCTT
The DNA here is from genome assembly GCA_937982655.1 of uncultured Sandaracinus sp. GTDB lineage: Bacteria > Myxococcota_A > Polyangia > Polyangiales > Houyiibacteriaceae > JACKEH01. The sequence goes on from CALJLK010000087.1 coordinate 7,532, forward strand.
CGTAACGCGCGACGTTGAGCGGCGTGAGGTGGTAGCTGCCGGTCTTGCCGAGATCGTGGAGGTGCGCGGCGAGCGTGATCGCGAAGAGCGCCTCGCCGGTGAGGCCCACGCGTTCCCCGAGCTTGCGCGCGAGCCGGGCCGCCCGCGCGGAGTGACCACGGAGCTCCCCGCGCTCGCGCTCGAGCAACGCGACGAGCACCGCGATCGTCTCGAAGTAGGTCGACTCCGCGACGGTGGTCGGCTCGAGCTTCGCCGGCGGAGGCAACACGCTCGTGCGCAGCGTCGCGGCGGGGGGCGTCGCCGAAGGCGGCTTACGGAGGTCGGCCGCGATCTCGGGCGCGGCGATGGTGATCGCGGGCGCCGCAGCGGGAGTCGGCATCGCGCGTGGCGCGCGCGGAACCGGTGGCGCGGCGGGCACGTCGCCAAAGCCCGGGAGATCGCCGAAGCCGTCGAGCGCGGGGCTCGCGCCGGTGCCACGGCCGGGGCTCGGGGCTCCGACCCCACCACCGAAGCTCCCGCCGCCGCCGCCTCCGAAGCCACTTCCGCCACCGCCAGCGCCGAAACCACCCCCGAACCCGCCACCGCCGAAGTCGTCTCCGAAACCCGGCAGGTCGCCGAACCCCGCCGGATCGATCCCCGCGGTGTCGCGCGAGGGCGGCGCCGAACGAAGCAACAACGCGAAGGCGCGCGTGTCGCGGTCGTAGTGTTTGCGGATGCTCGCCTCGACCGCAGACGGACGCGCGACGAGCACGGTGACCTTGCGGACGTCGCCCGCCACCATCTGCACTTGTTTGGCGACGTCGTCGCGCGTCGGCTCCGCGGCGACCACCGCGAGCGTGCGGGAGCGTGCGTTCCACAAGACCGGGCAGATGCGCAGGCGCTCCGCGAGCCGCTTGGGCACGAGCTGAAGCGCGTGCGACTCGACCGTCGCGCGCGCGAGCCGCTCGGTGCTGACGAACTGCGTGCCGTACCAGCTCGCGAGCCGCGTGAGCAGATCGTGCTCCGTGATCGCGCCGACCTCCACGATCGCGTCCTCGAGTCGGCTCCCGCTCGTGCGCGCGTGCGTGATCGCGGCTTGGTACTGATCGTCGGCGATGCGGCCTTCGTCGCGTAAGCGATCGAGCACCTGCATCCCCTCGGGCATTCCCGTCACGGCGCCGAGGATACCGCGCGCCTGGAGATTTGGACCGACGTTTCTGGAGTCGTCACAAACCATACCGGCCACGCGCGCGCGACGTGCTTGGATTGCGGCCGCCGACTGCTACCCTCGCGCCGGCATGCCGTCTCGGGCCTCGTTCGTCTTGCTCGTCGTCGCGTCGTTCGCCGTGTGCGGGTCGTTGGCGGGTTGCGGTGGCAACGCACGCTACGTCGGCGGTGAGTTCCGCGACGGCGACGTCCGCTTCACGGTGCAGCCCCCGAGCGGCTGGCGTGCGATCTCGGTCGCGTCCGCCAACGACCTCGCGTGGTCGCAGGACGACGCGGGCGCGGTGCTGCAGATCAACGGCGACTGCGACCCTTCGCTCGACATCCCGCTGGTCGCGCTGACCAACCACCTGCTCGTCGGCTTCACGGAGCGTGAGATCGTCGAACAGACGCTGGTCGAGATCGACGGGCGCGAGGCGCTCCGCACCCACGTGGTCGCCAAGCTCGACGGAGTCCCGCGCGAGCTCTTGCTCCACGTGATGAAGAAGAACGGCTGCACCTACGACTTCGCGCTCGTCGCGCCGCCGGGCGAACGCTTCGCCCAGGCCCGCGCGAGCTACGACGTCGTGCTCCAGAGCTTCGAGACGCGATGAGCGGAGTCCCCGAACGCCTCGGTTTCCGCGGCTCGATCGAGCAGATCGGCCAGGTCGCGACCCTCGCGGGCCGCTTCTTCCGCGTCCTCTTCACCACCCGCTTCGAGGCACGGGCGTTCGTCTATCAGGTCGAACAGCTCGGCGTGCGCAGCCTCGCCATCGCGAGCGCGACAGCCGTCTTCGTCGGCATGGTCATGTCGATTCAATTCGGCTTCTTCATGGAGAAGTACGGCGCGAAAGAGGCGCTCGGGAAGGTCATCGCGATCAGCGAGGCCCGCGAGCTCGCCCCGGCGCTCACCTCGCTCGTGGTCGGCAGCCGCATCGCGGCCGGCATGGCGGCCGAGCTCGGCTCGATGTCGGTGACCGAACAGATCGACGCCATCCGCGCGCTCGGCGCCGATCCGATCCGCAAGCTCGTCGTGCCGCGCGTGGTCGCGAGCGTCGTGATCATGCCGCTCATCGCGATGATCGCGCTCCTCCTCGGCCTCGGCGCCGCGTGCTTCATCGCCGCCAACAGCTACGGCATCTCCCCCCCGCAGTTCGTCGCCGCCGCCCTCGACGGCGTCACGATGCAGGACTACGTCAGCGGCCTCTCCAAGACCCCGGTCTTCGGCTTTCTCATCGCGATCCTCGGCTGCCACTTCGGCATGAGCACGCGAGGAGGCACCGAAGGCGTCGGCCGCTCTACCACGCGAGCGGTCGTGGTCGTGTCCATCACGATCCTGCTCGCGGACGCGCTCCTGACGCAGTTGTTCGTGTCGCTCTGAGCTGAGATGAGCGCCTGCGGTGGGGCCGAGCCGCGATGGCGCGAAGTCACCGCAGCCCGTGGCGCCTCAAGATCCGGTGCAGGTACGGCCGTGCCAAACCCGCCGCGCGCGCCGCCGCCGACACGTTGCCTTCGTGCAGCTCCAGGAGCGCGGCGGCGTAGTCGCGCTCGAAGCGGGCGAGGGCTTCGGTGCGGGCGTCGGCGTAGGGCAGACGCGCGTCGACGCGGCCGGGCTCGTGGCTCGGGCCGGTGGCTTGCGCGAAGGGTTGGACGTCGCCGAGGACGACGCAGCGCTCGAGGTAGTTGCGGAGCTCGCGCACGTTGCCGGGCCAACGACTTCGGCCGATCGCGGCGAGGAGCTCGGGGGTGAGCAGGGTGGCGAGCTCTACGTCGCCGAGGCCCATGCGACGCAGGAGCACGTCCGCGAGCATCGGGAGATCTTCGAGGCGCTCGCGGAGCGGCGGGATGCGCGCGTGGACGACCGCCAGGCGGTAGTAGAGGTCTTCGCGGAAACGACCGGCGGTGACCTCTTCGCGGAGGTCACGGTGGGTCGCGGCGACGAGGCGGACGTCGACCGAGAAGGTGCGGGTGCTGCCGAGGCGGCGGACCTCACGTTGTTCGAGTACGCGAAGGAGCGCGGGCTGCATGTCGGGGCGCAGCTCGCCGAGCTCGTCGAGGAAGAGGGTGCCGCCGTGCGCTTCTTCGAAGAGGCCCGCCTTGCTCTTGTTCGCGCCCGTGAAGGCGCCGCGCTCGTAGCCGAAGAGCTCGGCTTCGAGGAGGTTCGGCGGTAGCGCGCTGCAGTCGAGCACCACGAACGGGCCTTCGCGCCGAAGGCTCGCGTCGTGGATGGACTGCGCGGCTTCTTCTTTGCCGGTTCCGGTCTCGCCTTCGAGCAAGATCGTGGAGTCGGTGGGCGCGGCGAGCTCGAGCACCGCGAAGAGCGCGCGCATCGAGGGCGCGGCGCCGAAGAGCGAGCCGAAGCTCTGCTGCTCGCTGAGCGGGATGCGGTTCTTGCCGCCGAGCAGCTCGAAGCGCAGCAGCGTCTTGCCGACGCGTAGGGTGGCGCCGTGCTCGACCCACGCTTGGTCGACGCGCACGCCGTCCACGAGCGTGCCGTTGCGGCTGCCGAGATCGCGCACCTGCACGCCGCGCGGGTGCACGCGCAGCTCGCAGTGGAAGCGGCTCACGCGCGCGTCGTCGACGCGGACCTCGTTGGCGGGGTGCACGCCCACGCCGAGGCGCTCACCGGTGGACTCGAAGCGCGCGCCGGCCTCGGGGCCGCTCGCGACCACGAGCGCGAAGCGGAGCACGTCGAAGGTCCCCGCCGACGCGAGCGCGGTGTCCTCGCGGGTCTTGAAGTCCGGATCGTTCCAGCTCGAGCTCACGGAGGCGCGAGCCTACCACGCGCGCACGGACGCACGCGGCGTGGCGGTGGTGGACGACGTTCACGCTCGGGTTGGCCAGCCTCGACGAGCGTGCATCGCGAAGGGGGGATCGACGAATGCGCGCTTCAAACGCACATCCCGAACACCGACTCAACGCGGGCGCGGGAAGGGGCTCGACGGCGTCATGCTGGGCGGACGCGAGATGCGCCCGCTGCCACCGACCGGATCGCGCCAGCGCGAGGTGAAGAGCAGGTCGCTGCGATCGACGAGCGCTTTGACCACCACGTCCTCGCAGCCGATGAGCTCCAACGTGCGCTTGAGGTAGCCGAGGATGCGATCGGCGATCGCGGGTGGAAACACCGCGCCGCCTTCGATCCGGATCACCGCCGCGGTGTCGGTGACCTCTTCGACGAGCCACGCGCCGACGTCGTAGTAGAGCCGGTAGATCTCGGCCGAGGCTTGGAGCAGCGGCTTCACGCCTTCGCGGATGCCCTGGCGCCGGAACACCTCGTAGGGTCCGCCGTCGCCGAACGCGAAGTCCGCGCTCGCGGCGCCGATGCGGATCGCGAGGTGCGTGCGATCGTCTTGTCCGAAGAGCCGCTGTGCGACCTCGGTGAGCGCGACCATCACTTCGCCCTCGTACCAGCTCGAGAGCAACACCGCGTTGCCGAGGGTGGTGCGCACCTTCTCCGGGCAGCCCGCGAGCACGCGCGCGTAGCCTTCGCTGCCGTAGGCCGCCTGCAGATACTCGAGGCTCGCCTTGATCGCCGCGCCCTTCACGTGCCAGTCACGATGGCGCGGCTCTTCGGCGGCTTCGCCGAACTCGCGCTCCGCCACGTCGAGCGCCTTCGAACGTTCGAGCGCGCGCGCGATCGTCGCGCGGCGTTGCTCGCGCTCGCGCTCGAAGAACGAGCCGGTGTAGTCGCCCACGTGCACGGGGCCTTCTTCGGCGCTCAGCAGATCGCCACATACGCGCAGTCGATCCGCGACGACCGCCGCGGTCGGCGGGCGCGTCGCGGGCTCCTTCGCGAGGAGCTCGAAGAGGAGCTGCACGATCTCGGGCGGCGCGTCCTCGCGCTCGTCGCCGATGTCCGGCGGTGGCTCGTGGAGGATGCGGCGCGCGCCTTCGGTTCCGTCGTGGCCGTGGTAGAGGCGCCGACCCGCGAGCAGCTCCCAGAGGACGACGCCGAGCGCGAAGAGATCCGCGCGGCGATCTGGCGTCTCGAAGCGGAGCTGCTCGGGCGCCATGTAGCCGACCTTGCCCTTGAGCAGGCCGGTCGAGGTGTCGCTCGTGCGTTCTTCGAGCGGGTTGAGCGGCTTGGCGATCCCGAAGTCCGCGATGCGGACGACGCCCTCGTAGCCGATGAGCACGTTCTGCGGCGACACGTCGCGGTGCACCACGAGGAGCCCGCCGACCTGCTCGTGGATGGCGTGCAGGCCGAGCGCCATCTGCCGCGCGATGTCGAGCGCCACCTGCAGCGGGATCTCCTCGTCCGACGAACGAACCTGCGCGACGAGCTGCGCGAGGGAGCAGCCCTCGACGTACTCCATCGCGAGGAACGGGCCTTCCGTGTCTTCGCCCGTCTCGAGCACGCGCAGCACGTTGGGATGCTTCACGCCGCCCGCGAGCTCGGCCTCGGCGACCAAAGTCCGCTGCGCACGCGGATCGTCGCGGAGGTTCGGGTGCAGCCGCTTGACCGCGACGAGGCGCCGCTCGGGGTCGTCGCGCCGGATGGCGACGTGCACCGTCCCGACGCCGCCGCTGGCCAGCTCGAGCAAGTGTCGATATCCCCGGCTCTGCGCCATCGCGGATACTGTACCCTGCCAGACAGGTCGCTGAGAAACGCGTGCGCTCGCCGCATCCACCGTCGTCGCTACGAGCCCGTCTCGAATGGGGGCGTGGAGGGACGGCGGGACGCCCGATCGTCCGCCTTCTCCGTTCGCGCGCGCGGTGACGGTGAGCACAGATGGACGTCGAGACCACGGGCAGAGAGCTTCACGAGGCGGTGTGTCGCGGTGCCTTTCGAGGGCTCGAGAGCCCGTGGAACGCGCTGCGTGAGCTCGAAGGTCCACACGCCGCAGCGTGGGCGCTCGCGGTGGAAGCGGCGCGCGCGTTGGTGGAGCCGGGCGCGACCGTGCCGAGCTCGGAGGCGATCGCGCGTTTCGCGTCGGAGGCGCCCGAGGTTCGTGCGGCGGCGGCGCTCGCGTGCGCGCACGCGGAACGTGCGGCGCTGGTGGCGTGGAGCGAGCCGACGCTGGCCGCGCTCTGCGCCGTCCATCGCACGCTCGCGACGGGAGACGCGGCGGCGGCACGCACGCTGCGGCGCGCGGAGGCGTGGCGACAGCTCCTGCGGGGTGAGGTCGCGGCGCTCGAAGCCGAGGGCAAAGCGCTCTACGCCGAAGGCGCGCAGGCGCAGGACGCCTCGATCGTGATCGACGCGACGCTGATCCGCGCGATGTCCGCGCTCACCCTCGGCGACGTCGAAGGCGCGACGGGTCTCGCGCGCCGCGCGTCGCGCATGGCCCGCACCGAAGGTCTACGCGCAGAGCGCATCCTCGCGAGCTTGGTGCTCGCCCGCGTCCGGCGTCGCGGCGGTCGCCCTCACCTCGCGACGCGCATCCTCGCCGCGATCGGTCCGTTCGCGTCGCCGCTCTGGCACGGCTGGCTTCGCTGGGAGCGCTCGCTCGCGGGGTGGCGTCCCACGACCGAGCGCGGCGTCGAGGTGGATCTCGGTTTGGTCGATGCGCCCGATCAACCCTCGACGCGTGCGGCGCGTGCGCTCCTGCGCTGGCTCGCGGGTGCGCACGTCGGCGATCGTGCGGCGGCGGAAGGTGCACGCGCCGTGGTGCTCGCGGAGGCGGCGGGCTTCGCCGACATCGCGACCGAAGCGCAGGCGCTCGCGGGCGCGCTGGATCCGAGCGTGGGTCTCGACGAGCTCCCCGAGAACGCGCGCGCGTGGGCGCGGGGTGACGTCGACGAGACGCCCGCGGGTCTGCACGGCATCGTCGGTCCTCCCGACGGTCCCGCAGACTCCACCATCGCGAGCGTGGTGTGTCGGCCGGGGGTGCCGCCGCGTCGCATCTTGCGGGTCGCGGTGCCGCTGCTCGGCGACGACGCCTCGATCGTGCGGCTCGAGCGCACGCGTCTGCGTCGGGGGCGCGTCGACACCGCGATCGCGGCGCTCGCGCTCGCGGGCGACGAGGGGCTCACCGACGCGGCGCTCTTCGAGAAGGCGTACGAGTTCGAGTTCGTGCCCGCGCTGCATGCGGGCATCCTCGACGTGCTCGTGCATCGCATGCGCGCGCGCGTGGAGGACGCCGCGACCGTGCATCGCAGCGGAGGTCGGCTGCGTCTCGAGCCGCACGGCGGCCTCGTGCTCCCCGATCCGCGCTGCGTGGAGCACGTCGAAGATCGTCTGCTGCGCGTGATCGCGCGGCACGGCGGCATCACGACGCGCCAAGCCGCGCAGGAGCTCGACGTCAGCGTGCGTACCGCGCAGCTCGCGCTCCGTCGCCTGCTCGCGAGCGGCGACTGCGTGCTCAACCGCGACGGTCGGCGCGTGCAGTACTTGGTGGAGGACACGACCTTCACCGAGCCGACGCGCTACTGACGCCCAGGACGCCGACGACCACGTTCGATGCGCCGTACCCCCGTGCACCCACGGTTCGGAACGCCGGAAAGCCGATGCGAACGTTGCTATTGAAGCCGTCCGCGAGGCGCTGATAGCCTGCCGGCTCCCGCAACGTTCAAGGGGGTCATCGACTATGCCGACGTGGGCCGAAGTTCAGGAATATGCGCGCTCGAAGTACAAGCTCGCGGACGATCGCGAGAACAGCTTCAAGCTCGTGTTCGAGTACGAGACGCGTCGACTGCAGGCGGTCATCATCTCGAAGTTCGAGGCGATGAACCGCGAGTGGTGCGACTTCGCGAGCGCAGCCTGCAAGCTCAACCAGATGGCCCCCGAGGTCGCGCTCCGGAAGAACTATCAGTTCGCCGTGGGTGCGCTCGCGCTCGACGGGGACATCTACATCGTCCGCTACAGCGTGCAGATGGGCACGATGGACATCGAGGAGTTCGAGCTCCCGCTGCACGTCGTCGCCAACACCGCGGACAAGCTCGAACAGGAGTTCGCGGGCGGCGCGGACCAGTTCTGAGCGCGTCCGTTTGCCTGACGACCGGAGCCCCTCTGCGCAACCGCCGAGGGGCTTCGTTCGTTTGAAGGCGAGCGACGAGACGTCCGAGTCGGAGACGTCCGAGACGGAGTTGGCGACGACGTCGGTGTACTAGAGCGTTGGAGCGTGCGAGGGGTGCGGCCGTGGCCGCGGGGAGGGTGCGAATGTCGACGTGGACCAAGAAGCCTCACGAGCCGGGTGCGGGGGCGCTCGACGCGCCGCCCATGACGCCGCCCGTCACGCCACCGGGGGCGGCGCCGAGCGCGCCCGTCGCGCCCATCACGACGGGGGCTGCTCCGGTCGCTCCCGCTCCCGACACTCCAGCGGCCGCGCCTCCGCCCGCGCCCCCGCCCGGACCTCCGGTGCTTCCCCAGAGCTGGGGCGCGAGCAAAGCGGTCAAGGCGTGGTCGGAGGGACGTCGACCGGACGATCCCAACAAGCGCATGGTGTTCGCGCCGCTCGCGTCGGGCATCGGCGACGGCCGCGTGTTCTCGTTCCTCTTCGGGCTGAAGATCCACTCGCCCAACGACCGGCAGCTCTTCGCGAAGGCGCGCGAGCACATCGACGACGACGTCGAAGTCCTGCGTCGCGCGGGCTTCACGGTGGTCGTCGACGAAGAGGCGGTGCGCGAGGACTTCCTCGGCGCGGTCTGCGGCAACGCGCCCGACGTCCCAGGGCTCGCGCCCGCGGGTGTGTTCTGGCTCGCGCATGGGCACGAGGACGGCGCGGTGGAGACCTGCGAGGGCGGAAAGATCATGCCCTCCGAGGTCGATCCTTCGACCGTGCACCCGGGGTTGAAGCTGATGATCTTCGCCGCTTGTTACACCGGCGCGAGCTCCCGGACGTGGCGCGCTGCGCTCGGCGGGCGTCCGCTCGTCGTCGGCTGGGGTCGTCCCGTCACCATCGATCGCGCGGTCGACTTCCTCACCGCCGACGAAGCCACCGAGAACGATCTCGACGATCTCATTCGTCGCTACCTGCTCGGGAACGCGCCGGTGCCCGCAGAGGTCGAGGTTCGACACTCGCCGCTCGCGCCTGCCGCGGGCGTGGGGCGCAGCGCCGACCTGCCGACGCGGCTCGAAGGCGTGCTCGCGATGCTCGGTGCGCGGCAGGTGCCGGCGAAAGAACCCGCCGCGTGCGTCGAGCTCGACGTGCCGCTCGGCGCCGAAGCGACGGGCCGCAAACGTTGGCACCGCGCGAAGCTCTTCGTGCTCGACGGAACCGAGGCGTACTGCGAAGGCGAGCTCATGCTCGGCGTCGAGTGCGACGTCGGCGAGCTCTCGAACGTGGTCGACGTGCCGATGCTCCTCGCGGGCATCGCTCGCAATCGCTACGCGCGCGTCACGCTGGTGTCCGGGACCAAAGAGATGCCGCGCATCGTGACGCAGGGATTCATGCCCCTCGCGCGGGTGCGCGACGCCGACATCGCGGCGCTCGTCTACCAGGTCGCCGACTACGCCGACGTGCTCGAGAAGCGAATCTTCGGCGGCGACATGGGGTGAGGCAACGTTCGTTGGCTGGGTGCGCGGACGGGTGAGCGGGCTCGACGCGCGCACGGTCGGTAAGGGCCCTCGTGTTCCGCGCCGCGAATGGGCGTCCGTGGGTGTGGGAGCCGCATGTCCGTGCATCCTGCGTGGAACGCGGGGATTTCTGCACCTTCGGTCCCGTATACGGTTTTGCGTCTACCTCATTCGGCGTAGTGGAGATCCCCCTTCATTCGTGAATCTTCTTCGCGCTATCGTTCCGACGATGGGGGCCGAGCGAGACGAGGAGGCGACGCGGCGCGCGAGCGAGCGGCCGACGAGCGAGCGTTCGGGTGAGCGCCCGACCGAGCGCCGCGAGTCGGCGCGGGTGCGTCGCGAGAGCATCACCGTCAGCCACGACGCGGAGTCGCACCTCGCGGCGTTGCCGGCGGATCCTTCGCTCGCCGTCCCGGCGCGTGCGGTGCTCGAGAGCGCCCTCGGGCTGGTGACCGGTCAGCGCGTGGTGCTCGTGGTGGAGGTCGGCTGCGAGACGTTCGGGCGCGCGCTCCTCGCGGAGGCGGTGGAGCTCGGGCTCGAGACCCGCACGTACCTCTTGGACCTCGCGACCTCGCGATCGGTGCCGTTTCGCGCGCGTCTCGAGACCCACCTCGCCGAGGCCGACGGCTCGGTGATGGTCGGCACGGTGGGTGGGCTCGACGCCGAGCTGCGGCGACGCGTGTGCACGCTGCCCGGCAAACGTCGCCATGCGCACATGGTCGGCATCACCGATGCGATGATCCGTCAGTCGCTGCGTTCCGACTGGAACGACGTGCACGCGGTCGGTGAGCGGCTGCGCGCTCGGCTCGCCATGGCCAAGCGCATCGAGGTCGACTCCGGACCGGGCTGTGTGCTCCGGGTGGAGCTCGGCGACGAGACGCGCTGGCACAACGGCAGCGGCCGCCTGCGTGAGCCCGGCTTCTCGAACTTGCCGGGCGGAGAGGTCGTGACCTCGCCCGCGCGCGTCGACGGCGCCTACCGCGCCGACGGTGGGCTCTGGCTGCACGACGGCACGGCGATCCGTGGCTCGCACGTGCTCCGCTTCCACCGCGGCTCGCTCGTGGAGGTCGAGGGGCCCGATGCGGAGGCGGTCTGGGCGGCGGTCGACTCGGATCCGAACGGTCGCCGCGTCGGCCAGATCGCGTTCGGGACCAACCTCAACGTCCTCACGCCGATCGGCGCGATGCTCCAGGACCTGAAGATGCCGGGGCTGCACCTCGTGCTCGGGTATTCGTGCCCGGAGCACACCGGCGCGACCTGGTGCGCGAGCTCGATGGTCGCCGCGCTCGGGCGACGCCTCGACGTGGTGGTGGACGGAGAGCCCGTGCTCGTCCGCGGTCGCTACGCGCGTTGGGTTGCGTGAATGCGGGTGGCGTGAAGGCCGGCACCTTCGTGACGCGTGGATGGGCGTGTGCTCGCGACGCTCGGTGTGGCGTCGACTCGTGAACGCGCTGCGAGCCCGGACGTTCCCACGCGACCGCGAGGCCTCCGTCTCGTCACGCGCTACCATCGGCGAATGACCAACGACGGTGCGAGCCTCGCGCGGCTCGTCGACGTGATGCGCACCCTGCTCGGGCCCGAGGGGTGCCCGTGGGACAAAGAACAGACGCTCGAGACGTTGCGGCCCTACGTCGTCGAAGAGGCGCACGAGGTGGTGGAAGCGATCGACCGCGGGGAGCCCGAGCCGCTCCGCGAGGAGCTCGGGGATCTGCTCTTCCAGGTCGTCTTCCAGTCCGAGCTCGCGGCGCAGAAGCGTTGGTTCGGCATCGACGACGTCGTGCGCGGCATCGCGGAGAAGATGGTCCGTCGTCACCCGTGGGTGTTCGGCGACGAGAAGCCGAGCGGCGGCGGCGCCGAGGCGCTCGCGCGTTGGGAAGCGCAGAAGTCGAAGGAGAAGAAGTCGGCGGCTGCCCCCGCCGACCCGAAGAAGACGTCGCGCGGTGCGCTCGGTGGGGTGCCGGTGTCGTTGCCCGCGCTGCTTCGAGCGTGGCGGGTCGGCGAGAAGGCGGCTGCGCACGGCTACGACTGGCCCGACGCGCGCGGGGTGCGGCTGAAGGTCGACGAGGAGCTGGCGGAGCTCGACGAGGCGGTGGCGTCGGGCGTGACCGAGCGCATCGAGCACGAGCTCGGCGATCTGCTCTTCGCGCTCGCGAGCTACGGGCGAAAGCTCGGGGTCGATCCCGAGGCCGCGCTGCGACGCGCGCTCGATCGTTTCTCCACCCGCTTTCGTCGTACGGAGCTGGCCGCCGAGGCTGCGGGCACCGAGCTGCGCGCGCTCGATCCGGAGGCACTCGATCGGCTGTGGCAGGAGGCCAAGCGCGAAGGATGACGCGGGTCGCGCCGAGTCGGTGGCGTCGTGGGTGCGGTGCTTCGCGTCGGTGGGTGTCGCGTGGCTGGGCGTCGCGTGCGTGGGCGTCGCGTGCGTGGTCGTCGCGTGCGTGGGCGTCGCGTGCGTGGGTGTCGCGTGCGTGGGTGTCGCGTGCGTGGGCGTTCGGCACCCGAACGGTCGTGCTCGCGACCTTCGCGTTCGTCTTCGGGTGCGGTGGGCCCACGCTCGAAGCGCGGGTGACGACGCCCGCGACGGTGCCGCTGCGTGCGTTCCCCGAGATCTGGATCGCGACCGCGGACGAGCTCGACGCGATCGCGCTCGGAGAGCGGCTCGCCACCCACTTGCGCGGCGATCGCGTGGCTGCGCAGCGCGTGCGGGTCGCCGATCTCGAGCCGATGCGCAGCAGCGGACGCCTCCGACGCGCGTCGGTGGTCGTGATCCTCGAGGCCCGCGTCCGAGAGAGCACGGTGCTCCGCTACGACAACCGCCCCGAGACCATCTGCGGTCCGAGCGGATGCTTCACGCGCCAGCGCCGCGACGCGTACGACGTGCCGATCGTCGAGGTGCGCCTGCGCGTGAGCGTGCACGAGGGACCGACCGGTCGCGCGTTGCAGCGGGTGAGCTTCGGGGTCGAAGAAGAAGGGCGCGGCTACGATCGGATGCGCGAGCGGGCGTTCGAGCGGCTCGGGGCGCGGCTCGTCGGGCTCGTCGACACGCGAGAGGAGCTCGTGCGCACGCGGCTGCCGCGACCGCCGCTCCCCGAGGTCGAGGTCGCGATCGACGAGCTGCGCGCGGGGCGCTGGCGGGAAGGGCGCGCGCGGCTCGAGCGGCTCGCGCGCAGCGCCGAGGTCACCGCGCTCCCGCCCGACGAGCGGGCGCGGGTCTACTTCACGTTGTCGATCGCGCGGCGCTTCGATCCGATCTCGCTCGAACGCGACACCGAGCGTCACTTCCGCGCCGCCGAATCCGCGCTGCGCGCCGCCATCCGCGACGACCCGCAGCTTCGCTACCAGCAGGCGCTCGACGCGCTCATCGCGCACCGCCGGCAGGTCGAGCTCCTCGAAGCGCAACGCGAAGCGGCGGAGCACAACTTCGGTCTCGACGCCGAGCCCGCCGACGTCGGCGTCCCCGCGCCTCCGCCGGGCTACGGGACGCCATGAGCTCGTCGCTCGGGGTGTACGCGAGCGAGGGGGTCATCGCAGCGCGAAGGTGCGGCGCAGCGTGCCGCGCGGGGCGTCGGCCGCGTCGTAGGTGGTGATCGCGAAGCTCCGTTCCCCGAGCGTCTCGAATCGGGAGCGCACGGCGATGCGCGTCGAGCGCGTCGCGCGCGAGACCTGATCGGTCAGCGTGAAGCGTCCGTCGACCACCACCTCGATGGCCGCGACCCCGGCGGGCGCGCGCTCGAGGCCGATCTCGTAGAGGCCCGCGCCCATCTGCTTCACGTAGACGCCGGTGCCGGAGGTCACGTCGAGCAGCCCCACGCCGAGGCCCACTTGGCGATTGTCGGCGTCGTACCCGCGCACCTCGAAGCGGCGCTCGTTGCGCTCGACGTTGAAGGTGTACGCGGTGGGGAAGTTGTCCCCCTCGAGCCGCGTCGCTTCGCCGATCACGTAGCCGTCCACCACGTAGACGACGCGCTCGACGTCGGCCGGCGCGAGCGCACGCAGCTCGTAGCGACCGTCGGCCTGGCGCGCCCAGTAGACCTCGATGGCAGGAAAGCTCGGGAGCGCGGGCTCGGCTTCGCCGTCGTTCCAGAACGACGCGCCACCCATCTCGTTCCAGACCCCGAGCGCGTTGTCCCGGTAGTGTCGGAAACGTTGCCCGTAGCACGAGTAGCTCGGAAGACAGCCGTTGTAGTAGTGCGTCACCGTCTGGATCCACGGCGTGAAACGAGAATTGTCGGTCGTGACGCCGTTGAGCCAGTCGAGCGCTTGAGCACGAGTCGAGACGCCGGCGATGTAGCGACTGCCGATGACCATGTTGACGACGAAGTCGACCGCCGCCGCGACGTTCCCCGCGATGGAGAGCACACGGTTCCCTTCACGGCGCAGGGTGTCGTCGAAGGTCCCCGCGTCGAACTGGAACATGCCGAGGCCGCCTTGGCGGATCGAGCAGGGCCCGTCGCCTGCGCCCGCGACCACCGGGCCGTCGCAGTCGGCGGAGTAGGGGCCCTGGCACGCCCAGGTGAGCTCGCGCCAGCAATGCGACATCTGGGTCTCCGCGTCCGCGATGCCCGCGAGCAACCAGCCCGTGCGGATGCCGTTGGCCGCCGCGGCGTCACGGATCTGCGCGGCGCGCGCGCGACGTTGGGAGCGGGTGAGCTCCGAAGGGGCGTTGTCGGTCGGGGAGAACGCCTCCGAGGGACCTTCGGGCCCGACGGTGTTCACGCAGCCGACGACGAGCGCGAAGGCGAAGAAGAAGCACCGGAGCACACGGAGCGAGTCGAGCATGCCGAGTCGCGTCGCAGGCTTCGTGCCCGAGCGCCTTGCGGGTGCTTCGCGGCTCGGCGTCGCCGCGGATCGCGCGGACCCGATGACTGCGTCGTCGCGTGGAGATCGTGTCGAGCGGCCTCGTTTCGCGAGCCTTCGAGAGGAGCCCGGTGAGGCCTCGGCGAGCCCTGCGGACGTTGCGCAGTGAGGGTACAGTGAACTCCATTCGCACGCATTCTTCGGACAGTTTCGGAGACAGAGAACCTCACTCACCAGCGCCCGAGCGTTCGGAATCTGGTCGACCTCGCGTCGTTCGGATGCCGCGCTCGCCGATCGGAGCCGCCGATCGAGGCTCGATCGCGCGGCGCTCCCCACGCGCATCACCCGCAAGGTCGCGCGGCACGCGGGCTGCTCAGCACCGTCGGCATGAACGCTCGCTGGAGTCTCGTGGTTGCCTCGCTCGTCGTCTCGGCCTCGGGCTGCATGTCGGAGCCGCTCGGCTACGGAGAGGAAGGGAGCATCGGCGACGTCACCAGCGCCGAGGACGACCTCACGGTCGCGCAGGCCGTCACCTCGCGCTGCTCCACCACCGCGGTGTTCGGCCTCTCCGAGCAGCTCATCGAAGAGCTGAACTGTCTGCGCCCGGGGCTCATGTCGCGCATCGACCGCTCGGGCATCTCGCTCGGCGCGGCGGCGTTCCCGTTCCTCCAGACACCCGCCGCGGAGGCGCTCGCCCGCGCCGCGCGCAACGGCGGCGGCGGGATGTACGTGACCTCGGGCCTGCGCACCCTGCCGCAGCAATACCTGCTCTACCGCTGGTACCAGACCGGCCGCTGCGGCATCGGCCTCGCGGCTCCGCCTGGCGGTTCCAACCATCAATCGGGGTTGGCGGTGGACCTCAGTCCCTACTCCGGGTGGCGCACGCCGATGGCGAATCAGGGTTTCCGTTGGTTCGGATCCGGCGATCCGGTGCACTTCGACTACCAGGGTGGGGTCGACATCCGCGCGCTTTCGACGCTCGCCTTTCAGCGACTCTGGAACCGAAACAACCCGGGAGATCGCATCGCGGAGGACGGCGCCTACGGACCGGCTACCGAAGCGCGTCTCGCACGTGCTCCGGGCGAAGGCTTCCCCATCGGCGCCTCCTGCGGCTCCGACACGCCGACCGAGCCCGACGCGCCCGTCGACGACGGCTTCGCCGCGCTCGAGGTCTACTGGTCCCGCCAAGCCGACGGCCGTTACGAGCTGCGCGCGCTCGCGCCTGCGTCCGTGAGCTCGGTGCGCTACGTGGTCGACGGCTTCGTGATCGGCGAGGTCGCGCGCACGGCGGGCGAGAACTTCCCCACCTCGTACACCTTCGACATCGAGCGCAACGAGCGTCGGCTCGAGGTTCGTGGCCTCGACGCGTCGGGTACGCAGGTCGCGCTCGGCGTCGGTCTGCTCGACGTCACCTCGGGCACCGGCGTCTACATCAAGCAGATGGGCGAGAGCCTCTACGAGATCGGGCTCGAGCGCGCGCCCTCGGAGGTCGCCTCGGTGTCGGTCACGGTCGACGAGCGCTTCGAGCTGACCGATCAGGTCTCGCGCGAGGTTCGCTCGACGCGCCTGGCGGTTCGCTCCCGCTTCGAGACCCTCGGCGAGCGTCGGTTCGCGATCACGACCTACGACGCGCGCGGCGCGGTGCGCGGAACCCTGCGCCGGACCTTCACGCTGCGTTGAGCCGTTCGTTCGGCCGAGTGCGGCTCAACGCAGGAACATCCGCGGATCGTCGGGGCGGATGTCGACGTGGAAGTGGTCGCGGTGCCCTTCGTTGTAGTTCGGCGTCAGCACGCTCGAGAGCAGCGCGCTGTCCGCCATCTCGCACGCCATCGCCCTCAGCGCGCGCGCCTTCGGGTCGCGCGGCGCGGCGCCCGCGCAGGTCTCGCGATCCGGCGTCGCCTCGTAGTGCGTCAACAAGCTGAGCCAACCCTCCGCGGTCCAGAAGCGCGGCAGATCGAGCGCGAGGCCCATCGTGTGGAAGCTGGTGAAGGGCTGCGAGCGCCAGCTCGACATGATCTCCACTCCTCGCACGCCGTGGCGTTTCCAGATCGCCACCAGCGCCGGCAACCGATGCGCCATCTCGCAGCTCGTCACGAAGGGATCCTCTTCGTGGCTCATCCGAAACCAAACGCCGTCGATGGGGCCCACGATCTCCACCGGGGAAGGTACGAGGCCGTTGGGATCCGGGTACGGACGAAACGGCACGTCCCCCTGAGCGCGCAGCGAGTCGTGACACTCCTGCTGCGGGCGGATGCTCCACACGTAGCGGCGATCGGTGCGCCACGTCGCGTTCGGGATGGTCCCGCGGAAGTTCACGAAGGTCGGAACGCGCGCCCAGATGCGTCGCGCGGCGCGGCCCGCGGGATCGCGTGCGGGCGCCGCGTAGCGCGCGGGCGGGCCCGGGACCGGAGGCGTGCCCGGCAACATCACGAGCGCGGGCTCGGTAGGCGAGTCGGTCGCCTCCGTCGAATCGTTCGCGCTCGCGCCCGTCGGCGCACCAGTCGACGAACGCGTCGCCGGAGACGTCGCCGGGTCGAGCTGGTCGGGCCCGCTTCCTTCCGACGTCGGCTCCTCTGCGCCAGGCAAGCGCCAGCGCGCGTCGAAGTAGCCGTCCGCGAGCAGCGCGTTGCGCCCTTGGACGCGATCCTGACGGCTCGGGATGCCGCGCCGATCGTAGACCACGTAGTCGGGGAGGAACTCCGGCAGCCCGTTGCCCGCCGACACCGCATTCGGCGTCACGCCCGCGCAGACGAGCACGTAGCGATCGGGCGCGAGCGGGTTCGGGTACACGAAGCGTGTGCCCACGTCCGCGCCCACGAAGCGTCGGCCGCCCATCACCACCGCTTCGCCTTCGACGCGGATCGGCAGCGCGCCCGCGATGCGATCGAGCACCGCGTTGTCGCCGTGCGTGCCGTAGAGGACGATCGTCGCGTCGCGCATGAGCGCGTCCGTGACCTCGGTGTCCGCGATCACCTCTTGGCGCAGATCCCACGACCAGAGCGGCCACCCACGCGCGCCGCGCTCCGCCGCGCGCCGCAGCGCCTCGGTGTGCTCGGGCTTGCCGGTGCCGTACACGTGCACCATCCGCCCGTAGTAGGTGTCGGTGATCGGACCCGCGAGCCCCGGACGCTTGCTCTTCGCGGGCTCGTTCGGGAAGCCCGCGCGCCACGTGCCGCCCTCGCGGACCACGTGGAAACGATGGCCGAGGCCCGCGCGCTCGCCGTGGTGCACCTCCGCGCCGTCGATCGTGATGCGGGTCGTCTCGCCGAGCGGCGCGTCCCGCACGTCGATCGCGAACGCGCGGACGTTGCGCGTCTCCACCGCGAGCTCGCCGCCCTCGTTCACCACCGCGCGCACGCGCCCGAGCTCGGGGTAGCTCTCGAAGCGCGTGATCTCGATCCAGTGCTGACGCGACGCGCGGTAGTCGCCGCTCACCACCCGCACCTCGCGCGGCGAACGATCGCGGCGCTCCTCCGCGAGCCCCGTGTACACGCGCCCGTGGCGGTGCACGAGGTAGAGGATGTCGTGCCCCGCGTCGAACCAGACACCCCGCGCCGGTGCGCCGAGCCGCGCGACCTCCGCGTCGAGCTCCTCCACGTAGCGCGGCCGCATCGGCCCCGGATCGGTGCGGCCGTGGTAGTAGCGGTAATCGCTGCCCCACACGCTCTCGAGCAAGTGCAGGCCGCTGTAGCGCAGCACCTCGGTGCGCTCCGCGCCGCGCAATCGCCCGAGCCCGCCGAGGTATTGCGTCCAGCTCGGCGCGCCGGCCATCGCCTGCACCACCGAGAAACGCCACGCGTGTCGCGTGCCGATCGCGTGCGCGCCGAGCCCGCCGTTCGAGAGCCCGCCCAGCACCACGCGGTCCTCGTCGACCGAGTAGTGCTTCTGCACGTCCGCGATCACGTCGAGCACGTCCTGCTCGCCCATCCAGCGCCAGAGGATCTGCCCGAAGCCGGTGGGCGCGACCACGATCCAATCCGGCGTCCAACGCGGCGTGAAGTCGTCGTAGACGAATTGATCGTAGCGCAACCAATCCATGTTGTTCCCCAGCACCACGCCGAGGAAGAGGTTGCCGTTCGAGCTGCCGCCGTGGAGCGCGATGTAGAGCGGGTAACGACGGGAGGGGTCGTAGTTCGGCGGGAGGTAGATCGCGTAGCCCTGGAGCACGGTGGAGATCGGCGAGCGGTAGCCGCGGTTGACGATCTCTCCGTCCGCCGCGACGTAGGGATCGCGCCCCGCTTCGACCTCGCCGAGGTAGCGCTCCGCTCGCGCGCGCCACCGCGGCGCCTGCACCGGGTAGCGCGACTCGATCCGATCGGCGGTGTCGAGCAGGTGCTGGATCGAGATGAGCGCTCCCTCGGGCACCGACGCCGGTCGCTCGGCCTGCAGACGGGCGAGCCGTTCGCGCGCGGTCCCCGGCGGAGTCGCCTGGGATTGGGCAGCCTGGGATTGGGCGTGCGTGACGGACACGATCGGGGTGGACACGACCGACGCGGTCGTGGCGAGCAGGAAGCAGAGCAGGCGCGACGGCGCGACTCGCAGAAGCATGGCGTTCATCGTAGGAGGACCGATCCGCGGGTCAAACTCGCGGCGAACGGGAACGCACGAGGGTGCGGGCGGCCTTCCGAGCGCTCCGCCGAGCCGGCGCGCCCGACCGGCGGGGTAACCGAGACGACCGAAAGGCTCGACGCTCCGACCCGCACGCGATAAGCCCGCGTCGCTGCTCGTCGCCGCGGTCGCCGCGTGGCACGACGACGAGGCACGGAGAAGCATGACGGTCGAGATTCGAGAGCACGCCCTCGGCTCCAAAGAAGCCATCGGTGCCTTCATCGCGGTGCAGGACCTCGTCTACCGCGACGATCCTGCCTACGTGCCGCCGCTCCGCATGGAGCTGAAGGATCGCCTCACGCCGGGCAAGAACCCGCTCTGGGAGCACGCGGAGGGGGCGCTCTTCACCGCGCACCGCGACGGGAAGCTCGTCGGCCGCATCTCCGCGCAGATCGATCGAGAGCACCTGCGCATCCACCGCGACGACGCGGGTTTCTTCGGCTTCTTCGACACGATCGACGACGCCGAGGTCGCGCGCGCGCTCCTGGACGCCGCGAGCGCGTGGCTCCGCGCGCGGGGCATGAAGGTCCTGCGGGGGCCCTTCAGCTTCACGATCAACGAGGAGTGTGGCCTGCTCGTCGACGGCTTCGACACGCCGCCCGCGCTGATGATGGCGCACCATCGGCCCTACCAGCAGCGCCTCGCCGAGGCCTACGGGCTCACCAAGGCCAAGGACCTGCTCGCGTGGAAGTACCACGTCGAAGCGCCGCCTCCGCGCGCGCAGCGGGCGTGGGAGCAGATGAACGCTCTGCCCGAGGTCCGCTTCCGCAGCGTGGACCCATCGCGCATGCGGGAGGAGCTCGATCACATCCTCGAGATCTTCAACGACGCGTGGTCGAACAATTGGGGATTCGTGCCCGCGACCGAAGCCGAAGTCGAGAAGATGGCGGAGGACTTCAAGATCCTCATCGACCCGCGCCTCGCGTTCTTCGCGGAGGTGAAGGGGCGCCCGGTCGGCATGGTGATCTGTCTGCCGAACCTCCCGGAGATCCTCCGTGGTAGCAACGGCAGTCTCTTCCCCACGCTGTGGGCGAAGCTCCTCTGGCACCTGAAGATCAAGAAGGACGTGCGCTCCGGGCGCCTGATGCTGCTCGGGATCCGCCAGGAGATGCGCGGCCAAAAGCGCTACGGCGCGCTCTCGACCGCGATGTACGCCGAGCTCGCGCACCGCGGGATCCGCCACGGCTTCCAGTGGGCGGAGCTGAGCTGGACGCTGGAGGACAACCGCCCCATCAACCTCGGCATCCAAGCGATGCGCGGGAAGGTCTACAAGACCTACCGCGTGTACGAGAAGACCCTCTGATCGAGCCTCCGCTCGAGCCTCACCGTCGATCCACACGTCGACCCCTACCGATCGCTCGTCCGTCGAGCGTCACGCGAGCGACCCCATGCACTTGCTCTGGCTCAAGGCCCTCCACCTCGTCGGTGCTTTCCTCTGGCTCGGCACCTCCATCGGCGTCGCGCTCGTCGCGGCCGCCGCGGCCGGCGATCAGCGCGCGCCCGTGGCTGCTCTCGCGCGCCGCGTCGCGCTCCGAATCGCGACACCCGGCCTCGTGCTCGCGTTCGCCGGCGGCCTCACGATGCTCGCGCTCTCGTGGGACCTCTACGCGCGCGCGGGCTGGATGCACGGCAAGCTCCTGCTCGTCGTGATCGCGGCGGGCCTCCACGGCGCGATCTCGGGCAAGCTCCGCAAGATGGCGGGCGGCGCGGAGGTCGGCGGCCTCGCGGGCCTCGCGTACGCGTACGTCGCGATCCTGGTGCTCGTGGTGATCGCGGTGTTGCTCGGCCCAGTGCTGATCCCCGCGCGCGCGGGCTGAGCTGCGTCACCCGAACGAGCCCCGGCAACCCACGCGAAACCCGACGCCCTCGCGGCGAACGAGCTGCTCGTCTCGGAGCCGGACGTGTCGTGACCATCGAAAGAGGCGATCGAAAGAGGCGATCGAAAGAGGCGATCGAAAGAGCCCGCGCGCGGCGGGCTCGTTTCGGATGGCCGTTGCGCGATGCGCCGCGAGGTCACTCCACGTCGCAACCCTCGAAGGCGAGGTCGCCCATCACCGAGGCGCTTCGGTTCGTGGGGTCGGTCGCGTCGCAGTCGAAGGTGACGCCGACGATGCCGTCGCTGCGCACCGCGTAGTCGAGCCCGATCGAGCAGCTCGCGGACGCGTCGGCGTCGTACGTCACTCCGCCGAGCTCGACCGAGAGCTCGCCGCCGTTCTCGCGGTTCGTGCGCAGCGAGAAGCGCTCGATCGCGGCCCCCTCCGCGCTGGTCGGCGCGCGCTCGATCGACACCGCGATGACGTCCTCGCCGGCGTCGTCGCGACCGATCGTGCAACGTCCACGGAGCCGTCGGTCCTCGGGGTCCGCGAGGTCGGGGTCGAGCAGGTTGGTGCGCCGGTCGAAGACGAAGCCCGTCGGGGTCCCTTCGGCGTCCACACGGACCTCGCCGCTCACGGCGAGGGAGTCGTCGCCCGCACAGGCGACGGAAAGGAGGGCGAAGGCGACGAGCAGGGTCTGGCGCATGGCGATCAGCCTAAACAAGGGTCGTGCCAGGGGAAATTCTTTGTAGATTCGCGAGGGAGGGGCCGCGGCCTGCGAAGCGTCGTTCACGATCAGCGTGTCGGACGTGTTGCTCTCCCGCCGCCGTGACGAGACTCAGAACAGGTCCGCCGCGATCCCGTCGAGGCGCAGCCACCGGTCCTTCGGCACGCGGAGCCGACCGCCGACCTGCACCACGTCGCCGCTCGCGACACGTCGTGCGACCGACTTCTCACGGCCGGTGGTCCACGCGACCCCGACACGTGCTTCGAGCGCTTCGAGGTCGACGCCTTCCTCCGTGCGCAGCCCGAGCATCAAGGCCTCGCGGATCCGATCCTGCGCGTCGAGCCGCTCGCTCTCCTCGAGCTCGAGGCGCGCTTCGCCGATCGCGCGAAGGTATCGGTCGGCGTCCTTGCGGTTGGTCCATCGGTACGCGCCTTCGGCATCGTCCAACATGCCGACCGCGGCGGCCCCCAGGCCGAGGTACGCCCCGCCGCGCCAGTAGTGGAGGTTGTGTCGCGCTTCTTCGCCGGGGCGCGCGTAGTTGCTCACTTCGTAGTGCGCGAGCCCTGCGTCGCCGAACGCGCGCTCTGCGATCTCGAACATCGCGGCATAGTCGTCCTCGCGCGCGACCCGCAGCTTGCCGAGCTGATGCAACGTCCCGAACTGCGTCCCAGGCTCGATGGTGAGCGCGTACGCGGAGACGTGGTCGAGACCTTCGTCGAGCATCTCCGCGATCTCGTCGCGCAGATCCTCCGCGGTCTGATCGGGCATCCCGAACATCAAGTCGCCGCTCACCCGCGGCACCACCCGTCGTGCGGTGCGCAGCGCCCGGAGCGCGCCCTGCCGATCGTGCAGCCGTCCGAGGAAACGCAGCCGCTCGTCGCGCAGCGACTGCACGCCGAGGCTCAAACGATTCACGCCAGCCGCGGCGAAGGCCTCCGCTTTCGCGTCGTCGAGGCTCGACGGATTGCACTCCGCGGTGATCTCGAGGTCTGCGACCTCGTCGTCGAACGCGTCGCGGATCGCGGCGAGCGCGCGTCCGAGGGCGGCGCCGCTCCAGAGCGAGGGCGTGCCTCCGCCGAAGAAGACGCTCGCGAGCGTACGCCCTGCGAGCGCGTCGCGGCGCAGCGCGAGCTCGGCGATCACCGCGTCCGCGTAGGCTTCGTGGGGGATGGTCGTGGGGTCCACACCGCGCGTGGCGAAGTCGCAGTACGGACACTTCCGCGCGCACCAAGGGAAGTGGACGTAGACGGAGGTGAGCGACGGTGTCTGCGTCGATCGCATGGACCGAACGTCATGCGCGACCGGCTCGACACGCGCAACGTCGGCGGCGTGACACGTCGGCGGCGTGACACCGATCCGCTCGGCTGAGCCAGCGGTCGCGCCGCGCTCGTGTGGTCTCGTCGTGGTTCCTGTCGTGTGTCCTCGTGGTCCTGTCGGGATTGCGTCATCGACGACGCGCGACGTGCAGGCACGCGCATCCGCTGCGCCGCAGCGCGAGTCAGGGTGTGCCGCAGCGCGTGAGGGAGCCCACGCCTGAGCTCGCCTTTCGCGGGCTTGCCCTACGATCCGTCGGTACACGCGCCGATTTCGCGCGGGCACGTGCGTTGCTGTTCCGCGTCGCATGAGGACTCGATCGGCTCGCTTCTTGGTCGCGGCGCTGTTGGCGTCGCTCGGTGCGTCAGGCTGCGGTGACTCGTCGGGCTCTGCGTCCGGCGACTTCATCTCGGACGTCTACGGTCAGTCGACCGGAGATCGCGGAGGGGCGGACGCGGGAGCCGCGGCGCCCGACGATCCCGGCCTCGACGGAGGCGAAGACCCCGAGCGCGCGATCGCCGAGGCCGACATCATCCAGATCGACGGCGATCGACTCTATGCGCTCTCGCGCTTCGCGGGGCTCACGGTCATCGACCTGTCGAACCCGCGCGACCTGCGCGTGCTCGGCACTCACCGCTTCTCCGCCATCCCGTTCGAGATGTACCTCCGCGAGGGCGTCGCGTACGTCATGTACAACGGCTTCTGGTCGTACGAGGTCGACGCGGAGACCGGCAACGGCTCGTGGAACACCACCGCGCGCATGCAGGCGCTCGACGTCGCGGACCCCACGAACATCGAGGTCCTCGCGGACCAAGAGCTCCTCGGCGAGGTCAGCGACTCGCGCATGGTCGGCGACGTGATCTACGTGGCGACCTTCGAGAACGGCTACTGCTGGGGCTGCGACACCCAACCCAAGACGCGCGTCGCGTCGTTCTCCGTGAGCCCGAGCGGCTACGCGCTCATCGATCAGGTCGAGATGGTCGCGGGCGCCGACTGGGGACCGCAGAGCATCTCCGTCACCACCGAGCGCATCTACGTCGCGAGCAACGATTGGAGCCGCGGCTGGGAGCCCGGCTCGAGCGACGACACGCGCCTCTTCACGATCGACATCTCGGATCCCTCGGGTGAGATGACGATCGGCGCCACCGTCGAGGTGCACGGTCGCATCCAGAGCCGCTGGCAGATGGACGAGCACGAGGGCGTGCTCCGCGTGATCAGCCAGGCCGGCGGTTGGGGCTCGGGTCAGGAGCCCGTGCTCGAGACCTTCACCGTCGCGAGCTCGTCGGAGATCACCCCGCTCGCGAGCCTCACGATGCGCCTGCCGCGACCGGAGTCGCTCCAGTCCGCGCGCTTCGACGGAGACCGCGCGTACGCGATCACCTTCGAGCAGATCGACCCGCTCTTCACCTTCGATCTCTCGGACCCGGCGAACCCGCTGCAGGTCGGTGAGCTCGAGATCCCCGGCTGGGTCTACCACATGGAGCCGCGCGGCGACCGCGTGTACGGCCTCGGCTTCGACGAAGGCGCGATGACCGTCTCCATCTTCGACGTGTCGGACATGACGGCGCCCACGATGCTCGATCGCGTGCACTTCGGCGGCGATTGGTCGTGGGCGGTCGAAGATCAGGATCGCATCCACAAGGCCTTCAACCTGCTGCTCGACCGAGGCCTGATCCTCGTGCCTTTCGCGGGCGCGGGCACGACCGACGACGCGGGCTGCCGCTGGGAGTACGAGAGCGGCATCCAGATCATCGATGTCGCGGGTGACGATCTGACGCTGCGAGGCGTGGCCCCGCAGATCGGCACCGCTCGGCGTTCGATCCTCCGCGCCGACACGCTCTTCGGCGTCTCCGATCACGCGGTGCAGAGCTTCGACATCACGGATCGCGACGCGCCCTCCGCGCTCGACACCCTCGAGCTCACGCGACACGCGACGTCGGTGCACGCGATCTCGGACGACGAGGTGCTGCGCTTCGGCAACGACTGGTGGACCGGCCGCACCACGATCGACCTCGCGGACGCAGAGAACGCGTCGGTCGCCGAGCCCGTCGCGTCGCTCGATCTCACGGAGGTCGAGGCGGACGACGGCGCGTGCGAGAGCTACGCGACGTGGGGCGACACGGTCTATCCGCACGGCGACTACGTCTACGTGCCGCATCACCGCTACGACTATCGTTCGGGTCGCACCGAGACCACGCTGCGCTTCCACGTGGTGGACATGCGCGGCGAGCAGCCGACCGTCGTCGGGCACGTCGACACCGAGCCCACGGCGAGCACCAGCGACGGCTACGAGTACTTCGGGGAGGTCCTCAAGACCGATCGCGCGCTCGTCGTGAGCCGCGTGCGTGGGACCTACTCGTACGATCCCGAGGAGGGCTCGGTCGGAGAGCAGCGCGTCCGCTACGACGTGTTCAGCCTCGAAGACCCGTCGTCGCCGACCTTCACCACCCGCTTCGAGCTCCCGGCCGACATCGCACGCGGTGGGTGGGGCTACTTCCCGTGGGGCTGCGCGATCGATTACGGCTACGGCTGGTGGTACGGCGGTGGCGCCAACGCGGGCCTCGTGAGCGGCGATGTGGTCGCGAGCCAACACGCGGAGCTCGTGCGCGACGGTAGCGGTCGGGTCCGCTACTACCTCGATCGCCTCGATCTGAGCGACCCCGCCTCGCCGCGCATGCTCGCGCCGGTGAACATCCCCGGGCAGGTGGTGCACTACGACCACCGCCGCAACGTCGTGGTGACACTGGAGGACGTGCTGCAGGACGAGCGCGCGAGCGACTGGGAGACCTGCCGGGTGTCCAGTGGGCGTGTTTCGTTCGATTGGGAAGAGAACGTCTGCCGCACCTGGGACCGTCGCATCAACACGCTGCGGCTCGACGGTGAGGTCGCGCGCCTGGTGAGCCGCGAGAGCCTCGACCGCGACGGATTCTTCGGGACCACGGTGGCGGTGAGCGCGTCGCGGGTGTTCGTGCGCAGCCAGTCGGGCAGCCTCTACGGGTGGGACTCGACGGTGCCGGAGACGCGCGTGACGGTGTTCGCGCTGCGCGACGACGCGACGCTCGACGCGCGTCCGAGCGTGCCGTTGGAGGTCGGCACCGGGTACTACTGGTGGTGGGGCGGCGCTGGGCTCACGGCGCGCGGCGACCACGCATTCATCAGCGAGTCGAACCGGCTCACCGTCATCGACGCCAGCGGCCGCGGGCAGCCCACGGTTCGAGAGGTCGACATGCCCGGCTGGCACTGCCAGTCGCTCGAGGTCCGCAACCAACGCGCCTTCTGCGCGATGGGCCCGTACGGAGTGCTCACGATCGACCTCTGATCGCGACCCCCCCACGTCGTGAGGACGCCCGGAGCCGGAGAGGCTTCGGGCGTCCGATGGCGTCGCGCGAGTCGGTGAGAGAGGGGCCAATTGACGTTTTTGGAGCCGGCCGCCAGGCCGAGCGACCCGACGTCACGTGAGCGTCGCCGTCAGGCGACCGAACCATCGAATCGCGGATTCGGTCGTGTGTCGTCTCCGAATGGCGACCTCGAGCAGGGAGTCGCCAGATCGGCTTCGAAACGGCCGATCTCACCCAAACGGGTGACGCGCGTTCTTCCGAATCTGCGTACAGTGAGTCGTCGTGAGTCGGTATCCGCGATTGACGAGCTACCTCTCCGCCTTGCCGGGCGGCACTGCGGCGTACCCGTCGTACGAAGCGAAGGCCTCGCTCGTGCGCTTCATGCTCGAGGTCTGCCCCGCGCCGAGCGACACCTCGGGCTTGCCGCCCGCGGTCGCGTCGGTGCTCTGCGATCCACCGCCCGCGAACGTGTGGATCTCCGAGGTCCTCCACTTCGCGGCCGCGCTCGCGCTCGCCGATCACCACGGCCTCGACGAGCGCGGGCTCCGAACCTTCTGGTTCGAGCAGATGTCGCTCGTCGCGCAGAGCCCGCTCTACCGGACCTTGCTCGGCTCGCTCACGCCGCAGGTGATGTTGAAGACTGCGGGCGTGCGCTGGACGGGTTTCCATCGCGGCCTCGAGCTCGAGGCGACCGAGTGTGGCCCGACAGCGATCGAGCTCATCCTCCGGCATCCGCCCGGCATGCTCACGCCGCTCATCGCGGAAGGTTTCGTCGGCGCGTTCCACGCGCTCGCGGCCGTCTCCTCCGAGCCCGCGATGAACGTGAAGCTCGCCGCGGTCCATCCGTCGCGTTCCACCTTCCGCCTCGCCTGGGCCGACGCGGCGGAGTGACGATGCCACACGTCGTGGTCTCGAGCGGCGGTCCGCCGACCTGAAACACGACACATGCGAGACGCCGCCGCCGACGTCTCGCGGATCGTTGCTTCATTCGCCGAAGCGGATCGTGAAGTCGCACTCTCCGCAGTCGAACGCCATCTGCGCGAGGGCGCCGAACGAGAAGCTCGCGCTGCACTCCACGTCCATTCCGTTGAGCTGGATCGTCGCCGGGCCCCAGCTTCCGTCCGGGCGCAGCATCACGTCGGCTTCGATGCGCAGGCGGTTGTTCTCCGCGTCCGTGGTCTCGATGGTGGCGCGGCACGTCGCGTCGTCGACGGTGATCTCCGTGGTGAAGACGTTCTCACCCGTTCCGGCCGGACAGGCCTCCGGAATCTCGGTCGCGAACGTGTACCCACCCCCGAGCGCGGGGCATTCGACCGGGCCGGCGTCTTCGGTGCCCGCATCCGTCCCTGCGTCGACGCCCGAGTCTTCGTCCGCGCCTGCGTCGACGCCGCCGTCGATTCCGGCGTCGCTCGCGCCCGCGTCGGCGCTCCCGGCGTCCGTGCCGGCGTCGAGCTCGATCGGGGGATCGTCGTCGCCGCACCCCACGAGACCAAGCACCCACACGACCGCGATCGCGAGTCCCCGAAGCTTCGTCATGCAGGAACGTTACCCCCGAGCTTCGCGTCCGGGAACGGGGAGAATCTCGTTTGAGCGAAGCCGAGGTCTCGGGGCTCAGCCTTCGGCTTCGAGGCGCTCGAGCTCCTCCTGGATCTCCGACCAGGTGTCCATCGCGACCTCGAGCTCGACCTTCGCGCGCGCGTAGGCCTGCGTGAGCTCGCTCTGCTTCTTCGGATCGCCGTAGGTTGCCGGGTCGCTCATCTGCGCTTCGCGCTCGGCCTGTTCCTTCTCGAGCCGCGCGACCGTCTTCTCGAGCTCTTCCGAACGACGCTGCAGCGGGCGCAGCTTCTTCTGGAGCTCCTTGCGGCGGTCCGCGTCCTCGCGGCGGCGCGCGCGATCGTCGACGGTGCTCGTCGGCTTCTGCGCGGCCGGCTCCTTCGAGCTCGCACCGTTCGCGGCATCGTTCTTCGCGGCACCGTTCTTCGCCGCACCGTCCTTCGCCGCACCGTTCTTCGAAACGTCCGGTTCCTTCTTGCTCTGCCCGCTGCTGCTGCCGGGTGCGAGGTTCTTTCCGCCCGCGTCGGTGCTCACCGCGGTCGCGAGATCGCCTTCGCCGCGCTGCACCTTCGCGAGGTAGTCGTCCAGCGTGCCGGGATAGACGACGACCTTGCCGTCCTCGACGAACCACAAGCTCGTCGCGAGCCGACGGATGAACGAGCGGTTGTGGCTGACGAAGAGCAGGGTGCCTTCGAAGCTCGCGAGCGCGTCGGCGAGCCGCTCGCTCGAGTCGAGATCGAGGTGGTTCGTCGGCTCGTCCATCAGGAGCACGTTGCCGGGACGCACGAGCATGCACGCGAGCGCCACGCGCGCGCGCTCACCACCCGAGAGCACCCCGATCTTCTTCTCGATCTCCTGATCGCCGAAGAGCAACGCGCCGAGGGCCGCACGCACCTGTTGATGCGACGCGTCCACCGCCTCCGACTTCACCGTCGTGTAGACGTCCCACTCCTTGCGCAGGACCTCCGCGTGGTGCTGCGCGTAGTAGGCGACCTTGGTGTTCGCGCCGTACTGGTACTCGCCGCCGCTCGCCTCGATCTCGCCCGCGAGGATCCGCAGGAGCGTCGTCTTGCCCGCGCCGTTCACGCCGAGCAGCGCGATGCGCTCGCCGCGCGGCACCATCAGATCGACGCCCTTGAGCACCTCGTGGTCGCCGTAGCGCTTGGTGAGCCCCTTCACCTCGAGCACGTTCTTCCCCGCGCGCTCGACGGGCGGGAAACGAAAGCGGATCTGCTCGCGATCCTGGAAGAGCTCGACGTCGTCCATCTTCTCGAGCTTCTTCACGCGGCTCTGGACCTGCTTGGCCTTGGAGGCCTTCGCCCGGAAGCGCTTCACGAAGCGCTCCATGTCGTCCTTCTCGCGCTGCAGGTTCTTCGCGCGGTTCTCGAGCAGCACGCGCTCTTCTTCGCGCTGACGCTTGTACTGCTCGTAGTTGCCGACGTATTGGCGCACGCCCTCCGGCTCGTAGCTGACGATGCGCGACACCTGCTCGTTGAGGAACTCGCGGTCGTGGCTGATGAGCACGATGGCGCGGTCGTAGCGCTGCAAGAACGCGGAGAGCCACGCGACCGAGGGCATGTCGAGGTGGTTCGTGGGCTCGTCGAGCAGCAGCAGATCCGGGCGCTGGAAGAGCAGCGAGCCGAGGACGGCGCGCATCTTCCAACCGCCGGAGAGCTCCGAGAGATCGCGCTCGAGATCGGAGTCCTTGAAGCCGAGACCGGCGAGGATGCGCAGCGCCTCGTGCTCGCCGAAGTAGGCGTCGAAGTGCGCCATGCGCTCGTGGAGCTCGCCGACGCGACCTGCGGCGTCGATCATGCGGTCTTCGTAGTCGGGCTGACCATCGTCGGCGCCGAGCGCGTTCAGCGTGGCCTCGGCTTCGAGCGCCGCGCGACCGGGCACGCTCTCGCGCACGAAGGTCCGCAGCGTGCGGCCGCCGTCGAGGTGCACGTCCTGCGGGAGGTAGCCGATGCGGGCGCCTTTTCGCGCGCGGATCACGCCCCCGTCCGGTTGCGTGTGACCGGCGAGCAGACGCAGCAGCGACGTCTTCCCGGAGCCGTTCGGTCCGATGAGACCGATGCGATCGCCGTCCGCGATGCGCAGGCCGAGGTGCTCGACGATCTTCTTGCCGCCGAGGTGGAGAGAGACGTCCTCGAAGACGACGAGACTCATGGCGGCGGCTTGGTAGCACGCGAGGGCAGGCGAGGCCCGGTCGGTGCGCGAACGGCGTCCAGGCTCTCGATGGAGAAGCGACGAGGATGTCGCGGCTCCGTGCGGAACCACCAGGTCGGCGGGGTCAGCCGCCGACGGAACCACCAGGTCGGCGGGGTCAGCCGCCGACGGATCCGCAGGTCGGCGGGGTCAGCCGCCGACGGATCCGCAGGTCGGCGGGGTCAGCCGTCGACGGATCCGCTACCGTGCGGCGCGATGCGTTCTTCGGTCCTCGGACTTCTCGTTTGGCTCGGCGTAGCGGGGTGTGGCGGCGAGAGCACCCCGCCTCCCGAGCCCGTCACGGTCGGCGGCGAGCGGGAGCGCGAGGGGGACGTGCAGACCGAGGTGCAGGTCGAGGTCGCGCGTGAGACACCCGGGATCGCGCGCGCGCTCGGGCCGACCTCGACGTTTGCGGATCTGGTCGCGGCGATCCGACGGCTCGACGATCGTGGCGAGGGTACGAGCGAAGAGCGTTGCGTGCTGCGTGGCGGCGTGCGCATGGGCGACGGCATTCGGCTGGAGGCGGAGCTCGCCGTGCCGGTGCGTCCGGTGCCCGACGCCGCCCCCGCGTTGGTGCCGCGGCTCCGCTCGCGCGGTCCGGTGTCGGCGCTCGCGGTGTGGGGACAGCGGGGCTCGGGCGCGCTCGTGCTCGCGGTGCTCACGAGCACGACGCCGATCCGCGGGCGCGAAGTGGCGCTCTTCGTGTCGGAGGACGGCGCGCGGGTGCGCTTCGTGGACTCCGAGATCTCGGCCGCGCTCGCAGGGCCGCACACTCCGGAGGCGCTCTCCGCGTGGCTCGGGAGCGAGGACGGCGACGCGGGCATCGGGCGCGTGCTCGTGACGGCCGATGCGGGCGTCTCGCTCGCAGCGTTGCGTCGTTACCTCGCCGCGATCCCGCCACGGCTCGAGGTCGCGCTCGCGGTGCCCCTCGCGGACGACGTGCGTTTGCCGCCCGCGCCGGCGCCACCTGCGGACACGCTCGGGCTCTGTGCGAACGAACCGGAGTGGGAGCCCTCGCAGGGCGAGGTCGACGTGCCCGCTCTGCGCACCGCGATCGGGGAGCGGCGCGACGACCTCGCGGGCTGTCTCGCGCAAGCGGCCCCGGAGCGCGCGCACGGCGGACGCCTCGGTCTGCGTTTTCGGGTCGAAGAGAGCGGCGCCGTCGAACGTGTGTGCGCGATCTCGGACGGAATCGGCGATCCGCGCGTGCGCGCCTGTGTGCTCGACGTGTTCCGGACGATCCGCGTGACGCCGCCGACGAGCGGCAGCGCGGTCGTCGAGGTACCGATCGCGCTCGTGCCGAACGCGGACGATCGCACCCGCGCGCTCTGCGAGTGAGGTCTTCGGGGCGTGCGCCTTCGACGACGCACGCGACGCTCCGCACTCGACGCCCTGGCCGTCCGGTGACGCCACGCGACGGTGCGTCCCGCGGCTGGCCTTCGGGCGCACGCGCTCCATGATCGGCGCGTGCGCAAGCCCTTCCTCGTGCTCAAGACCGGCAACACCTTCGAGGACCTCGCGGCGAAGCGGGGCGACTACGAGGATTGGTTCCTCGCGGGGCTCGGGATCGCGCCGAGCGACGCGCAGGTGGTCGACGTGCGGAAGGAGCCTGCGCCGCCGATCGAGGACGTGCGCGGGGTCGTGATCACCGGCTCGTCCGCGATGGTCACGGACCGCGAGCCGTGGAGCGAGGCGCTGCGCCCGTGGCTGCTTCGCGCGTTGGAGGTCGAGCTGCCGATGCTCGCGGTCTGCTACGGCCACCAGCTCCTCGCGGATGCGCTCGGCGGCGACGTCGGGGCGAACCCGAAGGGTCGGCAGATCGGTACGGTACGGGTCGAGCTCACCGACGAGGGCCGCGAGGATCCGCTGCTCGGAGGGCTCGCACCGGTGGGCGCGCCGCTTCTCTTTCAAGCCACGCACCGGCAGTCCGCGCGCGCGCTTCCGCCACGCATCGCGAGCCTCGCGCGCTCTCCGCGCGATCCGAATTCCGCGTTCCGCGCGGGGAGACGTGCATGGGCGGTGCAGTTCCACCCCGAGATCGATCACGAGGCGATCGCGGAGTACGTGCTCCGTCGTCGCGACGCGATCCGGAGCGAAGGCGACGATCCGGACGCGATCCTCGCCGCGATCACGCCGAGCGAGCACGGCACGAAGCTGCTGCGGAGATTCGCGGAGCTCGCCGGCGGCTGACGACCTTTCGAGAAGGGGACGTGGTGCTCGGTCGCGCTCGCGTTTTCGCGATCGTGGTCGTGGTCGTGGACGGCGGACGACGCGAACGGCGACGTGGTCGCGGTCGGCGGCCTGCGCCTGAACGCGATCGACCGAGCGCGGCGATGCGGCTCGTCGACGCTCGAGACAGACGGAACGAACGAAGCCCGCGCGAGGCGGGCTCCGTACGTCGACTCGTGGGGCGTCGCCGTTCAGGCGTGCGCGAGCGCGAGCGAGGGGATCGCGGAGGCTTCGCGATCGAGCTCGCCGATCATCTCTTCGGTCGTGATCTGATCCGCGCTGCGGCCGCCGAAGTACTTCGAGAGCCCGACGCGGTCGTAGTGCGGCTTGATGCGGTCGCTGAGCAGCCCGATCTCGCGGAGGTTCGGCACGAGACGCGAGAACATCACGTGGCGGAACTCTTCGAGGCCCGGCGAGGTGCTGACGACGTCGCGCCACTGCGCGCGCGTGAGCAGGCCCTCGAAGCGCTCCTCGTAGATCTCGTAGGCGAGGAAGCGGTTGCGCATCAGGAGCGCGACCTCGAACGACCAGTCCTCGCGCTCGCGGCGCTCGCGCTCGCTGATGTGCTTGAGGAAGTGCTCGCGCAGCGCGAGCACGCCGTAGTGCACGTGGCGCGACTCGTCGCGGATCACGTTCTTGAGCAGCTCCTTGAGCAGCGGCTCGTTGGTGATCTTGTAGAGCGTGCCGAAGGCGCCGAGCGCGAGGCCCTCGACCATGATCTGCATGCCGAGGAACTTCATGTCCCAACGCGAGTCGCTCATCAGCGCGTCGATGATCACGAAGAGGTTGTCGTTGATCTGGTAGAGCTTGTTCAGCTTCGTATCGAGGTAGCGGTGGAAGACCTCGACGTGGCGCGCCTCGTCGACGACCTGGGTGGCGCCGTAGAGCTTGCCGTCGAAGAACTGCACGGCCTCGGTGACCTGCGCGGCGGCGAAGAGCGCGCCCTGCTCGCCGTGGAGGAACTGGCTGAGCTGCCAGGCCGCGACGTCGGAGCGGATGCGCGCCTTCTCGCGCGGGGTGAAGCGCGCGCCGATGTAGCCCTCGAGCTTCTCGAAGTTGAGGAAGTCGTCCGGGATGATGCGGACCTCGGGGCTCTCCGGATCGACATCCGTCGACCAGTCGAGCCAGGTGTCGCCGTCCCACTGGTTCTGCTTCGCGCGGACGTAGAGCTCGCGCATCTCCGGCTGATCCATCGGGTAGGACCAGTCGAAGTGTGCGTCGTGGCTCGCCTTGATCTTGGTCGGCACACCCTGCTTGCCGCGCTGCAAGATCAGGCCGCGGACCCCCGAGGGACCGAGCGCGGCGGCGACCTTCGGGTCCCGCACCTCGCTCATGAGCTCGGCGGCTTCGGCGTAAGGCTCGACGCGCGCACGGACCTTCTCGGGGAGGAGCTGGAGCAGCTTGTCGGTGATCATGGAGACCTCGGCGGAGAGTTGGGGAACGCTCGAAGGAAGAGGGAAAGTCGAAAGGGTTCGCGATGGAAGGTGCGTACGAGAGCCGGACTCAATCGTCGACACTCTCGAAGAACGACTTCACACGGCTCGCGTGGTAGCGGGTGAGGAAGGTGTGGATGATCGGCAGCGAACGTTCGATCATCTTCGCGACCTGATCGGGCGGGAGCTTCGACAGGCGGCGCGACAGGAGGCGCATCTCTTCGCGGAAGAGCTTGCTCATCGCTTCTTCGTAGAAGGCGACGTCCGCCACCGTGAAGCCGAGCTCGCGGGAGAAGCCGAGGCGGCGCATCTGGCCGAAGAGCTCGATCATCCAACTGTCGGACTCGGACACCACGAGGCGGCCGTTTTCTTCGCGCGCCGCGACGAGACCGAGCTCGATCGCTTCACGGATGTCCTCGAGCAGCACGCCGGCGCGCTCCGCGAGGCGCTCCGCGTCCAGCATGCGCGTGGTCTCGGTGGAGGGCGCGAGCGAGCCGCGCAGGCGCGACTTCAAACCCGCGAGGAACTCGTGTTGCTCGGGGGTGAAGCTCTCTTCTTTGCCGTCGAGGAGCGCCTTGATCGCCTTGAGCGGCAGGAAACGTTCGTGCTGGAGCTTCTTGATGAGCAGGAGCCGCTCGAGGTGCTCTTCCGAGTACCAGGCCATGTTGCGGCCGGTCTTGTGGCCGGGCGGTAGCAGCTCTTGCTGGATGTAGAAGTGGATCGCCTGGCGATCGAGGCCGCTCGCTTCGCAGAGCTCCTTCATTCGGTAGCGTTTGCCGTCGTGCGCGGCGTCGCTCTTCGTGTCCTTCGCGGGCGGCGGCAGGGTGCCGCGCGTGCGATCGAGCTCGAACGTCATGGGACCTCCACGGCGCAGGGGCCGGTGGCGCGCGAACAGCACGCGAGCACGTACCCTTCCGCGCGCTCGGACGCGGTCAGGCAGTTGGGCTCTTCTTGGACCACGTCGCCGTCGACCAAGCGGACCTTGCAGGCCGCGCAGCCGCCCATCGCGCAGGAAAAGGGCATCGCGAGCCCAGCCGCGAGGCCGGCCTCGAGGAGGGTCTGACCTTCGCGCTGCACGACCTCGCGCTTGGTGCCTCCGAGGGTGACGAGCACCGGCTGCGGGCCCTTGGGGAGCGCGACCGGCTTGCGCTGCTCGGGGCTCGTGAAGCGCTCTTCGTGGATGCGGCTCGGGTCGACGCCGAGGGCGGAGAGCGCCTCGTGCGCCGCGTCCATCATGGGCGTCGGACCGCAGACGAAGATCTCGGCCTGCGCGAGGTCGACGCCGAGGGCGGTGAATCGCTCGCGCTGGGTTGCCGCGTCGAGCACGCCCCGCGCGCCAGTCCAGTCCGTCGGCGGGTCCTGCAGCACGTGGTCGACGACGAAGCGTTCGCCGTAGCGCGCCTGCAGCGTCTTCAGACGCGCGCGGAAGATGACGTCGTCGAGGCGCCGGTTGCCGAAGACGAGGGTCACCTTCGAGCGCGGCTCCGTCGCGAGCACGCTCTCCGCGATCGAAGCGATCGGCGTGATGCCGCTGCCGCCCGCGACGAGCAGCAGGTGCCGCTCGACGTTCGGATCCGGGGTCACCGTGAACACTCCGGAGGGACCGAGCGCGTGGAGCACGTCGCCGACGCGCGCGTGATCGACGAGGTGGTTGCTGACGCGTCCGCCTTCGACGCGCTTGATCGTCACGTGCGGCGCGTGGCCGGGGAGGGCAGCGCTCGCGAGGGAGTAGGCGCGACGGAGCGTCTGACCTTCGAGCTTCACCTCGAAGGTGAGGAACTGCCCGGCCACGAAGGACAGCGCCTTGCCGTCCGCCTCTTCGAGGTAGAGCGACACCGCGTCGGGCGTCTCGCGGACCACGCGCGCGATGCGCAGCGGCCGGGTCGCGACGGCGGTCGGTGCGGTCGGGACGGGCGTCGTGCGCGGTCGGCGCGCGACGGTGGGCGAGGGGCGATCTCCCGAGAGCACCCCGACGACGGTGCCGACGTCGCGCCGAACCTGCTGGAGCTTCTCCGCGATTCGCCGCGGGAACAGCGCGTCGATCAAATCGACTTCTTCGAGGTGGGGCGCCCGCGTCGGTCCCTGCGTCACCGTGCGCACCGGGGTCGGGCGTCGGCCTCGCAGCACGCCGCCGAGGACACGCGCGTCGCGCCGCGCTTGATCCAGGGGAGCTACGAGGCGCGCCGGGAGCGCGAGGGAGACGAGCTTGGCCGCGACGTCGATCGGGGCGACCGGTTGCGGCACGGCGTCGGCGAGTCGCGACATGCCGAGCAGTCTGTCGGCAGCCGTGGAAAGTGTCAAGCAACGCTAAACACTATGCTGTGTACGAAGTTTGCTCACTTGGGTTGGTGGCGACAAAAAGCAAATGAATACGAATGCTTGCGTGTTGTCGTTTGTCGACGGAAAGATTGGTGGATCCTTGGAGCGCGCCTTCAGAAATCCTTGGAGCGCGCCTTCAGATCCTTGGAGCGAGCCGTCAGATCCTTCCCCGGAGTGGGTCTTACTCCTTGGAGTGGGTCTTCGGTGGGGCCCTCGCTCGAGGCAGGACCGCAGCTCGGGCCCGACCTCAGCGCGCGCGGCGGTAATGCAACACCACCACACCGTTTCGGAGGGGCGATGCCGAGACCAGCTCGAGGCGTCGCGTGCTGGGCAGTCCGGTTTGGTACAGCGTCGGCCCGTGACCCGCGATCCGGGGGTGGATGAGCAGCTCGTACTCGTCGATCAGGTCCAGCCGGTCGAGCTCGGTCGCGAGCGTTCCACTACCGAGAAGGACGCCACTCGGGGTCGCGTCTTTGAGCGACTGAATGCCGTGTCTCAGATCGCCGGCGACGAGATGACTCTGGGGCCACGAGAAGCTCGTGCGCGTCGACGACACGACGTACTTGGGTTTGGTTTCGAGTTTGATCGCCCACTCACGTACGGCGGGGGGGGCCGTCTCGTCCCCGCGAGCGACGGCGGGCCAGTAGCTCTCCATCATTTCGTACGTCACGCGACCCCAGAGCATCGCGCCGTGCTCGTCCATCCGACGAGTGAAGAAGGCGTGTGTCTCCTCGTCCGCGATCCCCTCCTCGTGGTCGACGCAGCCGTCCAGGGTGAGGTTGAGGCTGAAGGTGAGTCGTCCCATGGGCGCCGAGTCTACGCCGAAGTCGGACGTGGCCGTACGCACTCGAGCCGCTCACTCCGGCGGGGGATCGGACGGGCGGAGCGCGCGCCAGCTCGTCGGCAGCTCGCCGAGGCCTTCGTCGCGGGTGCGGAGCGCGAGGTCGATGCGCGCGGCGGCGTTGATCAGGCCGAGGTGACTGAAGGCCTGGGGGAAGTTCCCCAGCAGCTCGCCCGAGCGGGGATCGATCTCCTCCGCGAGGAGCCCGAGGTGGTTGGACGCCTCCGCGTGGGCTTTGAAGACCTCCTCCGCTTCTTCGATCCTCCCCGCCATCGCGAGGGCCTCCGCGAGCCAGAATCCGCAAAGAACGAAGGCGCCCTCCGCGCCACCGACGCCGTCGTCGGTGCGGTACCGATGGAGGAACACGCCGTCGCCGAGCTCGCGACGCACGGCGTCGATCGTGCGTGACACCCGCGGATCGTCGGCCGCGAGGAAGCCGCTCGTCGGCAGGAGCAAGAGCGCCGCGTCGACGTGGGCGTGATCGTAGGCGGCGACGAAGTGACCGCGTGCGGCGTCGTAGCCGCGGTCACACACCTCGGCGCGGACGGCGTCTGCGGCGTGTCGCCAACGTTCGGCGCGTGTCTCGTCGCCGAAGAGCGGGGCCAGCCGCGCGCCACGATCGAGCGCGACCCAGCTCATCAACTTCGAGTGCACGTTGTGGCGCTTGCCGTCGCGCGGCTCCCAGATGCCGTGATCGGGCTCGCGCCAGCGCGCGGCCACCTCGTCGACCACCGCGCGAAGCCGTCGCCACGAGCGCAACGTGAGCGAGCCGCCGCCGCGCTCGTAGGCGTACGCGGCGTCGAGGAGCGCGCCCGCGGTGTCGAGCTGCACCTGATCGCGCGCACCGTTCCCGATGCGCACCGGGGCCGAGCCGCGGAAGCCCTCGAGCGCGGTGAGCGTCTGCTCTTCCGGCACGGGCGCGCCGTCGAGCGTGTACATGATCTGCAGCTCCGCGTTCGCGTCGAGCGTGTCGCGCACGAAGTGGAAGAAGTCGCGCGCTTCACGCCGCGCGCCGACCAAGGTCGTGGCGCGCATCGCCATCGCGGAGTCGCGTGTCCAACTGTAGCGGTAGTCCCAGTTTCGGATGCCGCCGATCCACTCGGGGAGCGACGTGGTCGGGGCCGCGACCATCGCGCCCGTCGGGGCGTGGAGCAGCAGCTTCAGCAAGAGCGCGGAGCGCATCACGTGATGGCGCCAGGGGCCTTCGTAGACGAGCTCACTCGTCCACCGCCGCCAATGCGCGCGTGTCTGTCGGAGCTGCTCGAACGAGCGGTACGCGCGGATCGGCTCCGGCCGCGGCGCGTTCCAGCTCAGCACCATCCACCGCCGCTCGCCCGCGCGCAGGGTCGTCCGCACCCCGAGCCCGCGGTCGCGTGCCTCGAAGCGTCCCCCGTTGAACGCCGCGACGAAGGTCTCGCCTCCTGCACCTCGCGCGAGCGCGCCTTCGCCCGAGACCTCGAAGCTCGCCGGCTGCGTCCACTCGAAGCGCGGATCGAAGGTCACGTCGAGCTCGACTTCGCCTTCGACGCACTGCACGCGTCGGTGCACCTCGTGGACGGAAGCGCGCGCGTCGTCGACCCAGGGCATGAAGTCCGTCAGCCGCACGACGCCGCGATCTGGAACGCGAAAGAGCGTCTCGAGCACGTTGGTGTCGGGGTCGTAGCGCTGGAGGCTCGTGAAGCGCTCGGCGACGGGAGTGATCGCGGAGCTCCCGCCACGACGGTCGAGCAACTGGGTGAAGACGGCGGGCGAGTCGAAGCGGGGGAGGCAGAGCCAGTCGATCGCGCCGTCCGCGCGCACCAACGCGGCGGAGAAGCCGTCGCCGATCAGACCGCGCGCAGCGAGCGGGAGGTGATGTGGGTCGCGTCGAATCGAGTCGTCGATCGTGATCGGCTGCCCGAGCCGCTGCGCGGCGCTGAAGAGATCCATCGCGACGACCCTAGGGAACCGACGCGGTGAGGTCGAGCGTAGAGCGCACGGATCTCCGCTCATTCCTGGTCGTTCGTGCGAGAACTCCACGATTCTTCCGCGAATCGCTCATGCATCTCCGCGAATCGCCCACGATTCACCCACGAATCCCGGGCCAGATCCCGATCGTGTGTTATGCGTCCCGCATGCCGCGTCTCGTCGTCGTCAGCAACCGCGGCCCCTTCCGTCGCGAAGGTGCTCGCTGGGTTCGCTCCGCCGGAGGTCTCGTCGCCGCCCTGCATCCCGTGCTCCTCGCGCGCGGCGGGGTGTGGGTCAGCGCCAAACAGGCGAAGGACTTCGACACCGTGATCGACGGGCCGAAGGTGGACTACGAGCTGCCGACGGTGCGTCTCTCGCCGCGCGTGAGCGACGCCTTCTACATGGGCGTCTCGAACGCGATCGTGTGGCCGCTGCTGCACGGCTTCGCGACGACGATCGCGGTCGCGGACGCGCCGTGGGCGGACTACGTCGAGGCCAACGAACGCTTCGCGGCGCGCACGCTCGAGGCGAGCAAACCACGCGACCTCGTCTGGGTGCACGACTACCACCTGATGCTCGTGCCCGGGATGTTGCGAAAGCATCGCCGCACGCAGCGCATCGGCTGGTTCTGTCACGTGCCGTGGCCGCCCTCGGTGCGCTTCGGGATCCTCCCGTGGCGCGAGCAGATCTTGGAGGGAATGCTCGGCGCGGACGTGCTCGGCTTCCACACCGACGAGTACGTCGAGGCGTTCCTCGGCTGCGTCGAGGCCTACTCGTCGCACGAGGTCGATCGTGCGCGGCGCGTGGTGAAGGTCGGTCGACGCGAGGTGCGCGTGATCGCGGCGCCGATCGGCATCGGGGTCGACGCGCTCGACGCGCTCGCGCGCAGCGAAGAGGTCGAAGAAGCGCTCGTCCACCTGCGCGCCAAGACGGGAGGCCGACGCATCCTGCTCGGGGTCGATCGCCTCGACTACACCAAGGGCATCGTCGAGCGGATGCGCGCGTTCGATCGTTACCTCGCGAAGGACAAGAGCGCGCGAGAGCGCGTGATCTTCGTGCAGATCATGGTGCCGAGCCGAACCGACGTTCAGGCGTACGCGGATCTGAAGAACGAGATCGATCGCATGGTGGGCGACATCAACGGTCGTTACGCGACGACCGGGATCGTGCCGCTCCAGTACTTCTATCGGAACTTCGATCAGCGCCGGCTCTTCGCGCACTACCGCGCGGCAGACGTCGCGCTCGTCACGCCGCTGCGCGACGGCATGAACTTGGTCGCGCACGAGTACGTCGCGAGCCGCATCCACGAGAACGGGGCGCTCGTGCTCAGCGAGTTCGCGGGCGCGGCGGCGTTCTTCGGCGACGACGCGCTGCTGGTGAACCCCTACGACGTCGACGGGATCGCGACCGCGCTGGAGAAGGCGCTCGCGATGCCGGCCACGGAAGCGTCGTCTCGGATGCGCGCGCTGCGTGAGAAGGTGCGCGCGCTCGACGTGCACCGCTGGGCGGACGGGTTCCTCGCGGAGCTCGAGCGGTGAGCGAGACGGTCGGCGAGACGGTGAGCGAGACGGTGAGCGAGACGGTGAGCGAGACGATGCCGGACGACTCGCAGGAGCTCGCGCGCGACGATGCGCAGAGTGGGCAAGGCACGGAGATGCCGAGCGTGGACGCGCTGGTGGCGCGCATCCGCGCGTTGCCCGAGCCGAGCCTGATCGCTCTGGACGTCGACGGAACGCTCGCGCCCATCGTCACCGATCCGGCGGCCGCGCGGGTCCCGAGCGCGACGCGCGCGGCGCTGCGTCGGATCGCGGCGCGTCGTTCGCTGGCGTTCGTCACGGGGCGCGACGTCGCGGGGTTGCGGCGGGTGCTCGGCGCGGTGCCGAACGCGTGGCGGGTGGTGGAGCACGGCGGCTGGACGATCCCGCCGGGCGCTCACGCGCGGCGTCCGGCGGTCTCGGCGGAGGAGCGTGCGCGGCTCGACGCCTTCGCGGCGTTCGTGATCGCGCTCGTGGACTCGCACGGAGGTCGTCTGGAGCGAAAGCCACGCGCGGCCGCGCTGCACGTGCGAGGGCTCGCTTCGGAGCTCCAGGCCTCGCTCCTCGCGCGCGCTGCCGAACGCGCGCGCGCGCTCGGGCTGCACGCGCGCGAGGGCCGCGCGGTGCTCGAAGCGGAGCTCGCCCCGGGCGACAAAGGCGAGGCGCTCGCCGCGCTTCACGTCCGCACCGCGACGCGTGGGGTCTTCTTCGCGGGCGACGACCTCACGGACCTGCCGGCGATTCGCTACGCGTCCACGCACGGCCTCGGCGTGTTCGTGCGGAGCGCGGAGCGAGACGCGCCGCCGGGGGTTCCGTCGGTGTCGGCGTCGGTCCTCGCGGCGGCGCTCACGCAGCTCGCCGACGAGGCATGAGCGCGCCCTCACGAACGAAGGCTCACGAACGAAGGCTCGCGAACGAAGGCTCAGAACCCGAGGTGCGCGCGCCAGTAGTCGGTCGCGAACACGCCCTTCGGGTCGAGCTCCGACCGGAGCGCGAGGAAGTCCGCGAGCCGGAGCTGCGAAGCGTAGTGCGCGCGCCACGCGTCGCTCGCGGGCGGGAGCCACTTGCCCCAATGCGGCCGGAACGCGAGGTCCTTCAGGAGATCCCAGAAGGGCTGATAGAAGCTCTCGGGGGAGCCGGCGTTGAGCCCGAACCAGAAGACGTCGACGCGCAGCACGTCCACGCCGTACGCGGGGCTCATCCAGAACTGATCCGCCTTCGCGGCGTAGATCTCGCAACTGAACGTGCCGGTCGCCGCCAGCGCGCCGCGCGGGGTGCCGTCGCCCGCGTAGTAGTTGCGCAGACGGTTCATCGCTTCGTCGCAGTGCTCGAGCGGGATCCAGAGCTCGGTGAACTCGGTCGGCCACAGGAGGTCGTCCATCTGGTTGTCCATCGGGAGACCGCAGCGCCACGAGTCCCAGAAGGGCGTTCCGTCGCGGTCGATCGAGACGAAGAGCCCGAGCACGTACGGCAGCGCCCAGGGCAGCGCGAGCTTCACGCCGTCCGCGAGGAGCTGCGCGAGCCGGGTGTCGAAGGCCTTCTGCGACACGAGCTCCAGCAGCTTCACGAGGCCGTGCACGAACGCATCCCACGCGGGGTGGTCTGCGACCGTCGGCACCTCGCCGAGCTCGCGCCGCACCAGCTCCGCGAAGCGCTCCACCTCGTCCGGAGCGACCGTCGCCGTCAGCGGCGCGTTCGCGTGCGATCGCAGCGCGGCGTGCGTGCCGTCGAAGACGTGTTTGAGCACCTGATCGGGATGTCGCGCGGCTTGGAAGGTCGCGGTCGTGGCGGGCGCGCTCTCGCCCGGCAGGCACGGGCAGACGTCCGGGTTCGGCTGCCCCGTGAGGAAGGCTTCGAGCTTGTCGTACCAGGCGATCTGCAGCTTTGCGGGCACCTGCGAGACGTCGTCGAGGTTGCCGAGCACGGTGTACGTCAGCGAGCCGGCGAGGGCGGCGAGCTGCGGGGCGCGTCCGAGCTCGCGGTAGGGGTTGCGCTTCATCCGCGGGATCGGCTCGGAGCGACCGGCGCGCCAGATCTGCACGCGCTCGAACCCGCGCTGAGGCCACCACATCAGCCGCGAGTAGGGCGTCTGTTGGAAGAAGCTCGCGAGGCTCTTCGGAGTGTCGTTCGGCGCGAAGAGATCGACCGGCGACGCCGGATCGTCGGTTTGAACGGTGACTTGATCACCGAAGACGTCGAAGGTCGGGCCGACGCGGAAGCTGATCGCGACGACCACCCCGAGCAGACCGAGGTTCACCCCGACGGCGCCGAAGCGCGGGTCTGCGCGGTCGATCACGTGGAGGTTGCCGAGCCCGTCCACGAGCTCGAAGGACACGAGCTGGTCGCCGACCGCGTGCATCAAGGATCCGCCGCTCGAGCCGGTCGCGAGGAAGCCGGCCACCGTCTGGTGCGTGATGCCGCCGGTGTCCGCGAGGGCGTAGCCGCGCTGCTGGAGCTGCCAGTTCAGGCTGTTCTCCCACGTCGAGGTGCCGGTCGGGTCGTAGGGATCGAAGCCCAGGTGGCAGCCCGCCTCGACGCGAACGAGCGCGTGTGTCGGATCCGCCTCGGGCGTGATGGTCAATCGGCGAAGACGATCGAGCATGACCTCGATCACGTCGGGAGGCGGCATGCCTTCGCCGTCGAATCCAGTCGAATAGATCGCGGCCGGCACGCTGTGCCCCGAGCCGCGAACCCGCAGGGAGCGCACCTTCGTGGTCGGGTCGGCGGGGTCAGCCGCCGGCTTCTTGGCCGCGTCGGCGGGGTCAGCCGCCGACGTGCCGTCGATCGTGCCGTTCGCGAGCTGCACCAGCCACTGCACCTCGCCCACGTCGTTCGGGTGGTAGAAGCCGTCCGCCCCGCGCTGCACCGCGTTGGTCATCGTGTTCCCCTCTTCCGAGCGCGCTTCGA
Source organism: uncultured Sandaracinus sp. (assembly GCA_937982655.1). Taxonomy (GTDB): domain Bacteria; phylum Myxococcota_A; class Polyangia; order Polyangiales; family Houyiibacteriaceae; genus JACKEH01. The sequence goes on from CALJLK010000087.1 coordinate 50,743, forward strand.
CGCACGCTCTCTCGCGTCCCGCGACGCGCCGGAGCGTCGCAACGTCGAGGGCCGCGGGTCAACGAGATCCGTCTCGTGACGCGGACGTCTCGTCACCAAAGCGTGGTTCGCGATTTCTCGTCTCGGAGGCGCGCGACGAAGGTGACCGTGGTGGTCACGTCCGCGTAAGCTCGCCGCGCGTGAGCCGTGCCACCGAGCGCTTCGAGCTGCGAGACCGCCTGGGCCAAGGGGCGTTCGGGGTGGTCTGGCGCGCTTACGATCGCGAGCGCCGTCAGCTCGTCGCGCTCAAGCAGCTCCGCACGCTCGCGCCGGACGCGCTGCTCCGCTTCAAAGCGGAGTTCCGCGCGCTCCAGGATCTGGATCATCCGAACGTCGTGCACTTCCACGAGCTCTTCGAGGACGAGGGACGCTGGTTCTTCACGATGGAGCTCGTCGAGGGCGTGGAGCTGCTCGAGTGGGTCGGCGTCGACGCGCGCGAGCGACCGCAGACCGCGGTGACGCAGGTGAAGCTCGGTCGAGCGCTCGCGCGCGCGGAGGGGACGCCGCCCGCAATCGATCGTGGCTCGATCGCGTTTCGCAGCGGCCAGGCGAGCGAGGCGAGCGAGTCGGGAGAAGGGGCGGCGCTCCGTCCGCTCGACGAAGATCGGGTGCGCCGCGCGTTCGTGCAGCTCGCGAGCGCGCTGGGCGGTCTGCACGGCCAAGGGCTCGTGCACCGCGACGTGAAACCCTCGAACGTGCGCGTCACGCCGGAGGGGCGCGTGGTGCTCCTCGACTTCGGGCTCGTCGCGCCGGTCGCCTCGGACGAAGCCGCGATCGTCGGAACGCCCGCGTACATGGCACCCGAACAAGCGCGCGGGATCGCGGTCGCGGACGCCGACGCGTACGCGTTCGGGGTGGTGCTCTACGAAGCGCTCACCGGCCGGCTGCCCTTCACCGGCACCGCGATGCAGCTCTTGCTGCGCAAGCAGACCGAGCTCCCGCCCCGCGTGCGATCGCGGGTGCCCGAGGTGTCGGAGGACCTCGACGAGCTCGTCGCGCAGTTGCTCGATCCGGAGCCCTCGCGGCGTCCGACCTTGCTCGAAGCGCGGCGGCGGCTCGGCCTCTCGTCGAGCCGCCCCGGGACCTCGCCTTCGCCCGAGCCACCGTTCCTCGGCCGCGAGCGCGAGCTCGACGCGCTCCGTTCGGTCTGGGCCGACGTGCGTCGCACCACGCCCGAGCGACAGGGCGCGTTTCGCGCGGCGCTCGTCGAAGGCGAGTCGGGCGTGGGCAAGTCGTCGCTCGTCGACGCCTTCACGCGCGAGCTCGCGGACACGGGCGCGCACGTGCTCCAAGGGCGCTGCTACGAGCGCGAGACCGTTCCGTACAAGGCGTTCGACGGAGTGGTCGACGCGCTCTCGACGCTGCTGCGCAAGCTCGATCCGCGCACGGTCGAGGCATGTTTGCCCGCGCGCGTCGGGCTCTTGCCGCTGGTGTTCCCCGTGCTCGGTCAGGTGCCGTCGATCGCGCTCGCGCCGCCGCCGCCGATCGAGGGGCTCGACGTCCTGCAGCTCCGCGATCGCGCGCTCGTCGCGTTGCGGGAGCTGCTCGTGGAGCTCGCGCGGCGCGAATCGATCGTGCTCGTGGTCGACGACGTGCAGTGGAGCGACGAAGAGAGCCTGCGCGTGCTCGACGAGCTCGCGTTCGTCGCGCCCACGCCGGCGCTGATGTTGATCGCGACGGTGCGACCGATCGATCGCGAGTGCCCGCCGAGCGTGGCGCAGGCGCTGCGCCGGCTCGTGGCGCGCGAGGGCAACCTGCACGTGTCGTTGCGCGGGCTCGCGGACGACGACGCGCGTGGGCTCGTCGAGCGGCTGCTCCAGCTCGGCGAAGGCGCCGGCCTCGACGTCGACGAGATCACCGCAGAGGCCCAAGGGCATCCGCTCTTCCTCGCGGAGCTCGTGCGGCACGTGCAGCGCTCGATGCTTCGCGGCCGGCGCACGCGTGTGGATCTCGACGAGGCGCTGCGCGAGCGTGTGCTCGATCTGCCGAGCGCGCTGCGTGAGCTGCTCTCCACCGTCTGCCTCGCCACGCGCCCGCTCCCGCGCGAGGTGGTCTTCGATCTCGCGGGCGGCGACGACGAAGGGGACCGCGCGGTCAAGACGCTGCGCGTCGCGCGGCTCGTGCGCGCGGCTCGACGGGGCGACGAGAGCACGCTCGAGCCCTTCCACGATCGTGTGCGTAGCGCGGCGGTCGCGGTGCTCGGCGACGAACGCGCGCGGGCGCTGCACGCGAAGCTCGCGCGGGTGATCGAGCGACGTCGACCGGACGACGCGGAGAGCCTCTACGTACACTGTCGCGCGGCGGGCGAGCGGGTTCGCGCGGCGGAGCACGCGCTCGTCGCGGGCCGTCGCGCGGCGGCGGCGCTCGCATTCCATCGCGCGGCGCAGCTCCTCTTCGACGCGCTGGAGCTCGCGCCGAGCGATGCGGCGATCGATCGCGCACGTGTGCGGGTCGAGCTCGCGGACGCGCTGCGCAACGCGGGTCGAGGTGCGGAGGCGGCCGCGATCTACGAGGCCGCGGTGGCCGACGCGCGGACCTCCGAAGAGGCGCGACGTCTGCGGCTGCTCGCGACGCAGACGTACCTGCAGAGCGGTCGCCTCGACACGGGGATGCGCCTCGCGGGTGAGGTGCTCGACGCGGTCGGCGTGCGCCTCTCGGACTCGCGCAACGCGAGCCTCGCGTCGATGCTCTACCACCGCGCGCGGCTCCGATTCGCGCGCCTCGAGCTCCCCACCAAGCCCGGTCGCGACGACGAGGTCGTGCGCCTCGACACCGTGGCCACCGTCGGCACGGTGCTCTCGATGGTCGACTTCATCCGCGGCGCGGAGCTGCAAGCGCGCGCGCTGCGGCTCGCGTTGAAGGCTGGCGACCGTGAGCGTTTCGTGCGTGCGCTCGCGACGGAGGCCGCGGTCACGGGCTGCACGGAGGAGCCGCCGATGCGGCGCGGTAGCGCGATGCTCGCGCGCGCCGAGCAAGAGGCCGAGGCGAGCGGCGATCCCTACCTGCGCGCGTTCGTCGCCTTGAGCTGGGCCTCGGCGGAGCTCGCGCATTACCGATTCCGCGCCGCGCACGATCACGCGGTCTTCGCGGACGGGCTCCTGCGCGAGCATTGCAGCGGTGTCCCGTGGGAGCTCTCCACCGCGCACCACCTGATCGGCATGACCTCGTGGAACCTCGGGCTCTACCGCTCGCTCGCGGAGCGCGCGCCGCGGTGGGTGCGCGAGGCGCGCGAGCGCAGCGACCTCTATGGCACCACGACCATCACCACGAGCAGTGCCTTCGCGATCGCGATCGCGGAGGACCATCCGGAAGAAGGCATCGACGCGGTGCGCGCGGCGATGGCGGAGTGGGCGCAGCCTCCGTTCCAGATCCAGCACTACTTCGAGATGCAGTCGCTGACCGACCTCGAGATCTACGCGGGGCGGGGCGAGGCCGCCCATGCCCGGCACGTCCGCGACTGGCCCGCGTTCCGACGTTCGCTGCTGCCGACGATGCCGGCGATGCGCTTCATGATGCTCGCCGCGCGCGCCCGGGCCGCGCTGGCGCGGGCACGCGAGGACGCGAGCGCACGCGAGGCGTTGGTCGCGGCGGCGGCGAAGGATCTGAAGGACGCGCGGCGCGCGCTGAGCCAGCCCGTGAACGTCGCGATGGCCGATCAGATCGACGCCGAGATCCACGCCGCACGCGGCGACACCGAACGCGCGAAGCGCACGCTGGTCGCCGCGATCGCGGGCCTACGCGCGAACGAGATGAGCGGCTTCGCGGCGGCGGCGGCGCTCCGGCTCGGCGTGCTGCGCGGCGACGACCACGAGGTCGCGACGGCCGAGGCCGAGCTGCGCGAGCTCGGCGTCCGCGCGCCCCGAAGGTACGCCTGGCTCCGCGGCCCCGGCGTGTGGGACTGACCGCGAAACCGTGACGTGCTCGTCCACGTTCGGGGCCATCTGCCCTTGCACATCTGTCGGGGGTATCCGCGCAGTCTTTCGGCTTCGGGTGGTGGCCTGTTAGGCTGCTCCGAATGGCCGGGTCCGAATACGGATCACTCTTCGACGACGATGGCGACGAGCGCACCGTCGTCGATCTCGATCTCGACGATCAGCCGGCCGTTCCTCATTACCCGGCCCTCGCGGTCTTCGGCCCCTTCGAGATCCTCGGGCGCCTCGCGCGTGGCGGCATGGCGGAGGTCTACCTCGCGCGCGAGCCGACCGCGGAGGGCAAGCCGCGCCACGTGGTGCTCAAGCGCATCCTTCCCGAGCGCGAGGACGACGCGGAGTTCATCCGGATGTTCCGCGAGGAGGCCGCCCTCGCACGCAACCTCTACCACCCGAACGTCTGCCACGTGTACGAGGCGGGCGAGCTCGACGGCCGCACCTTCATGACCCTCGAGTGGGTCTACGGCGTCTCGCTGCGCGACCTGCTCCGCCGCGCGTCGCGTCAGGGCGGCATCCCGATCCGCATCGCCTGCCACGTCGCGGCGCGTGTCGCGGCGGCCCTCGACTACGTCCACCGCGCGACCGGCGTCGACGGCAAGCAGCTCGCGATCGTCCACCGCGACGTCAGCCCCCACAACGTGATGATCGGCTGGGACGGCCGTGTGAAGCTGCTCGACTTCGGCATCGCGAAGACGTCCGAGGCGGAAGAGCAGACCGAAGCCGGCGTGCTCAAGGGCAAACACGCGTACCTCGCGCCCGAGCAAGCGCGCGGTCGCGCCGTCGACCCACGCACCGACATCTTCGCGCTCGGCATCGTGCTGCACGAGCTGCTCACCGGGCGCCCGCTCTACCACCGCGAGGGCCTGCTCCCGACGCTCGACGCCATCCTCAACGAGCCCGCGCCCACCACACGCGCGGTGCGCCCCGAGGTCCCGCCCGCCATCGACGCCATCGTCCTGCGCGCGCTCGCCAAGGATCCCGCCTCGCGTTTCCCCACCGCGGGCCACCTGCGAGAGGCCCTCGAGTCCGCGCTCGACACCCTCGGCGGCGCGGTCACCCAGAGCGAGGTCATCGAGCTCCTCGACGCGCGCTTCGGCCCCGACGACCGCGTGCCGCTCCCCGAGCAGAGCGCGAAGCTCACGGGCTCCTTCTCCGCGCTCTCGGAGAGCTACTCGTCGGTCAGCGCGTCGTACGGCCCCTTCGGCCTGATCAAGAAGGCGTCCGAGCGACCTCCCGCCCCCGCGGCGCCGGCGGGATCTCCCGTCGCCGTCGGAGCGAAAGAGCCGATCTCGATCCCGATCCCCTGGCTCGTGGCGGGCGGAACCGCGCTGCTGGTGGGAGCCGCCGTGCTGACCTGGCTCATCGCGAGCTGAGGCCGCGATTCTCGGCAAGCCGCTTCCTTGCTCACGCGCCGAGCTCGGTTCCTCGTCGCAGGTACGCGAGGTAGTCCTCGAACACGACCGTCCGGTTCTTCTTGCGTGCGTCGAGCGGGCGGACGATCTCGGCGGCCTCGAGAACCCGCAGGGCTTTGCCTGCCGCCGGGCGCGAACAATCGAGCAGCGCGACGATGCGGTTCACCGTGAGGATCGGGTGCTCGGGCAGGAGCTCGAAGAGCCGGAGGCTGAGCACGGTGGCGTCGTCGCGCGCGAGGAGGCGTTCACGGTGATCCGAGACGATGACGTGCAGCCGCCGCGCGGTCGCGACCGCCTCGTCGGCGACGGTGGCCACGCCTTCGAGGAAGAACGCGAGCCAGCCCTCCCAGTCGCCCTCTTCGCGCACGGCACTCAGCCGCCGGTAGTACTCGTGGCGATGCGTCTTGAGGAAGAGGCTCAGATACAACAGCGGTCGCGAGAGCAGGCCCCAGTGCCGGAGCAGCAGCGTGATGAGAAGGCGCCCGAGCCTCCCGTTGCCGTCGAGGTACGGGTGCAGCGTCTCGAACTGCACGTGGAGTAGGCCGACGCGAACGAGCGGTGGCAGCTCGCTCTCGTCGTGCATCGCGCGCTCGAGCTGGCCGAGCAGCTCGCCGAGGCGATGCGGCGGGGGCGGCACGAACACGGCGTGCCCGGGGCGTGTTCCGCCAATCCAGTTCTGCGCGCGCCGCACCTCGCCCGGTTGTTTCTGCGCGCCGCGGGCTCCGCGCAGCAAGCGCGCGTGGGTCGCCGACAGGAGCCGCGTAGGGAGAGGCAGGCCGTCGGCCCGTTCCAGCTCACCCCACGCGAAGTGGAGCGCATCGACGTAGCCGCAGACCTCCTCGACGTCGGCGTCGACCGGGGCCTCGCCCGAGGCTTCGACCTCCAGCAGGTCCATGAGGGTCGCCTGCGTGCCTTCGATCTGCGCCGAGAGCACCGCTTCCTTGCGCACGAACGCGTAGACGAACCAATCGACCGAGGGCACGAGATCCCCGGCCAGCTCGAGGAGCCGCACGCTCTCGTTCGCCCGAGCCAGGAGCCGCGCGAGCTCGCCGTCCAGGTCGAGGGGCGGCTCGGTGGGGGGCAACGCGTGCGGAATGAACGCCTCGACCGACTCGCCGGCGACGGTGCTGCGCTCGTAGCCGGTCGTGCGTCGCAGGGCGTCCTCGGAGTGTCGCGCGGGGGAGCCGTGTCGGAGCCCACTGCGTCGAGCGACCCGCACGCGACCCTAGCCGTCAGGGATCGAAACGAAGCGTTCGTTTCGAATGTGTGCCTCAAAATAAGCGATCGCTTCTTTTGGGGCAAGCGTGCGAAGCGAGCGTTTCTTTTGCGGCGAGCGTCCAGAATCGCGTGCGACCCCCGGGGGCCGAGCCCATCGACTCCGCGCTCACGCGCCCGATCGTTTCGGATTCGCGGGGCCTGTGCAGGGTGACGCGAGTGCGGCGTGGACGGCAGGCGGGACCAAGTCGCCTCTCGTTTGGGACGCGAGGGTGATTCACGAAGTGTCTCGGAGACGCAATCAGGCCCTCGACCGGTGCCAGGAAGTATCTCCGAGATGTTTTCGAGCCCTCGGCAGGGGTCGCGAAGTATGTCGGAGATACTTTCGAGCCCTCGGCAGGGGTCGCGA
>CALJLK010000088.1 GCA_937982655.1 uncultured Sandaracinus sp.
TCGGCGGCGCTCGCGAACTTCACGTACTCGAAGTCCACGCCCTTGCCCTTCACGCCCTTGGCGGGCGGCGCGATCCACGGCGCGAACTGGCCGGGCTCGTAGCAGGGCACCATCAGCGACTTCACGTACGCGCGGTCCTCGTCGGTCGGCAGCCACTTGGTGCGGCTCTTCTCGAACTCCGCGTCGCTCACGAGGTTGCCCTCGGGATCGAAGCGGAAGTCCGCGTAGATGCCCATCCCGCGGTTGAAGCGGCGGTTCGGGATGCGGAGGCGGAAGTCGAGACCGGTCGACGCGATGGTCTTGTTCCAGCGCTCGCACGCACGCTCGCAGTCGTCGATGTACTCGTCGCGGAGCACCTCGTTCATCGCGTTGCGCAGCGGCACCTCTTCCATCGTCACGCGGCCGTCCTTGACGATCGGCATCGTGTAGATGCCCTCGAGGCCCGAGTGATCGGAGTACTTCTTCTGCTCGTGGTGCCGACCCTTGAGGCCGGTCGCGAAGTAGTCCGCCGCGTTCGAGCTGATCTCGCCGCCGAAGAGCTCCACCGCGCTCGAGACCCAGAAGTTGATCCACTTCTGGATGGTCGGCAGGTCGATCGCGCCCTGGTTGCGCGCGTCGCCGTTCGGATCCTTCACCGTCGCCTCCGCCGCGCGGCGGATGATGCGGTCGAGGCCGGTCTCGCCCACGAAGAGGTGGAACGCCTCCTCGGTGAGCATGAACTGCGTCGCCCGCGCGAGCGGATCGAAGCCGGACTCCGAGAGCGACGAGAGCTGATACTTGCCGTCACGGTCCGTGAACATCGTGAAGCAGAAGAACGAGAGCCACTCGTCGGTGGTCTCGTTGAACGTCGACAGGATGCGCGGCTTGTCCTGATCGCCGCTGCGACGCGCGAGGAGCGCCTCGGCCTCTTCGCGACCGTCGCGACCGAAGTACTGGTGGAGCAGGTGCACCATCGCCCAGAGGTGGCGGCCCTCTTCGACGTTCACCTGGAAGAGGTTGCGGAGGTCGTAGAGCGAGGGCGCGCACTTGCCGAGCAGACGCTGCTGCTCGACCGAGGCGGGTTCGGTGTCGGCCTGCGTGACGATGATCCGGCGGAGCATGCCGCGGAGCTCGCCCGGGACCTCTTCCCACGCGTCGTACTTCGCGTTGTCGCCGAAGCCGATCTTCCGCTCACCCGCGCGCGGGGTGAGGAAGATGCCCCAGCGGTAGTCGGGCATCTTCACGTAGTCGTAGTTGGCCCAGCCGCCGGCATCGACGCTGATCGCGGTGCGCAGCCAGATCTGGTCCTCTTGGAACCCCTCCGGGCCCATGTCGCGCCACCAACGGAGGAAGTCCGGCTGCCACTTTTCGAGCGCTCGGAGGAGCTTTCGGTCGGAGCCGAGATCGACGTTGTTGGGGATGGAATCGGTGAGCGACATGGTGCGCGCACGCTAGAGGTGGCCCCCTGGAGCGGCTATGCGGCGGCTCACTGTGCGAGCGCTCTCGTGAGCGGAATCACCTGAAACCTCGGGGGGTTGCCGGACACCCGAGGTGGACCGTGGGGGCGTGAGCGAACCCCCCTCCCACGGCCTCGCGCGTGGCTCTCTCGACATCTTGTTGAACTTGATTCAACATGATGACGCAACGCGTCGCCTCCCGCGTCACGCGAGGGATCGTGAGCGGGACCGACGCGCGAAGAGCGACCTCGAGTCGCTGGAGGAGCCCATGCCCAACCCGTCGTCTTCGTCCTCGTCCTCGACGCCCTCCCTGGAGTCCATCCGCACGAGCGCGACCGCGCTGCTCACCATCGTCGAGGCGGTCGAGCGCACCGCGTGGGAGGTCCGTCACGCGGCGCTCGAGACCGTCGAGGCGGGCAAGCGCGACGTCGAGCGCCTCGCCGATGCCTCGCGCAGCGGTCGTCGTCGCTCGCTCCGCATGACCCGCGCGGCCTTCGTGCTCGGGCGCATCGTCGCGAGCTACCGCTTCCACGTCACGCGCGCGGCCTTCACGACCAAGCGCTACTCCGCTCGCGCGCTCGAGGCCCTGCACGTCAAGAACGCGCGCCTCTTCCGCGAGCTCTCCGAAGAGCTTGGCGGCGCGTTCCTGAAGGTCGGTCAGACGCTCGGATCGCGCGCGGACATTCTGCCCGGCGTGTGGGTGCGCGAGCTCTCGGGTCTGCAGGACGCCGCACCGCCGGAGGAGTTCTCGCGCATTCGCCGCGTGCTCGAGCAGGAGCTCGGCGCGCCGCTCGACGAGCTCTTCGAGAGCTTCGAAGAGACGCCGGTCGCGGCGGCTTCGATCGGTCAGGTGCACCGCGCGATCACGAAGAGCGGCGAGGTGGTCGCGGTGAAGGTGCAGCGTCCGCACGTCGACGAGCGCGTGGAGGACGACCTCGTCTTGCTCAAGCACTTCGTCGAGGCGCTCAAGCCATCGCTGCCGCCGACCGACTTCGACACCATCGTCGAGAGCCTCGTGCGCGGCGTGAAGGAGGAGCTCGACTTCGAGCTCGAGCACGAGCGGCTCACGTTGGTGTCGGCGTTCTTGAACGAGGTGCCGGGCCTGTGTGCGCCGGTGCCGATCGACGCGCTCTGCACGCGCCGCGTGCTCACCGCGACCTTCGAGGAGGGCCGCAAGATCACGGACGTGCTCGACGAGCTCGCGGCGCGTCGCGAGGAAGAGCCCACGGTCGACGAGGAGATCAGCGAGCTGCTCGCGAGCGCGTTCGACGCGTGGGTGCGGCAGGTGCTCGAGCTCGGCGTCTTCCAGGCCGATCCGCACCCGGGGAACATCCTCGTGAAGGCGGACGGGACGATCGTGGTGCTCGATCTCGGCTGCGCGCAGGATCTACTCAAGCCGCGCCGCGACGCGTACCGCAAGCTGCTGCTCGCGTTCCTCGTCAACGATCGCGACGGCGTGGTGGCGCGCCTCGAAGAGCTGGGCTTCCGCACGAAGAGCGGGCAGCCCGACACGCTGATGCTCTTCGCCGACGCGTTCCTGAACGAGCTGCGCGGCATGCTCAGCGGGGAGGGCGCGAGCTGGCCGACCGCGAGCGAGCTGCTCGCGCGCGGCAAGGCGCTCAAGGCGCAGGCGGACGTCGATCCGGTGGAGACGATCCCGGAAGACTTCGTGCTCCTCGCGCGGGTCTTCGCGACCCTCGGGGGGCTCTTCGCGGCGTACCGCCCGGCCAGCATCGGGCCGAAGCTGACGCCGCGGCTCTCCCGCGCGCTCTTCGGCTGAGCCCCTCGCGTCGTCGCCGCTCCGCTCACGGTGCGGCGATGATGCGCGAGCTTTCTCTCGCGCATCATCTGCGTTTTCACACCGAAGGCGTGCCTCACGGCGCGCCTTTCTTTTAGGGTGCGCGCCGGTTTCGGGAGACCACGCGTTCACGCGTCGCGCTGCCGATGCCCACGGAAGAACGCGCCCATGACCTCGACCGCCACCGCCTCGACCTCCACCGCCCTCGAACCGGTCTCCTTCGACACGCACCCGGATCGCTACAAGCACTGGAAGCTCACGTTCGACGGACCGGTCGCGACGCTCACGATGGCGGTGCAGCGCGATGGCGGCCTGCGCGAGGGCTACGAGCTCAAGCTCAACAGCTACGACCTCGGGGTCGACATCGAGCTCGCGGACGTGATCCAGCGGCTGCGCTTCGAGCACCCCGAGGTGCGCTGCGTGGTCGTGGAGAGCGGCATCGACCGCGTGTTCTGCGCGGGCGCGAACATCCCGATGCTCGGCAGCTCGACGCACGCGTTCAAAGTGAACTTCTGCAAGTTCACGAACGAGACGCGCCTCTACCTGGAGGACGCGAGCGCGCACAGCGGCATCTCGTTCCTCGCCGCGCTCAATGGGACTTGTGCGGGCGGCGGCTACGAGCTCGCGCTCGCGTGCGACGAGATGATCCTCGTCGACGACGGATCGAGCGCGGTGTCGCTCCCGGAGGTCCCGCTCCTCGCCGTGCTCCCCGGCACGGGAGGGCTCACTCGCCTGGTCGACAAGCGCAAGGTGCGCCGCGATCGCGCGGACATCTTCTGCACGACCAGCGAAGGCATCCGTGGCAAGCGCGCGGTGGACTGGAACCTCGTGGACGCCATCGCGCCGCGCTCGAAGTTCGCCGAGGCGGTGAAGGAGCGCGCGAGCAAGCTCGCCGCGAAGCACGCGGATCGGAAGAAGGGGCCGGGGATCACGCTCGATCCGGTGCGTCCGACGCGCACCGACGAGGACGGCAAGACCGTGCTCGGCTACTCGCACGTGACGGTCGAGATCGATCGGGACCTGCGCGTGGCGACGATCACGATGAAGGGCCCGGAGGGCAAGCAGCCGACGAGCGCGGAAGAGATCCAAGCGGCGGGCGCGTCGCAGTGGTCGCTCCGCGCGTGGCGCGAGCTCGACGACGCGATCCTTCAGCTCCGGCTCAATTGCCTCGACGTGGGTCTCGTGGTGTTGCAGACGCGCGGCTCGATCGAGGCGGTGCGCGCGGTGGACGAGGCGCTCTTCGCCGCGCGTGAGCACTGGCTCGCGAACGAGATCCTGCTTCTGCAGGCGCGGGTGCTCCGGCGTCTCGACGTCACGAGCAAGAGCTTCTTCGCGCTCGTCGATCCCGGGAGCTGCTTCGCGGGCTCGCTCTTCGAGCTCGTGCTCGTGGCGGATCGCTCCTACATGCTCGCGGACGAGGACGGCGAGGTCGCGGTGGCGCTCTCGTCGCTCAACGGCGGCGTGCTCCCGGTGAACACGGGGCTCTCGCGTCTGCAGGTGCGCTTCTTCGGTGAGCCCGGGAAGGTCGACGAGATCCTGTCGAAGAAGGGGCTCATCGCGAGCGAAGAGGCGGAAGAGCTCGGGCTCGTCACGGTCTGCCCGGACGACATCGACTGGGAAGACGACGTGCGCATCGCGATCGAGGAGCGCGCGAGCATGTCGCCCGACGCGCTCACCGGCATGGAAGCGTCGTTGCGCTTCCCCGGGCCGGAGACGGTCGAGAGCAAGATCTTCGCGCGCCTCTCTGCGTGGCAGAACTGGATCTTCCAGCGCCCGAACGCTGTGGGCCCGCAGGGCGCGCTCACGAAGTACGGTCAGCCGGACCGCCCGAGCTTCGACTTCACGCGCTGCTGAGCGCACGAGGCGCGAGCTACTGGGCCACGCACCTCGACCGGCATCTCGGTGTCGTGGTGTAGACTGATTGCGTGAGCACTCCCGCCGAACGCGCCGCACGACGCCGAGCCACGTGGTCGGGCGGCGTCGCGAGGACGTTCGCGGAGGCGGAAGCGCAGGACCTCGAGTTCTGGCTCGCCGCGACGCCGCAGGAGCGAATCCGCGGCGTCACCGAGCTCATCGCGGAGATGCACGCGCTCACGGGAGCCGCCGATGAACCTGTCCCCCGACTTCAGAGATCTGTTGGAGGAGCTCGGCCGCGCAAAGGTTGAGTACGTGCTCGTCGGTGGCTACGCGGTCGCGTTTCACGGGCGTCCACGGGCGACGAAAGACATCGACCTGGTGCTGAGGGGGACGGCGGAGAACCTCGAGCGCGCTGCGACGGCGCTCGACGCGTTCGGAGCGCCGCCTCAGGTGGTGCAGGCAACGCGCTCGATGCACGCGGACGAGGTCGTCTACATGGGTCAGCCGCCCATGCGGGTCGACTTTCTCCGAACGATCGATGGTGTCGACGCGGCCGAGCTCTTTCGGGATGCGATCGAGGCGGAGGTCGACGGTATCTCGATTCGTGTGATCTCCATCGACCATCTCATCCGTAACAAACGCGCGGCGGGTCGTCCGGTCGATCTTCTCGACGCGGACTTCCTCGAACGCGTGAGGGACCGACGCGCCTGAAAAAAGAAGCTCGGCCGATTTCCGCAAGCCGCCCTACTGGACGGCGCGCAGCGAGCGACAGCGAGCGAAGGCTCGTGGGTGGGGGCCCCATCGGGGCTTCATGCCCCGTGGGGGAGGGTCTGGCGACAGACCCTCAAGGAAGCTGACGACGTCTCCGAGAACTGCGCTCAGCCGCGCCGGCGGCGGGCGAGGAGCAGGAACCCGAAGGCTACCGGGAGGAGGGTGCCAGTCGGGACACCGCTCGTGGTGCAGCCGCGCTTGCCGGTGTCGACGAGGAAGGGCTCCGAGAAGCCGCTCGCGTTGCCCGCTTGATCGAGGACCTGCACCACGGCCCAGAGGTCGCGGCCTTCCCAGTCTTCGTTGCCGTAGGTCCACAGCTCGTTGGAGCCGTAGGGATCGACGACCACGAGGTGATCGGGCGCACCGACCGGGCCTCCAGGCTCGCGGGAGAGCCAGATCGCGAAGGTGAGTGATTCGCGGGGGGCGCGGTCGTCTTCGGTGCTCACGTCGTACTCGACGCGCACGATGGTGCCGCAGGTGCCGACGCTCCGATTCACCGAGAGCGAAACGGAGCGGATCTCGGGATCGCTCGGTGGCGTCAGGTCGGGGGTAGTGTCGAGCACCACGATGCCGTCGAACGTCTCGATCTCGGTGGTGCCCTCCGGCACGCGGAAGAGCTCCAGGTCACCGACGCGGAAGCTCGTGCCCTCGGCGATCGGCGCGACGGAGGCGAGGTTCGCGGG
>CALJLK010000089.1 GCA_937982655.1 uncultured Sandaracinus sp.
CACTCGCTTCGCTCGTTGCGCGCCGTCCGGTAGGGCGGCTTGCGGGGTTCCGATGCTGACTTCGCGGGGCGCAGCGAGCCCCTACGCGCGACGTGCGGACCGCCAGGTCACGCGCGCGCGACGATACGACGGCCGGCGACGGTTACGGAAGCGCCAAGGCCCGGAGGTCACGAGGGTTTTCGGAGGGATCTCGCGACGCGAGTCGTCAGCGACGCAGCTCAAGGTACAGGTCCTCGCCGCGCCGGAGCTGCACGCGGTTGCTCACTGGGTAGCTCCCGGGCGAAAGCTCCTGCCAGCCGCTCGCTTCGGTGAAGCGCTCGATGCCGCCCCCGGTGACGATCAGCGTCGCGCCGCCGCCCTTCGTCGCTTCGATGCGTCCGTCGAGCGGGAGGCGCTTGAGCGAGGGCAGGGGTGCACGTGCACCTCCGAGGTGCAGCGCGGCGTGACGACGGAAGCCCCGCTTGGTCTCGACGAAACGTTCGAGCGGACGCCAGCCGTCGTCGCCTTCGCGCAGGCGCAGGAGCTGATCGTGGCTCTCCGCCCAGAGCAGGAGCGCGCCCTTGCGGAACCGCGCCGGTCCGAGGAAGCCGCGCACGAGCCACACGAGGAAGAGCAGCCCGAGGATCGCCAGCGTCCAGCGGAGGATCTTGCGTCCGGGACAGACCCAGAAACCTGGATCGTCCACGTGCACGCGCAGCGGGAGCCTCAGCTCGCTCTCGCCCGAGCGAAGGATCACGAAGCCTTCGTAGTCGCCCGCGGAGCAGCACTCGTCCGCGTCCGCGACCAGCGTGATCGGCGCGCGACCTTCGCCGTCCGCGCGCAGCCGTCCCGCGTTCGCGCTCACCTCCAGATCGCTCGCGTCGAGCTCGATGCTCGCCGTCACGTCCGAGAGCGCGTTCGGCGCGGGCACCGAAGCGTTCGTCTCCGCGTGCCCACCGCCCGCGAGCGAGAGCTCGATCGCCGACGACGCGGCGTAACGCAGGAGTCCGCGGATCGGCAGCGCGTGTGAGCCCACGGAGCTCGCCGCCTCGCCCGTCGCGACCAGCTCGAGGCGCGCGTCGATCGGCAGCTCCCCGTGCTCGCTCGCCGCCGCGCAGAGCGCACTCGGTCGGAAGTCCACCTGCACCTGCGCAGGATCCTGCAGCGCCACGCTCGCCTCGCGCGGCACACACGCGAAGCACTCGCGCGCCGCGCCCTCGACCACACAACGCACCTCGGCCCGACCGTTTGCGGGATACGCGCCGTGGAAGCGCAGCGTGGCCGGCGTGAGATCCGCGCGCGGCAGCGTGCCGAGCTCGAGCACTGCGAGCGACTCGTCCGGATGCTCCGCGCGCGCCACGCGCTGCACACCGAACGCCACCGACGCGGTGCCGCGCCGCACCTCGACCGGAAACGCGAGCGCGCCGCCGTGCGCGCGGAAGGTGCGCTCGTGCCGACCGAGCGGCAGGTCGCCGAGCATCGCTTGGAACGATCCATCCGCGCCGGGCTGCATCGGGCTCTCGTCCGCGCAGGAGGGCTCCGTCGGCGGCTGACCCCGCCGACCCAGTGGCTCCGCGCAGAGCGAGAGCTCGAAATCGAACGAGCGCCCCGGCAGGATCGCGTCCTCGTCGCCCACGAGCCGCGCGAACGCGCACGCGGGCTGCCCCGAACGCACCGCGTGCTCGCGATCCCACGGCAGCGGCGGGGGATCTCCACACGGTGCGATCACCGCTTCGACGTGCAGGCGCCCGTACACCGGAATCACCAGGACCTCCGCGCCCGCGGTGGTCGAGCGCAACGCGAAGGGCGTCGCGTCGGGGCGCGTGGTGGTCGCGCGAAAGGCCCAGCCGTGGGGCCCCCGATCACCCCGCTGCTCGCGCCGGCGGGGGCCACCCGTTCGAGCCCGAGCCGCTCCGCGCCGCCCTCCGCGAGCGAGAGCACGCGCACGTGACGCGCGCCCGCGAAGGTGCGCTCGAGCCCCACGCGCCCGCCGTCGTCGAAGCGAAGACCGCGCGAGAACGAGAGCACCTCCGCGAACGCGCGCACGAGCGCCCGCGCGTCGAAGCTCACGCGCACGTCGCTCTCCCAGCCGGTGCGACGCGCGTAGTCGACAAGCTGACGATCGGGGCGCTCCGGCCCCGCGCGCATCAAGAGCACGAAGCGGAAGCGACCCTCGCGGTGCGCGCGCAGGCCACCGAGCCAACGCTCCGCCGGCTCCGTCGCGCCGCCGTTGCACGCGCCGTCGGTCAGCAAGAGCAGCGTCTGCGGCGCGCCCGCGCTCGCCACCGACTCGAAGATCGTACGCGCGTTCTGCAGCGCGTCGCGGCACGGCGTCTGTCCTTCGTGCCGACCGATTCGCTCCGCGAGCGGCGTCGCAAGCGTGCGCGGACCCTCCGCGCCGTCGCGCGCTTCGAGCAGCTCACGCGGCGATCGAAACGCCGCCGGCGCGCCCGCCGCGAGCTCGTTCAGACCGACGAGCATCACCTGGTCGCCGTCTTCGAGCGCGGCGGCGAGCGCGTGCGCCGCGAGCACCACGAGGCGCTTCGGATCGGTGCCGTCCATCGAGCCGGAGTCGTCGAGCACCACGAGGTACTGCCCGTAAGACTGCGCGCGCGCGGGGGCGCCGAGCCCGAGCGTCAGGAGCCCGAGGAGCGCGGAGAAGACGAGCCGACAGAGCCGCACGGGCGCGACCATAGCAGCGGCGGCCTCGCATCACGAAGTCGAGACCGCGTCGCGTCGTGGGCCGCATCGCACGCAGAATGGCCGAAGCCCGTTGCCGCGTTCGATCGAGACTTCGCGACAGGGCCTTCCCGACGCGGACGAAGCGTTCCGCGCGTCACGAGACCTCACCCCATCGCGTGAGAGGCTGGTATCCTCAGCGAAGCGATGCGCTGTTGTACGTCTTGTCATCGCGTCTGGGCGGAAGGTCACGAGTTCTGCCCCGCCGACGGGTCGCCCATGCGACCGCTCGGGGGCGACGACGATCCGCTCGCGGGGCGCGAGATCGACGGCCGCTATCGTTTGCTCTCGCTGCTCGGCGTGGGCGGCATGGGCTTCGTGTACTTGGCCGAGCAGGTCGGGCTCGGACGACGCGTCGCGGTGAAGATGCTCTTCGCGGAGCGCGCGCGTGACGAGGCGGCGTTGCGACGCTTCGCGCGCGAGGCGCGCACGCTCGCGAGCGTCGACCATCCGGGCATCGTGCGGGTGCTCGACTACGGGAGCGGCGAGCATCCCTACATCGCGATGGAGCTCGTGCAGGGGCCGTCGTTGCAGCGCATCGTCGACGGAACCGGCGCGCTCCCGCCGGGGCTCGCGGTGCGGCTCGTCGCGCGGATCGCGGAGGGTCTCGCGGCCGCGCACGAGCGTGGGATCGTCCACCGCGATCTGAAGCCCGGGAACGTCCACGTGATCGTGCGCGACGACGACGTGGAGGTGCGCATCCTCGACTTCGGGCTCGCGGTGCTCGATCCCGGACGCAACGACGTGTCGACTCGGCTCACGCGTGCGGGGCTCGTCGCGGGCACGCCCGAGTACATGGCGCCCGAGCAGATTCGGGGTGAGCCGACCGACGGCCGCACCGATCTCTACGCGCTCGGCGTGATGCTCTTCGAGCTCCTCGTCGGCGCGCCGCCGTTCGCGGGCGACAACGCGACCGCGATCGTCTCCGCGCACCTCCAATCGCCGATTCCTCCGCTCCCGCTGGGCGATCTCGAGCGTTCGGTGCGCAACGAGCTCGACGCGACGGTGCGCGCGCTCCTCGCGAAGGATCCGAACGAGCGCCCGGCGAGCGCGGCGGAGGTGGCCCGCACGCTCGTGCGGATCGCGACGCAGCTCCCCGAGGTGAAGGCGATGCCGTGGGTGCTCGGTCCGAGCGATCCTTCGGCGCCCACGATCGATCTCGCGACCGAGCGCACCGAGAGCACGGCGAGCTCCGCGACGGCGTGGCAGGTGACGGGGAACGCGGCCGCCGACCGGGAGCTCGAGCAGATGCTCTCCGCGTCGCGGCGGGGTCGGCGCGCGCGGTTCGCGATCGGCGCGCTGGTGGTGGTCGCCCTCGCGGCGGTCGCGATCCCGGTCGCGTGGCGCGTGATGCGACAACCGCCGCCGTCGCGGCTCGCGCTTCCCATCGAGCTGCAACGTCGACCGAGCGGGGCTCAGCTCTCGGCCGGCGCGGGGCCCGCCGCGATCGATCCGACCGCGCCCTCGCTCGTCACGCGACCGGGCGGGGACGCGCAAGGCGACTACGAAGCCGAGCGGCGGAAGCTGGAGGCCGACCTCGCCACGCGTGGGCTTCGGCTTCGCGATCTGCGTCACCACCCGGAGCTTCGAGGGGACTTTCACGCGCAGGATCGCGCGGCGCGTGAAGGCGATTACGTCGCGGCGGCGACCGCGCTCGCGAGCCTGCGCGAGGGCGCGGCCACGACCTCCAACGAGGTGCTGCTCGACGCACGGTTGCGCTCGGTCGAGGCACGCGTCGCGCCGACC
The DNA here is from genome assembly GCA_937982655.1 of uncultured Sandaracinus sp. Classification (GTDB taxonomy): domain Bacteria; phylum Myxococcota_A; class Polyangia; order Polyangiales; family Houyiibacteriaceae; genus JACKEH01. Next base: position 4,465 of record CALJLK010000089.1, read on the forward strand.
GACACGGCGCGCGCGGCGGCGGTGCGCGCGCTTCGTCTCTCGCTCGCCGACGCGAGCCGCGACCGCGCGGCGACCCGCACGTTCCAGCGACGTCTCGACGGCATCGAAGGAGGAGATCGTTGACCCCCACCTCGCGCGCTCGGCTTCGGAGGATCGTGTCGTGGACGGCGGTGGTGCTCGTGGGTGCGGGGTCGTTCTTCGCGAGCAGCGCCTCGACCCAGGCGCCGGCGTCGACGACGGTGCCGACGACGGAGACCTCGTCCGCCGAGTCGAACGGCACTGCGCCGACGCCGAGCGCACCGTCGCCCTCGCCGAACACGAACGTCGCGTTGCCCCGCGCGTTGGTGCTCGTCGACGCGCCCGGCGCGGACGCGTTCTTCCCCGCCTTCGGCCACGAGGTCGTGGCGACCGCGTTGCTCGAGGGCGGGTTCTCGGTGGTGCCTCCGCACGTCGCGGCCTCGGTGTTGCGCGCGGACGGACGCGATCCGCAGGTTTGCCTCGCGTCCGCGCCCTGCCGTCGCGAGGTCGCGAGCTCGGTCGGCGCGGTCACGCTGGTGGTGCTTCGTCTACGGCCCGACCCGGACGACACGCGCCGTGCGAACAGCGCGCTCGAGCTCTCGCACGCACCCTTCGAGGCGCTCGAAGCGATCGGTGAGGCCGCGGGCGACGCGCTCGCGCTCGGCGACGCGTGGCGCGCGCAGGTCGCGGGGGTCGATCGCGCGCAGGCGCCGTGTCGTGTCGTGCTGCGCAGCGAGCTCGCGGTCGAAGCGACGCTCGACGGACGAGCGCTCCCTTCGAGCGTGCCACCCGGAGCCCACGCGGTGGAGCTGCGCGCGAGCGGGCGCGCACCGTGGCGCGGTCGACTCGTCTGCGCGGACGGCGAAGGGATCGAGGTGAAGGTCCGATGAGGTGGACTTCGACCCTCGCGCTCGTCCTCGCCGCGTGCGGGGCTTCGACCGCGACCGCTCCTGCGACGATCCTGCCGCCGCTCGAGGTCGAGGTCGGGCCGCTCTCGATCGACGCCTCCGATCTCGACGGCGACGGGCTCGACGATCGCGAAGCCCGGCTCCTCGCCTCGGAGGTCGTGCAGTCGCGACGCGCGCGCGAGCACGGGCAGCTCCCTCCGCTCGAACGTCGTGGCGAAGCGGCAGAGGACGCGTGGCCGACCGTCACGATCCGCAACGCGACCGATCACGGGCTCGTCGTGTGGTTCGCGGGTCCGTGCGCGCGCACCTCCGCGCTCGCGCCGCGCGCGGAGACGATCGTCGAGCTCTGCGAGGGCACCTACGATCTCGCGGCCGAGCTCGCCGCGCCCGACTTCGTGCCCTTCGTCGGCAACGGCGACGTGGTCGAGAACGGCTTCGCGTACGAGATCGTCTTCTACGTGCTGCGCGCGCCCGAAGAGACGCGACGCGCGCGGCGACGTCGCTGAGCTTTCGTACGACGTCGACACGAAGCGCGATTGCGTCCACCGATCTCCACCGTCGTCCACGGTCCTCTACCTGGGCAATCGACTCGGCTTCATTGCGGTGCCGGACGCCGATGCGCGAGCATCGGACCGATGCGAGTCCATTTCCTCGGCGCCGCCCAGACCGTCACCGGATCGATGCACCTCGTGGAGACGCCGCGCGCCCGCGTGCTGCTCGACTGCGGGCTCTTCCAAGGGCGTCGCCGCGAGTCCTACGAGCGCAACCGCACGCTCCCCTTTCGCGCGCGCGACGTCGACGTCTGCGTGATCAGCCACGCGCACATCGATCACTCCGGCGCCTCGCCGATGCTCGGCAAGAGCGGCTTCGACGGCCGCATCTTCTGCACGCCCGCCACCCGCGATCTCTGCGCGGCGATGCTCGAAGACTCCGCGATGATCCAGCGCCAAGACGCCGGCTTCCTCCAGCGTCAGCGCGACAAGGGCGACCTCGACGACGACGTGCTCGAGCCGCTCTACGGCCCGGAGGACGTGGTCGACACCCTCGGTCGCATGCACACGCTGCCGTACCGACACCGCAGCACCATCGCGCCCGGCGTCGACCTCACCTTCCTCGACGCCGGCCACGTGCTCGGCAGCGCGATCGTGATCCTCGACGTCGACCACGACGGCGAAAATCGGCGCCTCGTCTTCTCCGGCGATCTCGGGCGCCGCCACATGCCCATCCTGCGCGACCCCGAGATCCCGACCGGCGCGCACGCGCTGATCCTCGAGAGCACCTACGGCGATCGACTGCACGATCCGATCGAGACCATGGAGGATCGCCTCTCGGAGATCATCGACCGCACGGTCGCGCGCGGAGGCAAGCTGCTCATCCCCAGCTTCGCCCTCGAGCGCGCGCAGGAGGTCGTGTTCGCGCTGCGGCGCCTCCACGACGAAGGACGCTTGCCGAAGGGCCTGCCGATCTACGTCGACTCGCCGCTCACCGTGCGCGTCACCGAGATCTTCAAGCTGCACCCCGACTGCTACGACGAAGACACGCGCGCGATGCTCGCGAGCGGCGACTCACCCTTCGATCTGCCGGGCCTCACCTACGTGTCGAGCGTCGAGGACTCCAAACGCGTCACCGCGATGAAGGGCCCCGCGATCGTCATCAGCGCGAGCGGCATGGTCGAGAACGGCCGCGTGCTCCATCACCTCAAGTCGATCGTCGAGGACCGCGCGAGCACGGTGCTCATCGTCGGCTTCCAAGCGCCGCACACCCTCGGACGTCGCCTGGTCGAGGGTCGTTCGCGCGTGCGCATCTTCGGGGTCGAGCGCGACCGGCTCTGCGAGGTCGCCATCCTCAACGGCCTCTCCGCCCACGCCGATCGCGACGACCTCATCGCCTTCGCAGAGGCCGCACGCGACCACGGAAAGCTCCGCCACGTCGCGCTCGTGCACGGCGACCCGCCCGCGCAGCGCAACCTCGCGGACGCGCTCGGGGAGCGAGGGTTCCCGGACGTGCGCGTGCCGGCGCCGGGGGATGTGATGGAGGTTTGAGCGCGTCGGGTGCTCGTGGCGCGCGGTTCCTCGCGTTAGGATGGCCGAGCGCGTGGAGGCGGGGAGAAGCCTAAAGTGAGCGCGACGGAGAGGGTGCGCGGCGGTCAGGGGTCGAGAAGCTCCCCCACCGGCGGCCTCGAGCCGGGGGTTCTCATCCCGGCCGGCCCAGGCCGTGGCTCTCCTGAGGGCCCTCCGCGCGTCGCCTACGATCCCGACCCCCCGCTCAGCAGTGACCAAGGCAACTCACGAGTGCCCTGGGTGCTCTGCCTCGCAGGGAGCCCGTCCAACGCCAAACCGCCTCAAGAACGGCACCAGGCGACGAAGCCGCTTGGCAAGCATCCTCTGCCTGGTCGAGGTGTGATGCGCAGAGAGGGCCCGAGCGGGATTGCGGTAGACTCGGCGCGATGAGTGTACGCCCGACATCGCCGCTGGCAGAGTTGCTTCCCGGTCGCGTCTACCAGAAGAAGCAGCTCGCAGAGATCTTCAATATTCAGGAGCGATATCTCAATGCTGCGGGCATGCGTGTGCTCAAAGACCTCAACACTGTGCTGCTAATGAGCTACCCTGGAGGCGGCAAGCAGTTCGACTACAGAGACCGGTGGCTTGAACCGACCCTGCTCGACTACTGCGGCGAGGGTCAAAGGGGCGATCAGAGGCTTCAGGGTGCGAATCGATACGTCGCCGAGGGCACCCACAACCTCATCCTCTTTGAGGGCGCAGGCGCGAACCGACTCCGCTACCGGGGTCGAGTTCGATGCGAGCAGGTGAGGGTGCAGCATCAAGAGGACCGGGCTGGGAACTCACGCAAGGTCTTCCGCTTCAACCTCCGTCTCGAGGAGTCGAGCCCTGACGCCGGCATTCGGCAGTCAAAGTACGGACCCGGGGAGCTTGAAGCCCACCGGTTGCTCAAGCTGTACGTCGCAGCGAACCCGAGTGTGGTCGGATTCGCGACCTCGAGTGCGTGGGCTGAGACCGAGCATCGGTTCTTGTCACCGGACACCGTTGACGTCGTGGTGCACGAAGGCGAGCGCAGCACCGTCGTCGAAGTTGAGCCCACGCCGACGGGCTGTCTCGTCGCAGCGTGGCAGGCCATCAAGTACCGGGGGCTCCTTTGCATTGAGCGTGAGCTCCCCCTCGACTCGCCACTTGTCAGCGCGTGGTTGGTCGCACACTCGCTCCCCGACGATGCCCGCGCGGTCTGCGACGCCTATCGCGTCAACTACCTGGAGGTCGACCCTCAATGGGTGGGTTCGTGGTGGAGACAAAGCGGTACCAGACTCGGTCTCGCGGAATGTATGCCGCGCTTGGTTGGGGCGTCGCCGGGCACCCATGAGCCCCTCGCCGGCAGCTGCGAAGAGCCACAAGCCTCATCTGCGGTCGGCAACCTCGACACCGGAGTAGCGGCGCAAGCAGACGTCGAAGTAGAGGGAGGCCAAGTCCCCTACGTGCAACGAACCGGCAAGCTCGGAAGGGCTCGGCAGGTGGTGCTTCCGTACGTCCCCGCCTCTTCCGTGACGGCGCGCCAGGCGGAGCTGGTGCTGGCGACCTCCGACGCGACCGGCGCATCGCCGGCTCCGCCGTCTACAGAGGCTGATGCTCCCGAACTGCCGGAGCGCGCACGCACGCTCTTCGAAGCGCTGCTACGAGAGCAGCCGCTTCCCGTTGACCGGCTCCGGTCGCAGCTCGAGCAGTACATCCGCGCTTTCGAGGCGGAGAGCCAAACGAACGGGTACGCCGACGTCGTGCTCGCGGAGGACCTTCGCGACCACACTCTGGTTCTGCTCGCCGCGATGCCCACGCTTGAGCCTTCGCGGCGCGCCCTTGCACAGGCCGCGGTTCGCTATCTGGTCATCATCGACGACGGCGACATGGACTACGATGAGGACGGCCTTCGGGACGATGCCCAGGTTGTGTCCGCCGTCCTCGACTACCTGGGGCTGTCCTCGGCCGGCAACACTGCATCGTAGAAGTGCGTCAAGGCTCGTGCGTCCGAGAGTTCCAGGGCCGGTGTCCCCGATAGATCACTCGCGAACCGGACCCGGCTGACTTGCGCGGGGACATCGCGGACGACGCTCGGAACGCGGTGGGACTCGTAGATGCGCAATGAGGCACGGGCACTCGCTTCGTCGAATCGGCGGTGCTCGGCCTGCCTCCAGTCGCTGCCAAGGCACTCGGCCACAATGCCCACGAGCCGCTCGGTTTCCGTCGCCAGGAGGAGGCGCTCCTGGATGCGATCGACGAGGTCTTGGATGGACGTGCCCTCGTCATCCTCCTGCAGCAGCAACGACGCGAGCAGCGTGTGTCCCTCGGGCTCAACGATGAGCTGGTCCAGTGACAGTTCGTGCTCGCGATACGGCCGCGTTGTGCTCTTGACCTCGAGCCGACTCACTCCACTACGGAAATCGACCGTCTCGCCGGCCAGGCTATGCCACGCGGCGACCGCGTCGCTCGCATCCCTAGACCAAGCGATCAGCGCCAGCTCGGCCCAGGTACCCTGCACGGTCTCTCGGGCCGGTCGGCCCATCGCGCGGAACATGCGGATGAGCACCTTGATGGCATCGTCGAACTGGCTCGGTAGGGCGACGGCATCCTCGTGGCGCAGGATGGCGCCCATTAGGCGCAGGAAGTGAGCCGTCATGGCCGGTTCGTCCGCCTTGCAACTGACAATCGCGAAGTGGCCCATGCGCGACGCCCCGTTCACTTCGATCTGGGCGGTGACGCTCGGCCGATAGCGCAGATGCCGCAGCTCGTAAGGCTCAGCCCCAGCACGAAGGCCATCGAGCGCGTACAGGATGGCAGCGTCCCCTTCCGCTGTCTTGCCGACGCGCCAGGGAACCCCTTGCTCAGCGAATGTTGTGATCGCTGCCGCGGCGCTCGGTGGCGGCAAGGCCTCGAAGGTCGCTACGAGATCCGTCATAGCTGAACCAGCACGTCGTCGCGCATCAGGGCGGCTGGGATGTGGATGGCGAGGGCGGGGACTCTCGCCGGCCCGTGAGCGATGTCTACCCAATGCACTTGGAAGGTCACGAGCACGGCGTCGCAGAGTTTGTCGTCACCGGGGTACTTGCCTTCCTTCTTGCTGGAGCTGCGCCCCTGGAAGAGCTTGAAGTCGCTTCCCGAACGCTCGCGGACGAGCTCGCTTGCGCTCTTGCGCATCTGCACGAGTATGGCCTCTGCCTCGGGATCGCGATCCAAGATGTCTGAGATCCACAGCTGCGCAGAGGTGAAGGTCGGGCTGTCGCTTACACCTGGCTTGTACGGGAGCACGAGCCCTTCGAACGCATCCGCAAGGCGAACACGAGACACCTCGTGGTGGAAGTACCCCTCTTGCGCCTCGGGGTCCGTGACAACATTCGCAAGGAAGGCATCCACCCGCTTTCGGTTGAGCTCGATGGGCGCATCGTGCGGTCGCCCGCTGGCGTACCAGCTCTGGGACCGAAGCCGGCGATCGAAGAATGTCGAGATCACGTTCCGGCGTGAGGGTTGGAG
>CALJLK010000090.1 GCA_937982655.1 uncultured Sandaracinus sp.
GCGCAGAAGGCGGACTACGTCGGCGGCGGCTACGCGCGCGATCGTTGGGTGGCGAGCTTCGTGGGCTACGTGCCGGCGGATCGGCCGCGCCTCGTGATCAGCGTGGTGATCGACGAGCCGGTGATCGCGCACTACGGCGGCGTGGTCGCGGGGCCGGTGTTTCGGCGCGTGGGCGAGCAGGCGCTGCGGCACCTCGGGGTGCCGGCGTCGACCGGCGGCGAAGCGCTCGCGGAGCACGCGCGCGAGCAGGCGCGTCGTCGCCGGGTCGCGCGGCGGATCGAGCGCGAGCAAGGGCGCGCGCGCGTGGAGGCGACGCCCGCGATCACGCCGGCCGCGACGACGGAAGGCGAGGCCGCGGTGCCTTCGTTGCTAGGCAAGAGCGCGCGTGCGGCGCTGGTGGCGCTCTCGGAGCTCGGCTTGCTCGCGACCTTCGAGGGCAACGGGATCGTGACCGAGCAGCTCCCGAGCCCGGGCAGCGTGATGCCGCGCGGCGAGAGCGTGCACCTCGTGCTGCGTCCCGCGATCGCGGCGGCCGACGTGACGGCGGCGCCGGTGCTCGCGAGCGCGGAGGCAACGGACGCCACGACCGCGGAGGTGGCTCCGTGAGGCTCTCCGAGCTGCAAAGCGTGGTCGGTGGTTCGCTCGTGGGCGACGACGTCGACGTACGCGACGTGCACCGTGACTCGCGGCGCGTGGGGGAGGGCGATCTCTTCGCCGCGATCGTGGGTGCGAACGTCGACGCGACGCGCTTCGTGCCCGACGTGCGCGCGCGCGGAGCGGCGGCGGTGCTGGCGGAGCGGCCGACCGAGCTGCCGACGCTGGTGGTGCCTTCGGTGCGCTCCGCGCTCGGTCCGGTGGCGCACGCGCTCGCGGGCGATCCAACGGCGAAGCTCGCGGTGGTCGGCGTGACCGGCACCAACGGCAAGACGACGACGACGTTCTTGATCGACGCGGCGCTCGCGGCGCTCGGGCATCGACCCGCGCTGCTCGGCACGGTCGCCTCGCGTGCGGGCGCGGTCGCCACGGCGTCCAGCTTCACCACGCCGGAGGCGGACGATCTCGCGCGCTTCGCGAAGGCCGCGGTGGACGAGGGCGCGAGCCACCTCGTGATGGAGGCCTCGAGCCACGCGCTCGCGCAGGAGCGCACCGCGGGCACGCGCTTCTCGGTCGGCGCGTTCACGAACCTCACCCAAGATCACCTCGACTTCCACGGCACGATGGAGGCGTACGGCGAAGCGAAGGCGAAGCTCTTCCTGACGCATCGCCCGACGCGCTCGGTGATTCACGTCGGCGATCTTTTCGGTGCTGCACTCGCGACGCGCCTCGCGGACGCGGGGCTCGCGGTGGTGACGGTCGGCGACGTCGCGCGCGCGGACGTCCGCGTGATCGCGGCGCGCTTCGACGCGCGCGGGATCGAAGCGACGCTCGCGACGCCGGACGGTGAGCTCACGCTGACCAGCGGGCTCGTCGGTCGCCACAACCTCGAGAACCTGCTCGTGGCGCTCGGGTGTCTGGTGGCGCTCGGGGTGCCGGCGTTGGATGCGGCGCGCGCGCTCGGTTCCGCGAAGGGTGCGCCGGGGCGGCTCGAGCGCGTGTCGGATCCGCGTGGCGTGACGGTACTCGTCGACTACGCGCACACGCCGGACGCGCTCGCGAACGCGCTCGCGGCGCTGCGGCCGATCACCGAAGGGCGTCTGATCGTGGTCTTCGGCTGCGGCGGCGACCGCGACGCGGGCAAGCGACCGCTGATGGGTCGCGCGGCGGCGGAGGGCGCGGATCTCGTGGTCGTCACGAGCGACAACCCGCGCACCGAAGATCCGGCCGCGATCGTCGCGGCGATCGTGCCGGGCGTGCGCGAGGGCGGGAAGCTCGAGCGCACCCAGCTCGAAGGCGACGACGGCTTCGTGGTCGAGATCGATCGCGAGCACGCGATCGGGATCGCGCTTCGCGCCGCGCGTACGGGCGACACCGTGCTCCTCGCGGGCAAGGGGCACGAGGACTACCAAATCGTCGGGACGACGAAGCGGCACTTCGACGATCGTGAGGTCGCGGCGGACGCGATCGCGACGATCGTCGCGACGGAGGAGGTGCGCTGATGGCGACGCCGATCCCGAAGAACCACGCGCGCTTTTCGCTCGGCGAGATCGCGTCGATCACCGGCGGCACCGTGATCGGCGATCCGACGCGGATCACGGTCGGAGTGAGCACGGACTCGCGCGCGGTCGGCGAGGACGAGCTCTTCGTGGCGCTCGTCGGTGTGCGGCTCGACGCGCATCGCTTCGTGCCGAGCTCGAAGGCGGGCGCGTTCCTGGTGTCCGACGCGTCGGTGCTCCCGAGCGGCGCGAGCGCGGTCGTGGTGTCCGACACCCTCGCGGCGCTCGGCGCGCTCGGCACGCATCACGCGCGCCGTTGGCGCAGCGCGGATCCGAGCCGACGGCTCGTGGCGATCACCGGCTCGGCCGGGAAGACGTCGACCAAGGAGCTCTCGCTCGCCGCGCTCGCCTCGCACTCGCCGGCGGGCACGGTGGGCAACCTGAACAACCTCGTCGGTGTGCCGATGACGCTCTTCACCCTCGACGCGCAGCGCTTCGCGGTGATCGAGATGGGCACCAACGCGCGCGGCGAGATCGCGACGCTCGGCGCGATGGGCGAGCCCGACGTCGCGGTGGTGACGCTCGTGGCGGCCGCGCACACCGAGGGCATCGGCACCGAAGAGGACGTGTTCGTGGAGAAGACGTCGCTCTTCTCGACGCGGCGGCCGGGCGGGATCGCGATCGTCAACGGTGACGACGTGCGGCTGCGACGCGTCGAGGGCGCGGTGCGGTACGGGCGCAGCGAGGGCTGCGAGGTGCGCGTGGTCGCGTGGTCGATGGACGGCGCGCGCACGCACGTGACGTGGGACGTGCGCGGCAAGCGCGTCGAGGCGCGCCTGCAGCTCGTGGGCGAAGCGGCGGCCCTGAACGGCGCGGCGGCGCTCGCGATCGTGGACGCGCTGGGACTCCCGCTCGAGGACGCGCTCGTCGGCATGGAGGCGCTCGCGCCGGTCGAGGGACGCATGCGGCCGATCGAGAGCGCGGACGGCGTGCTCGTGCTCGACGATACCTACAACGCGAACCCGAGCTCGACCCTGCTCGCGCTCCGCACCGCGAAGACGGTGGCGGATGCGCGGGGCGGTCGGCTGATCGCGGTGCTCGGCGACATGAAGGAGCTCGGCGCGCTTTCGCAGGAGAAACACGCGGAGGTTCGCGCGGCGGCGGAGTCGATGGCGCGCGTCATCTTCGTGGGGCCCGAGATGGCCGCGATCGGTCGCGCGGAGCCCGACGCGGAGGCGGCGATCGAAGTGCTCGAAGCGCTCGGCGAGGCCGGCGTGATCGGAGAGGACGACGTGGTGCTCGTGAAGGGCTCGCGCTCGATGGCGCTCGAGCGGGTGGTGCAGGCGCTCGCGGCGGATGACCCCGCCGCGTCCGACCGAGCCGCGGCGGACGACGAGGTGGGCGCGTGATCTACTACCTCCTCTATCCGCTGACGGACGACTTCCGTTTCTTGAACGTCCTGCGCTACGTGCCCTTCCGGGTGCTCGCCGCGACGCTCACGGCGATGTTCCTGACCTTCGGGCTCTACCCCTGGTTCATCCGCGCGCTGCAGAAGAAGCAGGTCGGCCAGGTGGTGCGCAAGGAAGGCCCGCAGTCGCACTGGAGCAAGGCCGGCACGCCGACGATGGGCGGCTCGCTGATGCTGCTCGCGCTCGTGCTCTCCACGGTGCTCTGGGCGGATCCGAAGAACCCGATGGTCTGGGTGGTCACCGCGATCACCGCGTCGTACGGCGTGGTCGGCTACATCGACGACGCCGCAAAGGTTCGCAAGAAGAGCACCGGTGGCCTGGCGGGGCGCTACAAGCTGCTCTTCCAGTTCGCGGTCGCGGGTGCGCTCTGCGGGTGGCTCTTCTACGCCGAAGAGGGCCTGCCCCCCGATTGGATCGCGATCCGCGACCGGCTTCACGTGCCCTTCGTGAAGTTCCTCTCCAACGAGCGCCTCGCGGAGCTCGGCCAGGAGCCGCTGGTGCTCCCGAAGTGGCTCTACGTGATCTTCGCGAGCTTCGTGATCGTGGGCACCTCCAACGCGGTGAACCTCACGGACGGACTCGACGGTCTGGCCATCGGCCCCGTGATGATCAACGCCGGTACCTATGCGATCCTCGCCTACCTCGGCGGCGCGGTTCTCTTCAAGGTGTCGGTCGCGGAGTATCTGTACATTCCGTACCTCGACAGCAGCTCCGAGCTGGCTATCTATTGCGCTTCCGTCATCGGAGTCGGCTTCGGCTTCCTCTGGTTCAACACCTACCCCGCGACCGTCTTCATGGGCGACGTCGGATCGCTCGCGCTCGGCGGGGGCATCGGCGCACTCGCGGTGGTCACGAAGAACGAGCTCACGAGCCTCCTGCTCGGCGGGATCTTCGTGGTCGAGGCGCTCTCCGTGATGATCCAGGTGGGCGTCTTCAAGGCGACCAAGGGCAAGAAGCGCGTCTTCTTGATGGCGCCGATTCATCACCATTTCGAGAAGAAGGGCTGGCCAGAACCGAAGGTGATCGTGCGGTTCTGGATCGTCTCCATCATGTTGGCCGTCGCGACGCTCGCGACGCTGAAGCTGCGTTGATCCGATGGAACTAGACGGTAAGCGCATTCTCGTCGTCGGGCTCGGCAAGAGCGGCATCGCGGCCGCGCGTCTGCTGATGCGGCAGGGCGCGCGCGTGGTGCTCAACGACCGGCGCACCGACGTGGAGGGGCTCGAGCCGCTCGTCGCGCTCGGAGCGGATCCGCAGCTCGGTCACCACGACGCGGCGCTCTTCACGAGCGTGGACGCGATCGTGCTCTCGCCCGGCGTGCCGCCGCTGCCGGCGCTCGACGCGGCCGATGCGGCGGGTGTTCCGGTGTGGAGCGAGATCGAGTTGGCGGCGCGTTTTCTCCGTGGCTGCACGGATTCCTCGGGTCGGCGGGGTCAGCCGCCGACGGTCGTGGGAATCACCGGCACCAACGGCAAGAGCACGGTCACCAGCCTGATCGGCGCGATGGCGGCCAAGTCCGGTCGCCCCACCTTCGTGGGTGGCAACCTCGGTATTCCCTTCGTCGACGTGGTCGGCACCGACGCGGCGGGGCCGGATGGCTTCGTGGTGGTGGAGCTGTCGTCGTTCCAGCTCGAGCGCGTCGACACCTTTCGCGCGAACGTCGCGCTGCTGCTGAACATCACCGAGGACCACCTCGACCGCTACCCGGGCATGGCGGAGTACGCGGCCGCGAAGGCGCGCATCTTCCACGGCCAGCGCAAGGAAGATCACGCGATCGTTCCCGCGGGGGACGAGGTCTGTGCGTCGCTCGCGCGCGCGGGCGCCGCGAAGGTGCACCGCTACGCGGGCTTCACGAGCGGCGACGAGAATCCGAAGCCCGAGGTCTGCGTGGTGGGCGACGCGCTCGTGGATCAGAAGACGGGCCTGCGTTTCCCCATCGCGGAGCTGAAGATCCGCGGCGGCCACAACCTCGCGAACGCGGCGTCGGCGATGCTCGCCGCGCGCCTCGCGGGCATCGGAGAGGACGCGATCGTGCAGACGCTGCGCACCTTCGCGGGCCTGCCGCACCGCATGTTCTTCGTGCGCGAGCGCGGCGGCGTGCGCTTCTACGACGACTCGAAGGCCACCAACGTCGGCGCCACCGTCGCGGCGCTGGAGGGCTTCCGCACCGACCCGAGCTTCGAGGGCAAGGTCGTGCTCCTCGCGGGTGGCAAGGACAAAGGGGGATCGTACGCGCCGATGGTCGACGCGCTCCGCGCGGTGGGGCGCACGGTGGTCACGCTCGGCGAAGCGGCGCCGCTGATCGAAGCCGCGCTGCACGACGTGCCCTTCGAGCGCGCGCGCGACTTCGACGACGCCGTGGTGCGCGCGGCCGCGCTCGCGAAGCCGGGGGACGCGGTGGTGCTCGCGCCCGCGTGCTCGAGCTTCGACATGTTCCGTTCGTACGCCGAGCGCGGCGAACGTTTCCAACGCGCGGTGCTCGCGCTGCCGGAGGTGGCGTGATGGGCCTTCTGCGCAGTCTGCTTCGGCGCGACACCGCGACGTCGATCCCGAAGGTGATCGGACCGGCGGATCCGGTGCTCACCGCGGCCATCGTCGCGCTCGTGGGCTTCGGCGTCGTGATGGTCTTCTCCGCGAGCTCGATGTTCGCGGACGAGCGCTACGGCACGCCCTTCTACTTCCTCGCGCGCCAAGGGATCTTCGCGGTGCTCGGGCTCGGGCTGATGCTCGCCATGGCCCGCTTCGACTACCACCGCTTCCGGCCGCTCACGTACCCGATCCTCGGCGGCGCGGTGCTGCTGCTCTTCGTGGTCGTGCTCGGCCTCGGGCGCAGCGCCGGCGGTGCCGCGCGTTGGATCCAGCTCGGCCCGATCAACGTGCAGCCCGCGGAGGCCGCGAAGGTCGCGGTGATCCTCTGGCTCGCGTACTCGCTTTCGAAGAAGACCGAGAAGATCCGCAGCTTCCAGGTCGGCTTCCTGCCGCACATCTTGGTCGCGGGCTTCTTGATGTTGCTCTGCCTCAAGCAGCCCGACTTCGGCAGCGCCGTGATGATCGGCCTGCTCACCTTCGTGCTGCTCTTCGCGGCCGGCGCGCGCCTCGGCTACCTCCTCGGCGGGCTGCTCATCGCGGCGCCCGTGATCTACCTGCTCGTCGCGATGAGCCCGTACCGCATGCGGCGCATCCAGGCCTTCCTCGAGCCCTTCGAGCACCGCTACGGCATCGGTTACCAGATCGCGGAGTCGCTCATGAGCTTCGGCGCGGGCGGCGCGACCGGCGTCGGGCTCGGCGACAGCAAGCAGAAGCTGCTCTACCTGCCGGAGGCGCACACCGACTTCATCAGCGCGATCGTCGGCGAAGAGCTCGGCTTCGTCGGCATGCTCTGCCTCGTCGCGGTCTTCGCGCTCGTGGTGGTGCGCGGGCTGCGCGCCGCGATGCGCGCTCCGAACGAGTACGGCACCTACATCGCGATCGGCATCACGTTCTTCGTCGGCGCGCAGGCGTTCACGAACCTCGCGGTCGCGATGGGCATGTTGCCCACGAAGGGTCTCGTGTTGCCCTTCATCAGCTACGGCGGCTCCGCGCTCCTCGTGAACTGCGCGGCGGTCGGCATCCTCCTCAACGTGTCGCGCGCACGCGAGGAGCTCGACGCGCCCGAAGCGGACGACGAGGGCGAGCGCGAACCAGAGGTTTCCCGTCGCGGGGCGACGCGACGGAACGTGCGGCGTGGCGACGCCGCCGAAGGGGCTCTCGAGGGCGGATGGGCGATCCGCGCGGGAGGTGCTCCGTGAGTCGTGACGAGAGCGGGCGAGCGGTGGGGCGAACGACGTCGACGCGGTCGGCGAGCGGGAGGGACGGCATGAGCAGGCGAATCCTCGTGGCGGGCGGTGGTACGGGCGGCCACCTCTTTCCGGGCATCGCGCTCGTCGAGGAGCTGCGTCGTCGGCTCGACGTCGACGTGCTCTTCGTGGGCACCGCGCGCGGCATCGAGGCGCGGGTGATCCCGGAGCGCGGCGATGCGCTGGAGCTGCTCGACGTCACGCCGCTCAAGGGGCGCAGCGTCGGTGGGCTGCTGGAGAGCCTCGGCAAGCTGCCGGGCGCGATGAGCCGCGCGGCGAACGTGGTGCGGCAGCATCGCGCGGACCTCGTGGTCGGCGTGGGCGGCTACGCGTCGGGTCCGGTGCTCGCGGCGGCGGCGGCGATGGGGACGCCGACCGCGCTGCTCGAGCAGAACGCGCACCTCGGCCTGACGAACAAGATGCTCGCGAAGGTGGTGGGGCGCGCGTACCTCTCGTTCGAAGAGACCCGCGGCACCTTCGGCAAGAAGGCGCGCGTCGTCGGCAACCCGGTGCGGGCGGAGCTCGCGGCGTGGGCGAAGCGCGCGAGCGCGGATCCGGAAGGCTTCGAGTCGCGCGCGTCGCGCATCTTGGTGATCGGCGGATCGCAGGGCGCGAAGGCGCTGAACGAGACGGTGCCGGCGGGACTCGCGAAGCTCGCGCCGGAGCTGAAACGGCTCGGGCTGCGCGTGGTGCATCAGACGGGGGCGGCGATGCGTGACGAGGTGGTCGAGCGTTATGCCGCGCTCGGCCTCGAAGCGGACGTGGTCTCGTTCATCGACGACATGGCGCAGGCCTACGCGAGCGCGGCGGTGGTGATCGCGCGTGCGGGCGCGACGACGCTCGCGGAGCTGCAAGCGATCGGGCGGCCGTCGATCCTCGTGCCGTATCCGTTCGCGGCCGACGATCACCAGACGAAGAACGCGAAGGTGCTCGTGGATGCCGGCGCGGCGCTCGCGATCGCGCAGGATCAGCTCACGCCGGAGAGCCTGAGCGAGGCGCTCGGTGGTTTGCTCGCCGACGAAGGCGCGCGGCGCGCGATGGCGGCGGCGGCGCGTGGGCGCGGGAAGCCGGACGCGGCGGCGGCGATCGTGGACGACCTCGTGGAGTGGCTCGGCTGGGAAGAGGCGAGCCGCGCGGAGGCGGCGCCGATCGTGGTGCTCGACGAAGCGCACGAGGACGACGAGCCGGTGAAGCGGCAGCGCCTGCGCGGCGATCACCACTACGAGCCGGGCTTCCGACGCAGCGTCTACCCGAGCGCGCGGCGCCCCTTGGTGTTCGACGACGCGTTCGCGTGGGAGTGACACGAAGCGAGGTCGGAGGGCGCTCAGCGGCTCGGACGACGCCTCCGCCTCGTGCTTCCTTCGTGTCCGAGCTCGCTCACGATCACGTCCGCCACCGCGCGCACCCGGCGGCTCGTGTGCACGTCGCGATGCGTGACGAGCCAGAGGGGTACGGGGATCGCGGGGAGCTCCGGCAGCGCGCGCACCACCGTCGGATCGGCGTCGCCGACCTCCGTGATCGTGATCCCGACGCAGAAACCCGCCCGCACCATAGCCCACTGCACGTGCGCGCTCGCGCTGAGGATCGCGAAGCGCTCGGCGGGGACCTCGAGCCCGATCGCAGCGAGGCCGCGCCGGAAGGCGTCGGTGCGATCGAAGCCGACGAAGGTGGCGTTCGCGAGGCGCTCGCGGGTGAGCTTTCGTCCGAGCGTGCGTAGGTACGCGGGGGTCGCGTAGAGGTGCGCTTCGCCATCGCGCAGCTTGCGTGCGACCAGATCGGGCTCGGTCGGACGGAAGCTCCGCAACGCGACGTCGGCTTCGCGACGGCGCAGATCCTGTGGCGCGTTCGAGGCCACGATCTCGATCTCGATCCCGGGATGTTCCGCGCGCAGTCGGCGCACCACCGGCGGCAAGAAGTGAGTGGCGTCGACCTCGCTCGCGGTGAGGCAGACGGGCCCTTCGAGCGAGAGACTCTGTCCTGCCGCCACCCGCGACACTCGGAGCGCCGCGTCGCTCATCGCGCGCACGTGCTCGATGAGCTCGAGGCCGGTGGGGGTGAGCGCGACGCCGCGCCCTGCGCGCTCGAAGAGGGTCACCCCGAGCTCCTCCTCCAGTGCGGCCACTTGTCGACCGACGGTCGGCTGCGCGACCCGAAGCGCGCGCGCGGCCGCGGTGTACGAGCCCGTGTCCGCGGTCACGAGAAAGGCCCGGACGTGGTTCCAGTCGAAGGCGGTGCGCGACCAGTCGTGCGTCGTATCCATGCAGAAACGCATGATAGATCGACGAGCTTCGCCGAGGACACCCACGAACGCGCATGAAAGGCTTCTCTTCGTCGCGACGGACGCGACCCCGAACGAACGAAGAGGAGCTCTCCATGCAGGCCATCCGACACTCCAGCTACGGTGCCCCCGACGTGCTACGCGTGGTCGACGTCGCTCGACCCACCTTTGGTCCCCGCGACGTGCTCGTCGCGATCGAAGCCAGCGGCGTCACTCGAGGCGATGTCCGCGTGCGTGCGGCCGACTTCCCCGGCATCGGCTGGCTCCCGGGGCGTCTCGTCACCGGGCTCTTCGCCCCGCGGCATCCCGTGCCCGGTACGACCTTCGCCGGCCGCGTGGTCGAGATCGGGGCGGAGGTGACTCGCTTCGCGGTCGGCGACGCGGTCTTCGGGATCGTCGACCACGGGGCACACGCGGAGTTGCTGACGGTCCGTGAGGACGCGGCGCTCGCGAAGCGACCCGAGGGCTTCGACGCCGCCGAAGCCGCCACGCTGCCCTACGGCGCCGCGACCGCGCGAACCTTCTTGATCGACCTCGCAGACGTAAAGCCCGGCGAGCGCGTGGCGGTGATCGGTGCGTCCGGTGAGGTCGGTCGCTTCGCGGTCGCCCTCGCGCGCCACCTCGGCGCGGAGGTCACGGCGATTGCGAGCCGCGACTTCGATCGGCTGCGCGCGCTCGGCGCGCACCGAGTGGTCGATCGCCGGAGCGAGGATCCCTTCGCGGAGCCCGTCGTTTCGGGTCCGCCGGGGCAGCCGCGGACCGGCCGCTACGACGTGGTGCTCGACACGACGACCGTCGATCACTACCCCCGCGCGCGGCGAGCCCTCCGGTCCGGCGGCCGCTACCTCACGTTGCACCTCACCGCGCGAATCCTCCTCCGCATGATCCGCACGCGGCTCTTCGGGGGGCCGCGCGCGCTCTTCGGCGTCTCGCTGCCCGACGCGGCCGCGATGGAGGACGTCGCGAAGCTCGCGAGCCAGGGCGCGTTTCGGCCGGTGGTCGCGCGGCGCTTCCCGCTCGCGGAGGCTCGCGCGGCGCACGAGCTCGTCGAATCCGCGCGCGCTCCCGGCAGCGTCGTGCTCGAGCTCGCGGCCTGAATTCGTCGGCTCCGCGCTCACGCGCGGCCCGACGGTTTCGCGGAATCGTGCAGCTTCGCGGACTGCGTCCGCTTCGCCTTGCACGATTCCGCTTCAATTCGATGGTTCGGTCGCCTGACGGCGACGCTCACGTGACGTCGGGCTCGCTCCCTTCGGTCGCTCGCTGAAAACGTCAATTCACGTGCTCGAATGCGGCCCGTGCGAGCAAGGGGGGCTCGGTGGTGGGTGGTGGGCGCCGCCCGTCGAGGAAGGAACAGGAATCCGTGCAGCGGATTCTGGCCCGGCGAGTGCGCGACGCGCCTTTCGTCGGTGACGCGGGTCGTGCTCGCCTCTTGCCGTCCGAATCGCAGGAGCGCACACCTTCGCCGCGACCATGGCCGACTCCGACCGCGACAAGTGGGACGCGCGTTATCGCGCGGGCGACTATCCGCAGGGCGACCCCGCGTGGCTCAAACACTTCGACGAGGAGCTCCCGCGCGCGGGGGCGGCGCTCGACGTCGCGAGCGGGCCCGGGAAGCTCGCGATCTGGATGGCGCGGCGCGGGCTCGACGTGCTCGCGATCGACATCTCGCCGGTGGGGCTCGCGCTCGCGCGGGAGGCCGCGGCCGACGAAGGGGTGAAGGTCGCGACGCGCGCGATCGACCTCGAGCGTGAGGCCCTGCCCGCGGGTCATTACGCGATGATCGCGTGCTTCCACTACCGGCAGCGCTCGCTCTTCCCGGTGCTGATCGCGAACCTCGCGCCGGGCGGCGTGATCGTGGCGGAGCTCGCCACGACGAAGAACCTGGAGCGCCACGAGAGGCCGTCGAAGAAGTGGCTGTGCGCGCCGAACGAGCTCTTGCGCGACAGCCGCGAGCTCGAGGTGGTGTACTACCGCGAGGCTTGGGTGAACGACCGGCACCTCGCGCGGCTCGTGGCGCGTCGGGCGGATTGATCGGCACGCGATCTTGCCAGCCGACGGGTCGAGCGCCGCGCGTCAGGCGACGCGAGCCGACGATTCGAACGGATCGAGGGGCGCACACGCCCGAGCACCGAGCGCGGGCGAAGGGTGATGCACGAATCGCCCGCAATGGATGGACAATCTGTTGCGTAAAGGATTGTTGGGCGCTCGTGGAGGCTGCTTGCTCGCCTTCGCGCGTCGCTCTACACGCCGGAGGATGATTCGCGCGGCGACGTTGTTCTTCCTCGCATCGCTCGGTGCGTGCGGTGAGCCCGCCGAGGCGGACGGTGGCGCGCCGCGCGGGCGTGGTGCGGCCGACGTCGAGGTCGCGGAGGCGACGGACGGACTGCTGCACGCACGCTTCGTGTTGCTCGGTGAGACGCGTGCGCTGGCGCGCGCCACGCTCGGTGCAGGCGCGAGCGGCGAGGTGCGCGACGTGCGAGTGCGAGAAGGCGATCGTGTGTCGCGTGGTGACCTGCTCGTGGGCATCGATCCCGATCTCGCGCGCTCGTCGCTCCGCACCGCGGAGGCCGCGCGCGCGCGGACGGTGGAAGAGCTCGCGCAAGCCGAGCGTGAGGCGGAGCGCCTCGCCTCGGCAGGAGACCAAGCGGTCGCGGCGGTGGAAGTGGAGCGCGCGCGATCGCTTCGTGAAGCGCTGATGGCCCAACGCGCGAGCGCCGAGGCGGCGATCGCGGGGGCGCGCGAGAGCCTCGCCCGGCATCGCGTCGTCGCACCGTTCGACGGCGTCGTCGCGCGTCGCGCGGTGAATCCGGGCGATTGGGTCACGGCGGGGACCGCGGTGGCCGAGCTCGTCGGAGACCGCGCGGTCGAGGTGCTCGCGCGCGCGACGCCCGAGATCGGGCTCGCGCTCGAAGAAGGTCACCCGGCGACGCTGCTTCGCGGTGGCGAGCGCGTGAGCGCGCGCGTGGTCGGTGTGGTCCGTGCGATCGATCCCGCGACACGCACGGTGCAGGTGCGGGTGGAGCCCATCGACGTTCCCGAGTGGCTCGTGCCGGGCACCGTGATCGACGTCG
This sequence comes from uncultured Sandaracinus sp., assembly GCA_937982655.1. Classification (GTDB taxonomy): domain Bacteria; phylum Myxococcota_A; class Polyangia; order Polyangiales; family Houyiibacteriaceae; genus JACKEH01. Next base: position 12,748 of record CALJLK010000090.1, read on the forward strand.
AGGTCGAGCTCGAACGTGCGGGTGAAGGTGTGCTCGTGCCTCGCGATGCGCTCGTGGTGGGCGTGGTCGAGAACCGCGTGGTGACGATCGTCGACGGCGTCGCGAAGCCGGTGCGCGTGGAGGTGCTCGATCGTGGCACCACCCACGTGCGCGTGCGTGGCGAAGGGCTCGCGGCGGGCGCGGTGGTCGCGGTGCGCGGCAACGATCGGCTCTTCCCCGATCAGCCGGTGCGGGTGGTCGAGCCCGCGAGCGCCGAGGCGCCGCGATGAACGACGAGACGGAACCGACCGCAGGCTCCGTCGGAGAGCCGTCCGCGACGTCCAGCGCTTCGACGAGCGCGACCACGGAGCCCACCGCGCCGACGCGCGAGCCGCCGAGCACGGGGCTGCTCGCGACGCTGGTCGGTCGACCCGTCACCGCTTCCGTCGGCGCCATCTTGGTGATGCTCTTCGGAGCACTGAGCATCGCGGACCTGCCGATCCAGCTCACGCCCGACGTCTCGCGGCCGGTGCTCAACATCAACACCGTGTGGCCCGGCGCGTCGCCGACCGAGGTCGAAGCGGAGATCCTCGAGCCGCAAGAGGACGCGCTCAAGAGCCTGCCGGGGCTCGTGCGCATGACGAGCGAGGCGCGGCCGGACTCGGGATCGCTCTCGCTCGAGCTCGAGGTCGGTACGGATCTCGACGAGGCGCTCGTGCGCGCGAGCAACCGCCTCGGGCAGGTCGCGGACTACCCGGACTCCGTGCGCGAGCCGACCATCGAGACCGCGGACAGCTCGGGGCCGCCGGTGGTGGTGATCGCGATCCGGTCGCTCGAAGGGCGCGACGTCGATCCCTACTTCACGTGGGTGGAGGACACGATCGTCCCCGAGATCCAGCGCGTGCGTGGGGTGGGCGAGGTGCGCATCCGCGGTGGTCGCGAGACGGTCTTCGACATCCAGATCGATCCGACCGAGCTCGCGGCGCGCGGCATCCGCTTGAGCGACGCGGCGGCGCGCATTCGCGCGGAGCTGCGCGACGTGTCGGGTGGTGATCTCGACGTGGGGCGACGGCGCTTCCTCGTGCGCACGATGGCGGTCGGCGCGTCGCCGGAAGCGCTCGAACGCATCGTGCTCGGCGTGGGGCCCGACGGAACGCCGATCCGCGTGTCGGACGTGGGCCGCGCGACGGTGGCGCTGCGCCGAGCGACGGGCGTCGCATTCGCCAACGACAAGCCTGCGCTGATCATGCTCGTCGATCGCGAGAGCGGATCGAACGTGCTCGAGCTGACCAAGGAGATCCGCGCGCGCGTGGAGTCGCTCGACGCGGAGCGCTTCGCGCCGGAGGGCCTGCGCTTCGAGGTGATCTCCGATCAGGTCGACTACATCGAGGGATCGCTCGCGACGGTGCGCAACAACCTGCTGCTCGGTGGGTTCCTCGCGATGCTCACCTTGCTCGCGTTCCTGCGTGCGCTGGGTCCGAGCTTGCTGGTGAGCGTGACCATTCCGATCTGTGCGCTCGGCACGGTGCTCGGCATGGTGTTGCTCGGTCGCTCCGTGAACGTGGTCTCGCTCGCCGGCATCACGTTCGCGGTCGGCATGGTGCTCGACAACGGCATCGTGGTGCTCGAGGCGATCGACGTCGCGCGCACGAAGCTCGCGAGCTCTGCGACCGCCGCGCTCGCGGGGGTGAGCGAGGTCTGGGGCGCGATCCTCGCGTCGACCGCGACGACCGCCGCGGTCTTCCTCCCCGTGATCGCTTGGGACGGCGAAGTGGGTCAGCTCCTGGTCGACGTGGCGGTCGCGATCAGCCTCGCGATCGGGTTCTCGTTCGTCGCCTCGGTCTTCGTGATCCCGGCCCTCGCGTCGAAGCTGCCCGCGAAGCGCGAGACGAAGCGGCCTGGCTGGTTCGCGCGCGGGCTGAAGCGATTCACCGACGCCGTCGGGCGCAGCGTGGAGGTCTTGGTGCGCCGCCGCGCGCTCGGGGTGCTCGTAGTGGTCGGCGCGCTGGCGGGCACGAGCTACCTCACCTACCAGATCCTTCCGCCGCTCGAGTACCTGCCGACCGGCAACCGCAACCTCGTGTTCGGCACGCTGGTGCCGCCGCCGGGCACGAGCGTGGCGGAGGTCGATCGCGTCGCGCGCGGGGTGCAGAACCGGCTCGGGCCGCACGTCGGACACGAGGTCGACGGAGTACCGGCGATCGGGCGCTCGTTCTTCGTCGGCGGACCCGATCGAATCTTCGGCGGCGCGACGGCTCAGGATCCGAAGCGGACCAAGGAGCTCGAAGGGTTTCTGCGCGGCGTGCAGTCGTCGGTGCCGGGCTTCTTCGCGTTCACCTCGCAGGCCTCGCTCTTCGGGCGGCGCGGTGGCAGTCGTTCGATCGAGCTCGATCTCGCGGGCGGCGATCTGAACGAGCTCATCGGGGTCGCGGGCGCGATGATGCGCGCGGTGGGTGAGGTGCTGCCGGAGTCGCAGGTGCGTCCGGATCCGAGCCTCGACGCGGGCGCGCTCGAGCTGCGGGCGCGGCCGCGACGTGACGATGGCGCGGTGCTCGCACCGTCGACGCCGGACGTCGGTCTGATGCTCGACGCGCTGGTCGACGGCGCGATCGTGGGCGAGCTCGGGCGCGAAGGCGAAGGACAGCTCGACGTGATCCTGCGCGCGCAGCGCGAGGGCGCGCGCGACGACGCGGACCTCGTCGCGTCCGCGCCGGTGGTGAGCGCGACCGGAGAGGTCGTGCCGTTCGGGGCGCTGGTGGAGCTCTCCGAGGAGCTCGGTCCGACGGTGCTCAAACGCATCGAGCGACGCCGCGCGATCACGCTGCAGATCGGTCCGCCGGACGACGTGCCGCTCGAGACGGCGCTCGCGCGCGTGCGCGAGGTGGTCGCGGAGAAGCGCGCGGACGGAACGTTGCCGGCGCACGTGGACGCGACGATCAGCGGCAGCGCGGGCGATCTCGAGGTCGCGAAGGTGCGCTTCGGGGAGGTGCTCCTCTTCGCGCTCATCATCAGTTACCTGCTCATGTCCGCGCTCTTCGAGAGCTTCCTCGCGCCGATCGTCATCCTCATCACGCTGCCGCTCGGCGCGGCGGGTGGGATGGGCGCGCTTCGGCTCGTCGATCTCTACATCGCGCCGCAGCCGCTCGATCTGATGACCGCGCTCGGCTTCCTCATCTTGATCGGCACGGTGGTGAACAACGCGATCCTCGTGGTCGACGGCTCGATCTCGGCGCTGCGGGAAGGCGCGACGCTCGAGCGTGCGGTGCGCGAGGCGGTGGAGTCGCGCGTGCGTCCGATCTTGATGACGACCGCGACGTCGGTGGCGGGCCTGCTGCCGATGGTGCTCGCGCCGGGCGAGGGCTCGGAGCTCTACCGCGGCGTCGGCGCGATCGTGCTCGGGGGCCTCACGTTCTCGACCTTGCTCACGGTCTTCGTGGTGCCGGCGTTCTTCGCGCAGGTCTGGCGGCTCTTCCGCCGCGCGTGACGGCCACTCCTCCGTTCTCGTGACTGCGTGCTCGTGACTGCGCGCTCGCGACTCCGTGCTCACGCTTCCGTGCGCGCGACGGCCTCCGGTGTCCGAGCTCGCGCGCTCGGGAGTCGAGCTCTCGGGGCCGCGATGGTTTTTCGCGCGGACGCGCGCGGGTCGGCATCCTCGCGCGATGGCTTGGGGTGAGACGTTCTCGCTCGTGGCCTCCTTCGCGGGAGGGCTCGGGTTCTTCTTGCTCGGGATGCATCAGCTCACCGAGGGTCTGAAGCTCGCCGCCGGTGGCGCGCTGAGGCGCATCCTCGAGAGCTCGACGTCCACGCGGCTGCGTGCGCTCGCGGCGGGGGCGGGCATGACGGCGCTCGTGCAGTCGTCGAGCGCGGTCACCGTCGCGACGCTCGGCTTCGTGAACGCGGGGCTCCTCGATCTGCGGAGCGCGGTGTGGGTGGTGTTCGGCAGCAACGTCGGCACGACGGCGACCGGCTGGCTCGTCACCCTCTCGGGCTTCGACGTCGACCTCGAAGCGGCGGCGCTTCCGATCGTCGGCGTCGGCACGCTCCTGCAGCTCACCGGGCCTACCAAACGCCGTGGCGCGGTCGGACGCGCGATCGCGGGGCTCGGGCTCTTCTTCGTCGGGGTCGGCTTCCTCCAGGAGTCGTTCGCGGAGCTCGCGTCGAGCGTCGATCTCTCGGTGTTGAGAGTCGAGGGCATCGGCGGCCGCGTGTTGCTCTTCTTCGTGGGCGTCGGGCTCACGACTGCGATGCAGTCGTCGAGCGCGGCGATCGCGGTGACGCTCACGGCGGCGGCGGCGGGCGCGCTCGACGTCGCGGGCGCGTGCACGGTGGTGATCGGCGCGAACGTCGGCACGACGAGCACCGCGCTCTTCGGCGCCATCGGCGCGACTCCCGACGCGCGCCGGACCGCGCTCGCCCACACCGCCTTCAACCTCGTCGCGGGCGTCGTCGCGTTCTCGACGCTCCCGCTCCTTCTGCACCTGCTCGCGTGGCTCGATCGCTTCGCGCCGGGTGAAGGCATCGCGGCGACGGTCGCGCTCTTCCACACCGTGTTCAACGTGCTCGGGGTGCTCGCGATGTGGCCGATCGCAGGCCGGCTCGTGCGTTGGCTCGAAGCGCGTTTCGTCCCGACGGATGAGCTCGAGGGCGCGTCTGCGCACCTCGACGCGCCCACGCTCGCGATCCCGCACGTCGCGCTCGCGGCGCTGGCCCGCGAAGGGTGGCGTCTCTTCGAGATCGCGCGTCGCACGCTCGTGGACGCGCTCGCCGCAGACGACGTCGCCCGCAAGGCACGGGTGGACGCGTTCGATCGACTGCTGCACGCGATCACGGCCGCGATCGATCGGGTGGAAGGGCGCGGCTTGCCGGCCGAGGTCGCGGTCGGGGTGCGCACGCTGCTGCGCGGCACGCGGCACCTGGTGATCGTCGGTGAGCGATCGGACGAGCTGCTCGCGGTGCCGGCGGGGCCGTTTCGCGAGGCGCTGACGGCGTTGTTGGAGGCCGCGCGCGAGCCCGACGTGGAGCGGCTCGGTGAGCTCTACGGCGTGCTCGACGAGCGCTTCCAGCGGCGGCTCGACGAGCTCGCGGACGAGGGCTCGACGGGGCGCCGGCCGGTGCGCGAGGTGATGGACGAGCAGCACGTGCTCGGTGAAGCGCGTCGCGCGGTGAAGCATCTGGTGCGTGCCTCACGCGAGCTGCACGCGATCGCGCCGACCGAGCGCGTGGGCATCGCGGCCTGAGCGCCACGCGCTCCTCTACGGCGCGCGATCCCGCGCGCTGCCGCGTGCTCAGCCCGTCGCGACCGCGAGGAAGAAGGGCGCGAGCGACTCCGTCAGCGGGTGTCGCTCGGCCCAACGCTGCGAGCGGAGCGCGAGCGTCCGCATGGCGTGCTCGGTGACGATCGGGTGATCGGCGTCGAGGCACTCCTCGATCGGCCACCAGTCGCCGTTCCCTTTGAGCTCGAGGATCCGCACGAGGCGCCGCGTCAGGTAGAGCACGCCGTAGACGGCGAAGAACGCGCGCCCGAGATGCAGCGACTCGAGGAAGCGCGCGAGGTGGGCGTCGAGCAGCTCGTCTTCGACCTTGGGATTCTCGGGCAGCGCCTCGTCGCCGAGCAGCGCCACGAGGTCCACGAGGCGGTGGCCCCGACCGCATCGCGCGAAGTCGAACCACACGATCGTCGAGCCGCGGACGACCGCGCGCGCGGGCCGCGCGTCTCGTTTGACGAACGACGCGCCGGGGAGCGCCTCGAGGGTGCGCTCGAAGGTCGCGACGTCGACGAAAGGAGTCGGGAGCCCGACGAGCTCCGCCAGGCGAGCGGGCATCGGCAGGTGGCGCGTGGGCGGAGGAAGCGGCGGCGCGTCGCGATCGAGCCCGGCCGCGCGTCCAGCGGAGTGCACACCCACGAGCGTGTCGATCGCCGCGTGGAGGAGCACCGTCGCGTCGCGGGTCGGCGTGAGGTCGAGGCGCTGCGAGAGGCGCAGGCTGCCGAGATCTTCTTGAACGAGCCAACCTCCGCGCGCCGCGAGCAGGCGCGGCACCGACGCCCCGTTCTCGCGGAGCGTGCGCAGGACCTGCGCCTCGAATGCGGTGCGGGTCGCGGTCGCGCGACAGGTCGCGATCACCGCGCGTCCGTCGGCGAGGTGGACGCGAAACGACTCCGGCGGGTTGCCGCGCAGGCGTCGCGACGGCTCCACGCGCGAGACGTCGACCGCGAGCAGACTCTCGACCGCACGGTGGGCGGCCTCGGGCGTCGCGGCGTCGACGTCGTTCGTCATGGACCCGCGAGCGTATCGCGACGCGCTTGCGGGAGGGAACGGGGCCTCGTCGCGTCGTCGAAGCGCACGTCGTCGTCGAAGCGCACGTCGTCGTCGAAGCGCACGTCGTCGTCGAAGCGCACGTC
>CALJLK010000091.1 GCA_937982655.1 uncultured Sandaracinus sp.
GCTCTGACGTATTTGGAGCCGACCGGCTGGCTGGCGTCGGCGGCGGGCGGGGAGTCGAGGCGACGAAGGAGCCGGTGCCGAGGGCAGCGTGGCGGCGACGTCGAGATCGCCCTGGGCGAGCGCTGTGTCGAACGAGCGGGCGACGCTTTCGTTGCGTCCGCGCGCCACCCGCGATAACGAGCCGCGTGGCGAGCGACGAACCCTCCGCGACCTCCGAGCCTGCGCGACCGCGGCGGACCGTGCTGCTCGTGGCGATGTGGATCGGCGCGGCGGCGGCGATGCTCGTGCTCTGGCTCGGGCGCGATCCCGATGCCTCGTTGAATGCGCCACGCGCGGCGCCGGGCGTGCCGGTGCGCGCGGACGCGGCGGTGCCGGACGGGCCCGAGCTGGCCACGGTGTCGGAAGGTCCACCGCAGCAGTACCGAGGCGACCGTCGCCACACGGGCCGAAGCGCGTATGCCGGGCCACGAGCGGCGGAGCTCGCGTGGAGCTTCGCGACCAAGGGGCGCATCACTGCGCAGCCGGTGGTCGGACCGAGCGGCGAGGTCTACGTCGCCGATCACGGCGGCAGCTTGCACGCGCTCACGCCGTTCGGGCGCCTGCGCTGGGAGCGCCCGCTCGGAGGGCCGATCTACTCGACGCCGCTCGTGGACGACCAAGGCAACGTCTACGTCGGCACGGATGCGCGCTCGATCTCGAGCTTCTCGCCGGAGGGCGAGCTGCGCTGGCGTTTCCCGACCGAAGGCGACGCGGACACCGGGCTCACGCTCGGACCGAACGGGCGCTTGCACGTGGCGGCGGGGAACGACCTCTTCGCGATCGAGCGCGACGGCAACGTGCGCTGGAAGTTCCGCGCGGGCGGCAAGCTCTTCGCGACGCCGGCGATCGCGGACGACGGAACCATCTACGTCGGCTCGCAAGACGACCACCTCTACGCGGTCTCGCCCGAGGGCGAGCTCGTGTGGTCGTACCGCACCGAAGGCGACAACGACTCGCCGCCCGCGATCGGAGACGACGGCACGATCTACTTCGGCAGCGACGATCGCCGCGTGTACGCGCTCGCGCGCGACGGGAGCCTGAAGTGGGCGACCGCGCTCGAAGGCATGGTGCGCGCGCCGGTGGGGCTCGGTCCGGCGGGGGCGATCTACGTCGGCGTCTTCGGCCCGCGTCCGCGTGTGGTCTGCCTCGACGCCCGCGACGGTTCGGAGCGTTGGCACTTCGCGGTCACCATCGCGGACACCACCGAGATCGGCGTCGCGTCGGGACCGCTCGTCGATCGCGACGGCAACGTCTACTTCGGCGCGCACGACGACTACGTCTACTCGCTCACGCCGAACGGCGATCTTCGGTGGGCGTTCCAGACCGACGCCGACGTCGACTCGAGCCCAGTGCTCGCGCCGGACGGCACGCTCTACATCGGAAGCGACGACTCGAAGCTCTACGCGATCCGCGCGCCGTGATCGTCGCGCGCGGTGCCGTTACTTCTTCTTCGAGCCGAAGAGCTTCGACAGCAGGCCGTCGTCCTTCGGCGGCGGGGACTTCGAGCTTCGCGGCGGCGGCGCCTTCGATCCGCCGGGGGGCGGCTTCGACGGCTTCGACGAGTGCCCGCGCATGTCCGCGATCCGCTTCATGCGCTGCGCTTCCACGTTCCGCGGGTAGAGCTCGTGCACGCGCTTCCAGATCGCGAAGCTCTCGTTCTCCTTGCCGGTCCGCTGCAGGACCTCCGCCTTCGTCACCAACGCGCGCTCGCAGCGATCGTCGCGCATGAGCGCCGCGTCGAGCGCGCGCAGGGCGGCCTCGACCTGCCGAGGATCCTGCGTGCCGTACTGCTTGAAGATCACTTGCCCACGCGCCGCGTGGTAGTCGGCTTCGTCGGGCGCGAGCAGCAGGATCTCGTCGAGCAGCCGGAGCGCGGTGCCGAAGTCGCGCTTGCGCACGAGCACGTCGATCTTCTGAAACTGCATCGCGGCTTCGAGCACCGCTTGCAGCTCACGCTCGGCCTTCGGCGTGCCACCCCCGCCTTGCACGGCCTTCAGATACGGGCCGCGTTTGTCGACGTCGACGAGCGTCTCGTGCGCTTCGGTGAGGTGACGGAAGATGCGTTCGGCGGTCGGCTTGAGCGGCAGCAAGTCCGGGACGAGCCGATCGGGATGCCACTTCTTCACGAGCGCGAAGTACGCGGTGCGTGCTTCGTCGGGGCTCACGGTCTGCGGGACGCCGAGCATCTCGAAGAAGGTCTGTCCGTCGATCTTCTCGGCGTACGCGACGATCTCGCGCCAGCGTGCCGCGTGCTCGGCCGCGAGGTTCGGGGGCATCGCGGGCGGAGGCTCGGGCTCCCCGGGGCGGCGGGTCGAGTTGGAGCTTTGTCGCGCGCCGGAGGACGCGCTCGATGCGCCGGCATGGGTCGCCGAGCTCGGGGTGTTCGACGAGCTCGACGCGCTCGGCGCGCTCGGTTTCGAGGTCCCCTCCGCGCTCGGCGGCACGAAGAACGACTCCTCGAAGGTGTCCGGCTTGCGTGCTGCGGCGGCCATGCTCGACGTCGCGGCGGAGGATGCCGTCGCGGCTGCGTGTGGTCCTGTCGCACCGCCCGAGGTGGCGCCCGAAGTCACGCCCTCGACCAGGCTCTTTCGTCCGACCTCGCCGCTGAAGATCTCGAGCTGCTGCGTGATCGCGAGCAGGTAGAGCAGACGCGTCGCGACCTTCGGCTCGCCCGTCGTGCCCGCGCCGACTGCGGCTGCGCGCGCAGCACGTCGAGCACCGCGCGCTCCTTCGGCACCAGCTCGAAACGCCCCAGCGCGGTCGAGGCGTTCACGCGCACCGGGCGATCGCCGTAGCGTGCGAGCACCGCGTCGACCACGTCTTGCCGCACCCCGCCGCGCAGCGCGGCCGCGAGCAGGTGATACGGATCGACGGTGTCGCGGAGCTTGGTCTGGCCGACGAGGTCCGAGCCGTAGAACGCGTAGGGCCCACGGACACGATGGAAGAGCGGCAGGAGCCCACGCTCGAGGGTGGCGGCGGGCTCCAGCAGACGCGCGTCGACGGGGACGCCCTTCGCGAAGAGCACGCGGTCTTGGCCGGCGCGCTCGGTCTCCGGCCAGATCGCGAGCGTTCCGTCGAGGCCCCGTTCGAGCAACGAGAGCAAGACGTGCGCGAGCGGGGTCTGCGCGAGGTCGCCTTGCGCGAGCGGTTTGGGGGCTTCGGTCATCGCGCCGAGGTCGAGCATGCCTCAGCGCCGGGCCAGGGGGAAACCCGATCGTGGACACTTCGGGAGGCCCGCGAGAAAGCGCATTCGGTGGGTCCGAGCGTCGCGAGCACGAAGGAGGAGAGCGCTCGGAGCTCTACGTCTGCGCTCACGCTCCCGCCCTCGCGTTCACGTCGCGTTCCCCGCTCTCGCGTTCGCGCTCTCGCGTTCGCGTCGCGTCGCGTTCGCGCTATCCCGTTCGCGTCGCGTTCGCGCTCTCGCGTTCAGGCCCTCGCGCTCACCCGAGCATCGTCCACGTCGTGCCCGAGGCTCCGTCGTGCAGCTCCACGCCTTTGGCGGTGAGCTCCGCGCGGATCGCGTCGGCGCGCGCGAAGTCCTTCGCCGCGCGGGCCTCGACGCGCGCTTGGATCTGCGCCTCGACCCACGCACCATCGACGCCGGCCTTCTCGGCGCGACGATCGCGGATACGACCGAGCACGCGGACGGCGTCTTGCCCGCCGAGCCCGAGCCGGGCGTCGAGCACCGCGATCGCGGCGTGAGCGGCCTCGACGGCGCTGCGCGCGACCGAACCCTTCTTCGCCGCTGCGGCGTCGCAGAGCTCGTTGATCCCCTTGAGCAGCTCGCTCGTCGCCGCGAGCGCGACCGGCATGTTGAGGTCGTCGTCGAGCGCGCGCGCGAGCGCCTTCTCGAAGCCCGCGATCTCGGGCGCGGGCTTCTCTTCGCGCGGCACGATGCGACCCTCGGGGATCGACGCGAGGCGCTGCTTGGTGCCGTAGACGTACGCAACGCGGCGCTCGGCCTCTTCGAACTGCGGGAAGCCCGTCACGTGACCCGCGTCGTCGAGCGTCCAGTCGAGCGCGAGCGGGGCGCGGTAGTGGACGGTCATCGTGAAGTAGCGGACGGCCTCCGGCTCCACGCGCTCGAAGAGATCGCGCGCGGTGAAGAAGTTGCCGAGGCTCTTGCTCATCTTGGTCTTGTCGACCTCGACGAAGCCGTTGTGGACCCAGTGATCGCAGAACGTGTGGCCGGTCGCGGCTTCGCTCTGCGCGATCTCGTTCTCGTGGTGCGGGAAGACGAGGTCGAGCCCGCCGCCGTGCAGATCGAGGGTGTCGCCGAGGTGCTCCGTGCTCATGGCCGAGCACTCGATGTGCCAGCCCGGACGACCACGACCCCACGGCGAGTCCCAGCCTTCGCCGTCGCTCGCCTTCTTCCAGAGCGCGAAGTCCGCCGCGTGCTTCTTCTTCGCGCTCTGCTCCGCGTCGAGGCGCTCGCTCGCGCCCGCCTTCATCTGCGCGAGGTCGCGGTGACTGAGCTTGCCGTAGCTCGGGAACGACTCGACGCCGAAGTACACGTCGCCGTCGACCTCGTACGCGTGACCCTTGTCGATCAGCGTCTGAATCATCGCGAAGATCTGCGGGAGATGATCGCTGACCTTCGGCTCCACGTCGGGCGGCAGGTTGCCGACCCGCGCCATGTCCTCGTGGAAGAGCGCGGTGAAGCGCTCCGCGAGCTGCCGCGGCGTCTCGCCGTTCTCCGCCGCGCGCTTGAGGATCTTGTCGTCGATGTCGGTGACGTTGCGGACGTACTTGACCTCGAGGCCGCTGTGCCGGAGGTGCCGGACGAGCACGTCGTAGACCACGTAGCAGCGGATGTGTCCGAGGTGCGCGTAGTCGTAGACGGTCGGGCCGCAGACGTAGACCTTCGCCTTGCCGGGCTCTTGGGGCGCGAAGGGTTTCTTGTCGCCGGACAGCGTGTCGTGGAGTCGAAGCATGGGCCGCGGATGATGCGCACCGGAGCGGGCGTGGGCAACCGCGCGGCGCGGAGGAGCGCGACGTTCGACCCCGCGACGAGCGCGGAGCCAGCGTCGATGCGTCGCGCGGACGTCGTGCGGACGTCGTGCGGAGGGGCTGCACGTGACGACGGCGCGCTCAGCGGCGGTTGCGTCGATCGCGGTCGTCGAGCCACTTCGCCGCCAGCGGGGCGACGAGCGCGAGGGCCACGAACACGAGCCAGGCGGGCGCGAGCACGCCACAGCGTGGCGCCCGGAGAGACACACGAGCAAGTCCGGCAGGTCGGGCAGTTCGGGCGCGCCGCCTCGCGGATCGAGCGGCGCCTCGGCAGCGACCGCGGCTTGCGAGGCGACCGGCCGCGCGATACGGGGGCGCGCGATGTCGCACTCGTTCCCCTCCGAGCCCTGGACCGCGGCCTTCGCGGACGCCGTCAACGCCAACGAGGTCTACCGCAAGCACGGCGCGCCGTGGACGTACGGCGCGGTCGCGATGGTCTGCAGCGCGGACCCCTCGCTCGGCCTCGAGGAGGACGTCGGCATGATCCTCGACGTCGATCGCGGCGCGTGTCGCGGCGCCAAGCTCGTGAAGGGCATGGACGCCGTGATGGACACGCCCTTCGTCATCGTCGCGCCGTACGCGCGGTGGAAGCAGGTCATCCGCGGCGAGATCGACCCCATCAAGGCGATGATGGAGGGCAAGCTCAAGATGACGAAGGGTCATCTGCCCACGATGCTGCGCTTCGTCGAGTCGTCGCGCGCGCTCGTCACCAGCGCGACCGCGGTGCCGACGACCTTCCTCGACGAGTGAGCGGCGCGCGCCGCGAGAACGCGAGAGCATCGTCGGAGCCGAGCCTACGAGAGCCTACGAGCGAGAGACGCGAGCGAGAGACGGAGCACGCACATGGAGCCCTCGATTCACCTCGCGCCTCGCGCGGAAGAGAACGGCTACGCAGTGATGGTCGCGCAGCTCCTGCGGCAGGGCCTCGACGAGCGAACCGCCAAGAAGAGCACGCTCGCGAAGATGCACGGCCGCGTCACGCTGGTCGTGACGGATCTCGGGCTCACCGTGACGATGGTCTTCGACGGCGGCCGCGTGGTCGTGCACGACGGCTTCGCGGGCATCCCGGACGTCACGGTCCGCGCGCCGTCGGAGTGGCACACGAAGATGAGCCTCGTGGAGCTCGAGCCGCGCCTCGGCCTGCCGGACCCGCGCGGCGCGGTGACCAAGGAAGTGCTCGAAGCCTCCAAGCGTGGCGAGATCCAGATGCACGGCATGTGGACCTCGCTCCCGCTGGTGCTGCGGATGACGAAGATCCTCAGCGTGGCGTGAGGCGCGGCGCTCGTGATCTCGCGAGCGAGTGGGGCGACTGAAGAGAAGCTGATTGCCGACTACGCAAGCCGCCCTACCGGACGGCGCGCAGCGAACGCAGTGAGCGAAGGCTCGTGGGAGGGGGCCCCATCGGGGCTTCATGCCCCGTGGGGGAGGGTCTGGCGACAGACCCTCAAAGAAGCTGAATGGACGCCGCGAGGGGCGACTACGCGACAAGGAGCTCGCGCCATTCGGCGAGCGTCTTCTCTCGGTGGTCGGGTGAATGAAAGCCGAACGGCAACCCGACCAAGAGCAAACGAACCCGTCGCCGACCCGATGCCACCGTCGCGATGGCCGGTCGCCCTCGGTCGTCTGCGGAGAGCTCTGGGTAGACCAGTAACGAATCGACGCGCGCGACCTCGTCCAACGCCGCGTAAGCGAGTGCTTGATGCAGGTCTGCGCGGTGGGCATCGCGCGTGTGCTCTTCGAGCCCCGACCAGCCTCGGTGGGTGAGAAGCTGGAGATGCGCTTTGTACTTCGCGTCGATCCAGACGACCCGGTCGGGACCACGGAGGCCGCTGTCAGGGATCAGCATCCGCAGCGAGCTCGTGCTCGTAGACCAATTGAGTCGCCTCGTCGTGTCCCCCCGTCGCAGCGCGTTGAACCCGCAACGAGGCGCGAGCTCCGCAACGAATGCGTCGACCCACGCTTCCCACACTTCATCGACGGGTAGATCCCAGCTCATTCCATCCAACACTCGGGAGCCCCCCAAACCACGCTCCTCCGCGACCCACCGCATCGCCTGCGTGGCCTCTGCGATCCACCCGTCGCCGCCGTCTCGAAACTCCGTCGATGGCCGCCGGACCAGACCTGCCCCGACCTGCGCGCGGAGGTCCGCGACGCGTGAGCGGAGGAGCTGCGCGGCGGTCGCCTCGTGGAACACAGCGAGCTCATCGTCGAGTCGGCTCAGGGTCCAGCGGACGGCGGCCATGAGCTCCGGGTCATCGTCCGGCTCCGAAAAGTGGCAGGGCAACGTTCCCCAACGACCGGATGGGACGTGCGTCCTTGCCCACCGGGACCAGTCCACACGGCCACGTGGGCTCTGGCGCGTCTCCGTGCGCTCGGAGAAGCCGCGCTTCCGATGTCGAAGGAAGGCCTCGAGTCGTCGCACCACCGGCGCGGCCAAGAGCCACGCAGGGACCTCGCGGGCCGAGCCAGGGACAGGCGGTGTGCCGCCGAGCGATGGCTCGGTGGCGAACCCGATCTCCCCGAGCACCGCGCCAAGCGCGCTCCAGCGGAAGCGAGGCGCAACGAGTAGTCCGGCGGCAACACGGCGGGTCGCAGGCGACAGCAAGGGAACCGCACCGATTCGAGAACCCGGGGTCAGCCTCAGTGAAATGCCGCCCCGCGTCTCGACGGTCGCCGTGACTCGAAGCCGCTGGAGATGCGCGCGATTCGCTTCGAGGAAGGGCTCAATCCATCGGTCGCCCGATGCGTTCAACGTAGCCGCGTCAACTCGCACACCCGGGCCGTGGTCGATGGCCTGAATGAGAGGACGCCCGGTCGGGATCTCGAGCAATCCCCTGGAGGCGCGTGCGCGGCCGCGCTGCGTCCGTCCACGCGTCATGTGCGTTCCAAGAGCCTCGACTCCACCCGATCCGCGAGGCCCGCGATGGCCTCGGATGCGCTTCCGCACATTCGCTCGTCGAGGTAGTCACGGAGGAGTGGGAGCAGCTCGAGCCGAAGTCGTCGTGCGACGCGGTCAGCACGGCCAGCAGGCTCGAGGTCGGGGCGTGGGTCGAGGAAGTACGCGTGCCCCGGCACCAAGCGCAGCGTCTCATCGTCTGCGTACTCGGCGAAGGTCTGAACGGTGTCGGAGAACAGTGCCTGTGCGAAGTCGATGCCTTCACTCTCGACCGCGCCGAGATCCGGCCAAATCTCCACGAACGCGAACCGCCGACGGATCGCGACGTCCATTCGAGCGATGGAGCGGTCGGCCGTGTTGCGTGTCGCCAGCACGCGGAGTTTGGGGTGGAGCCGCAGCTTCTCAGGATGACCCTCCGGCACGTGGGGCAGGTCCACCGCCCGGTCTCCTTCGCCTGCCTCGAAGAGCAGGATCGATTCGCCGAGAACGCGACCGAGGTCAGCGCGATTGATCTCGTCGATGACCAGGACGTGCTCGCGGTGTTCCGCTGCCACGTTGGCCCGCAGTAGATCACCTGCGCGTACCTCAAACGCGAGACCACCTCCTACTGGACGCGGGAACAATCCGACGACGAAGTCTTCGTACGTGCGTGCCGGGTGAAACTGGATTTGGGTCGCCGATCCGATGCGCTTTGCGATGCGCCACGCGAGCCTCGTCTTGCCGGTTCCAGGTGGTCCCTCGAGGACCACGAATCGTCGCTCTTTCAAGAGATCCAGAACTTCGGCCTCGCTCCAACTCGGGAAGATCGCGCCGGAGACCTCTCGGGTGCGTTGGTTCCAGCGATCCTTCGCCTTGCCAGTTAGCGGCGTCCGGTGCTCGTCGAAGAAGAGATCGAGCAGGTCCGCAACGCGTTCACCGTCTTCCGGACTTCGGACGGGGGTGGCCGCGTAGATGACCTTTGTGTAGGACTTCAGGGCCGCGGGGATGCGGGGCCACGCCGACGAGACCGCGTCCGGGACCTCCGTCGCGATGTCGAGCAGGTCTGGCTTGACCCACGTGCGCCCGCCGTGAAGCCGCGAGAGAGCTTTGAGACGTCGACGGTGCTCCGGCCGACCGAGGATGTGTGAGTCAGCGCCGAACCCGTCCGTGCCGATGACCAGCACGGCGACGCTGCCTTCGTCGCCTGGAAACCACACGAGCGACGTTCCCTGGTAGGGCCCAGACGCCGGATTCTCTGCGGTGATCCAGCCGGCGTACGACGCGGCGTCGTCCTTCTTCTGCAAGTTCACGCGAAGCTGGTAGGCCTCGCGGTAGTGCAGCGCCTTGTGGCAGCGCTCGTCGTACACGCGGTTGAGCAGGCCGCGCACGGCGTCGCTGTCGCCCGTGAGGGGCCACGTGCGCCCCGCCGCCATGCCGGCGATGAGTTCGTCAAAGGCCGTCATCAATGGGAACTCCGCTGGTAGGTCCGGTACGTGGCAAGAGCGCGGGAAGCGAAGCCGCACCTCGATGCCGCCGAGCACCTGTGAGTGATTCGTTCATCGCGTCACGACGGTACCCCGAGCTCGTCCCGCCCGAGGGGGCGAACGGTCTGGCGACGTGCGTCGCCGCTTCGAGCGCCGCTGACCTGGCGGAAGCGCAGAGGGATCCATCTGAGACACCATCAACCGAGAGGCGCAGGCTTGGCACCTGGAGTCGCAGTGTTGAAGGACGACTCCGCTCCCTGTTGCGTCGTGCCGGATGTCGCCTCGATCTCAACGACGCACTTCCGGCTCACGGCGGTACTCGCCGATAGAGCGTTCTTGCGTTTAGACGATCGCGCGCGCGCCTACCCACACACCACCTCCACGCACCACGAGTACTCCGGCGTCTTCCCGTTCCACGACGTCAGCCCCGTCGTCGATCCGATCTCCAGCTCGGTGTGTGCCTCCTCGAGCTCGGCCACCGCATCCTCCACCCGCAACGGCTGCGGCCACACGAGCGGCGTCGCGTCGGGTCGGAAGAAGCGCGCTTCGGCCTCGTCGAGCTCCACCGTCCAGCCGCCCTCGTGTACCAGGCGGTGATGCGCGCTGCAGAGCGTGAGCAGGTTGTCGAGCTTGGTCTCTCCGTTGTTGGACCAGTGCTCGATGTGGTGCCGGTCGAGGAAGCGGCGGTGGTTGCAGCCGGGGAAGCGGCAGCGGCCGGCGTCTCGGACGTCGAGGGCGCGGGTGAGTGCAGGCGGGATCGTTCTCGTTCTTCGGCCAACGTCGAGGACCGAGCCTGCTTCGTCGACCTTCACGAGATCGAGCGCGCAGTCGCACGCGACGCGGCGCCAGGTCTCGGGGGCGATCCAGGTTCCGTCGTCGAGGTTGGCGACGAGGCCGTCGGACAGGAGATGCGGCGCGAGCTGGATGAGCACGCGTTGGGTGTCGCCGCCGGAGACCTTCTTCTTGGCTCTTCGGGCGATGATGGGGTTCGACTCCGCGGAGTGACTGGCTGCGTTCTCGTTCGCAGCGAGGTTCGACTCCGCGGAGTGGCTCGCGTCGAGGTTCGACTCCGCGGAGTGGTTCGTGGCGTCGAGGTTCGACTCCGCGG
>CALJLK010000092.1 GCA_937982655.1 uncultured Sandaracinus sp.
GCTGCGCGCCGTCCGGTAGGGCGGCTTGCCAAATCGGCCACCAGCTTCTTTTCAGAACACGTAGGTGCCCCCGAGCGTCACGTGGTGTCGCGAGACGGAAGCGTTCGGTCGCCAACGACGTTGAATCACAGCGCCACCGATCCAGAACGCCACGTCGACCACGCTCGTCGTAGCGAGGGTGATTCCGAAGGCACGCAGTCGCGGGCGTACGTCGGCGAGGGCCGTACCGAGCCCGAGACCGATCGACGCCAGCACCGCGAGCCCACCCGCGAGCAGCCGACCGCGCCGGTCGCGCTCCAACCAGATCGGAAAGAGAATCAACGACACGACACCGCCGACCGCGAGCCCGACCAACCCGAGCCGGACCCGGCCGTCGTCCAAGAGCCCACCGTTGGAGCGAGCCGTCGCGGGGATCAGCGCCAACCCGAGGACGAGCTCCATCGCGCCCACCAGGAGCGGGGTCAGACGCCAGTTGGGCTCGACCTTCCGTTCGTCCGGGATCGGGAGGCGGCCGTGGCTCGCCACGTAGAAGGCGGATGCGATGTTCCACGCGTGAGACGCGTCGCGCGCGTCAGGTGGGTCACGGGGGTCGATCGATGGAGGCGCGAGCGCACCTGCGGTCGGCCCATCGCTCGGCGAGCTCGAATCGATCTCGATACCGACCGCGGCGGCCAGGCCGGCGTGGGCTTGGACGAGGTCGTGGGACGCGATCTGGGGTGCGAGACGCGAGAGCTCGTCCTCGCGCCGTGCGAGGCTCCGGAGGGCGTCGTCGAGATCGATACGCACCGTGCCGCTCGAAACGACGAGGGGGCTCGGCTCGACCGTGAGACCCGACGCGAGGCAGCGACGGTGAGCGCGGAGCGTGCGCTCGAACGTGCGGGTCACGCGCTCGTGGGTATCGGCGAAGAGACGCGCGCTCAAGCGGTCGACCGGAGGCTCGCGCGGGAGGTACGCGGCCTGGAGCTCGAGGTCGCGGAGCACGGCCTCTGTACATGCGACGCCTGGGCTGAGGGGCGTCCGCGCGGCGTCGATCGCGGCGAGGGCGGCGTCTCGATCTCGAGCCCACAGGGCGTTGCCGAGCCCCGCGGGGACGACGTCTCCGAAACGGAAGAGCTCTCGAGGACCTTCGACGGGGGACGGGGCGACGGGCGGAGGCGGAACCAAGCTCGTCGACCCCGCGCTCGACTCGGGTGAGGCCGTTGGGTCGCTCGGCTCGGTCGGAAGCGCCGACCTGGTGGAGTCCGCGTCGCCCAGCTCGGTCGGAGTGGCCGACGTGGTGGGGGAGTCGGCGGTGTCGCTGGTCTGCGCGGCCGCGGGGAGCGCCCACGAAGCCACGGTGAACAAGAGAAGCAGTCGCATCGCAGCCCCGCCGGACGCACGCGCGTCAACGCGTGCCCTGACGTGCCGACTCGGGCCGAGATTCATCGATTGGCTCATTTTCGCGCATGTCGAGCTCGCGACCGCAAGCTCCAGGTCGTACCCGTGAGAGCGCGAAAGTCCACCGTGAGCGAATCGAAGCGGTGTAGTCCTCGTCTCTGGGCCCGCCGCGGGCTCGCGGGGGAGGCGTCATGATTCGAGGCTGGGGCGTGCGTGTGGGGTCGCTCGTCGTGCTGCTTTCGACGATCGGGTCGAGCGGCGCGGCGGAGGCCCAAGAGACCACCGTCGACGGGAAGCGCGCGTTCTGCCTCGGGCAGAGCGGCGTGTGTGTGGTCGGCGGCGCGTGGACCACGACCGCGGCCGGGTTCACCGTCGGCTCCACGGAAGCCGAGCCGGTGGAGCTCCGCATGCCGGGGGAGCTGCGCTTCGCGATCACCCCTGGCTCCTCCTTGAGCCTGAGCGCCGGCCGCGACCCCTCGATCGACGGCACGGTCGGCCTTGGCTTCGAGGGCACGAACGGCCCGCTCTCCGGCCTCGCGATCCGCGGTCCGCGCGTGACCTTGAAGCTCGGCCGCGGCAGCGCGCTCTCCGGTCGCTCGTTCGCCGTCGGCTCGCACACCGTCCGGAAGGAGTCGGGGTGGGTCTACCTCTACGCCGCCTTCGAGGGCGCCACGACGATGCGGGTCCCCGGCACCACGGTCGAGGTCCCCGTGCCCACGCCCGCCGAGGGGCTCTCCTCGCAGCTCCTGGTCGGCATCGACCCTCGCTCGCCGAACAACCTCGTCTTCTACCTCGGAGGTGGCTTCACCGCGCTGCTCACGTCGCAGACCGTCACCGACGGCTCCGTGCTCTTCCAGCTCGGCGCGAGCACGAGCCTGAGCCTCGGTTCGTTCCGCACCACGCCGACCGGCAATCCCATGTCGGTCGTCATGCAACCGACGGTCGCCGCGCAGGGCACGCTCAGCCTCTTCAGCGGCGACGACGCCAACGCCTCCAACTCGAGCAACTCGAGTGGTTCGCAGAGCTCGTCGAGCGCTCCGAGCAACGCGCAGCCCCAGCCCCGCAAGCGCAAGCCGATCCCGATCTCGATCGGCGGCGGGCTCGCGATCGACTTCGACGGCGACCGCGACGGTCGCTATTTCGAGTCCTTCGCGGACACCCGCTTCGGCGGCAACGACGTGAACCTCACGATCGACGACGTGGGCCTCGGGCAGAGCATCGAGGTCGGCCGCGGCTTCTTCTACTACGACCCCTCCGCGACCTCGCAGTGCGGCGAAGTGGGCCGTGTGCTCGCCCGCGTCGACTCCGTCCAACAAGCGCCGCTCCGCGATGCGCTCGCGAGCACGCCGCTTCGTTTCCTCGATCCCGGATCGGCGGGTTTTCGCTTCGACGCCGCCGCGTGCGGCACCGCGTCGATGGTGCGCCTCACCGCCGCCAACGAGACGGCCGGCGTGTTCCCCCTCGCGAACGCGTCGATCTCCTTCGGCGGTAGCGGCGTCTCGGTGCGCGGCACGATCGACTTCCTCGGCAGCGACGTCGAGCTCCGCGGCACCGTCGACGGTCGCGCGCTCCGCCTGCGCTCTTCGTCCGCGCTCCGGATCGGAAACAAGACCATCTCGAACGGATCGCTCGAGCTGGTGCTGAGCGAGACGCCCTCGCTGCGCTTCCGCGGCTACGTCGAGCTCCGCGACCAGCGCTTCGCGATCGATCACACGTTCACCTCGCCGCCGACGAGCTTCTCGTTGCCCGAGATCGAGATCTCGCAGACGATCGAGCTTCCGGGCGTCGACGTCGCGACCCTGCAGGCGAGCGCCTCGATCACGCTCACCGGCACCCTGCAGGCGCGCTTCTCCGACTCGTCGTGGAGCCTCGACACGAGCGGCCGGTTGCGGTGGTCCGCCAGAGGCGCGATCGCGGGCCGGAGCCAGAGCTTCGGCGACAGCTACTCGGTCGACCTCACCGTCGACTCGGCCGGCATCGAGGCCGCCGTGCGCGAGTGGAAGTGGCCGGGCACCAACACCGTGATCATCCCGGCCGACCGCGATCGCCGCTTCAACCGCGCCTACGAGCCACCGACCGAACGTCCGTCCGCGCTGATCCTGGCGCCTCCGCGTTCCGCGAGCCTAGCCCTCGCGCCGAACGTGCGTGCGCCCGCCGCGAGCACCGGCCTCGCGGGTCCACGCGTGCACTCGCAAGACGTGATCGTGACGCTCGGAGGGACGATCGAGCGCGCGTCGGGGACGCTCTCGCTCCTCGGGACCCTGCCGCCGGGGCTGCGACCGAACGGGATGCTGAGCTTCGGTGCATTGCAGACGCCACGCGCGACCCGTGAAGGTCCCGTGGCGGTCGAGGTGCTCCCGACCGGCGAGGTGCGTTTGGCGTCGCCGAGCACGACGATCACCGCGGTGAGCCTGGAAGGCATCTCCTTCACGCGCGCGCCGGACGCGGGCAGCGCGCTCCCGCTCGCGAGCGGATGCCGCGCGACCGGTGGCGCCCACGAGGCGCCGACCGTGGTGGGGCGCGGTTACTTCGTCCGCACGCAAGGCGCGGTCACGTGCACCGGCACGATCGAACGCATCGCACGCCTTCCGTCCGAGCTGCGCCGCACCGAGCGCACGCTGACCTGGGAGCTGATGACCTCGCACGGCGCGATCCAAGTGAACCTCACCGACGACGGCTGGCTCACCTGGGAGTCCGGTCCGCGCAACTTCACGTGGGTGAGCCTCTCGGGCCTCGAGCTCACCACCGCTCCGTGGGCGCGTCGCGTGTTGGATCCCGCCTCCAACGTGGAGCACGGCGACGGCAACATGCTCGGCGCGCGCATCCAGCGCTACGGCGGGTTGGTGTGGTTGCAGGGGCGGCTCGAGCGCGGCTCCGCGAACGTCACGAAGCTCGCGCCCCTGCCGATCGGATCGCGGCCGAGCTCGACGCGGGTCTTCCACGTCTCGCAGACGTACGGAAAGACCGCGCGCCTCGAGGTACGCGCGAACGGCGACGTGGTGATCTCGGGCGCGGATCCGGAGCGCACCGTGAGCCTCACCGGCGTGCGCTTCTACCTCGACGACACGAGCGAGCTCGCGCTGCTTCGGCAGGCGATGGTCGATTTCGCGAAGGGGATCGAGAACCCCGACATGAGAAATTCGTGGGGGAACGCGGAGGGAGCCTGGCTCGACGCGGTGCGCGCCTCGACCACCATCGCGCAGCTCCGCGCACAGCTCACCGCGCTCGTCGGACACATGAACTCGGACTCCACGCGCCGAACCTTCGACGGCGTGAAGACCGCGTGGCTCGCGCGCGTGGCGGCCGCGACGGAGCCCGCGCAGCTCGCCCGAGAGCTGCGCACGCTCGAGTCGCACATGGAGCGCGGCGCGCTGACGGATACGTGGGACGACGTCGACTCCGCGTGGCGCGCGGAGCTCGATGGCTACGCGGCACCCGCGCCGTGAACGGCCGCGCGTGACGCGTGACTGATTCGACACTCGTGAACGACGGCTCGTGCTTCGCCGCATCGCAGGTGCTCGCGGGATGAACGGGCCGCGGCTCGCACTTCCACGCGCGCGAGCCTCGTGGTTCGAGAGCGGCTCGAACTTCCGCGCGCCTGTACTACCGTCGGCGCCCATGACGCAGCGCGACCTCGGGCTCACCTTCGCCGGCGGCGGCAGCCGCGCCTTCTACCAGCTCGGCCTGCTCGAACGTTGGGGCGACACGATCCTCCCGCGGGTCGGTGGAGTCGCGGGCTGCAGCGCAGGCGCCGCGATGGCGGTGTTGCTCTTCTCCGGTCACATCGAGCGCGCACGCGTCTTCTTCGCGGAGCGCCGTCAGGGCGTGAAGGGCCACGTGCAGTGGTCGCGCGTGCTCGAAGGCAAACGTCCGTTTCCACACCACGACATCTACCGCGCGACCTTGCTGCACGCGCTCGCGGACGGCGGCCTCGAGCGCGTCCGGGCGCAACCCTTTCCGATTCGGTTCTTGTGCGCCGCGTTCCCGCGCGCGCTCCCGAGCGTGGTCGGCGTCGCGCTCGGGCTCGGCGCGTACCAGCTCGAGAAGGCCGTGCGTCCGACGATGGTCCACCCGACCTTCCCGCAGCGCCTCGGCTTCTCGCCGCGCCCCTACGACGCGCGCGACTGCGAGTCGGCCGAGGAGCTCACCGAGCTCGTGCTCGCGTCCTCGTCGACGCCGCCCTTCACCCGCCGCGGCCGCTTCGCGCGCGAGCTGCTCCTCGACGGCAGCATGGTCGACAACGCGCCCGCGTACTTGCTCGACGACGTCCCCGGCATCCGTCGCCACCTCGTGCTCATGACGCGGCCCTACCGTCCGGAGCTCGTGGGGGTCCAAGGCGCGCGCTGCTACGTCTCGCCCACGCGTCCGCTCCCGATCTCGCGTTGGGACTACCGCCAGAACGCGCCGGTCGACGAGACCTTCGGCATCGGACGCGACGAAGCCGAGGTCCATCGCCCGATGGTCGAGAGCTTCCTCGCGCGCTGATCGCGTCGCGGCTTGCGGGCTCGTTCTTCGCGCTCGCGATCGCGCGTCGTCGTGTTCGCGACCCCGCGTTCGTCGTGCTCACGCTCGCGCGTCGTGCTCGCGCTCGCGCGTCGTGCTCGCGCTCGCGCGTCGTGCTCGCGTTCGTCGTGCTCGCGATCGCGCGTTGGTCGTGCTCGCGTTCGTCGTGCTCGCGAACGCGCGTTCGTCGTGCTCGCGATCGTTTCCACGCGTGAACGAACGTGCGGCCCCCACGACACGAATGTCTCGGTGTCGGTCCCGACCGAGAGCACGCAAGCCCGCGAGATCACACGATCGCGACGCGTGCACCCAAGGATCGCCCGTCGCGGCACGTCGATTGCGTCGTCGAGGTAGCGCGGAGCCTCCCTCCGCCGACTCACGAACCGAGGTGCCCGATGGACACGCTGCTCGAGCTGATTCACGAGTTTCGAATCCTCCGCACGCGCGCGCACGCGGGTGAGCTCGACGCCGAGGCCCACGCGCGCCTCGTCGGCCTGCGTCAGCTCCTCGGCGACGACTCCGCCTGGAAGGAGACGCGCGCGCGCAACGGCCAAGGCATCTACCCCGTGCGCTTCACGGTCGGGGGCGCCTTCGAAGAGGGCAGCCTCCAGCTCCTCAACGGTGCGGGCGTCGTGATCGCCGCGCGCCACGTCCCCGACGCGGGAGCCCGTTTGCTCGTGCGGCTCGACGGCGAGCGCGAGGACGTCAGCTACCTCTTCCCCGCCTCCGTCTCGTGGTCGCGCCCCGGTCGCCTCGGCGTGTTCGGCGCGCTCTTCGACGGCGCCTCCGAACGCACGGACACCCACGAAGGTTGGGCCACCTCGATGCGCCTCGGCGACGGCGCGTCCGTGCCGATGGTCGCCTGACGAAGTGCCGCGGCGCTCTCGTGGGCGCACGCGGATTCCCGGCTCGAACGGTCGGGTTCACGCGTGATCGAGCGGCGTCTCGCGAGACGCGCTCGTCGCCTGAACCGAGCGTCGCGGACGAACGACCCGCGACGACGGCGATGTCGCGCGCATCGGCGCCCAGGCTCCCCGTCGAGGCCCGAACGAACCCACGATCGCGTCGCGGGGATCCCCTGGCTTGCCGCACCTCGCGCGAAGAAGTAGATGCCCGGCGGTCGGGCGCGTGTTCCCGACCGAATGGGTCGACAATCGTGAGCCAAATCGACGTCTCCTCCGTCCTCGCTCGACGCCTGACGCACCTGCAGCTTCTCGAAGCGGAGAGCATCCACATCCTCCGCGAGGCCGCGGCCGAGTTCGATCGTCCCGTGATGCTCTACAGCATCGGCAAGGACTCCTCGGTGATGCTGCGCCTCGCGCTCAAGGCCTTCGCGCCGAAGGGAGCCATCACGACCGAAGGCATCGGTCGCGCGCTGCCCTTCCCGCTCATGCACATCAACACGACGTGGAAGTTCCGCGAGATGATCGCGTTCCGCGACGCGACCGCGAAGGGCCTCGCCTTCAACTTCATCGAGCACATCAACGAAGAAGGCGTGAAGGCGGGCATGAACCCGTTCGATCACGGATCGAACGAGTACACGGGCGTGATGAAGACGGTTGCGCTCAAGCAGGCCCTCTCCAAGCACGAGTTCGACTGCGCCTTCGGCGGCGCGCGTCGTGACGAGGAGCGCTCGCGCGCGAAGGAGCGCGTCTACTCGTTCCGCGATCGTTTCCACCAATGGGATCCGAAGAACCAGCGCCCCGAGCTCTGGAACCTCTACAACGGCCGCATCCGCAAGGGCGAGAGCGTGCGCGTCTTCCCGCTCTCCAACTGGACCGAGCTCGACGTCTGGCTCTACGTGCTCGTCGAGAAGATCCCCGTCGTGCCGCTCTACTTCGCGGCCGAGCGCCCGGTCGTCAAGCGCGACGGCACGTGGATCATGGTCGACGACGACCGCATGCGGCTCGAGCCCGGCGAAAAGCCGGTGATGAAGAAGGTCCGTTTCCGCACCCTCGGCTGCTACCCGCTCAGCGGCGCGGTCGAGAGCGAAGCGACCACCGTCGAAGAGATCATCCAGGAGATGCTCCTGACGAAGGTCTCCGAGCGACAAGGTCGCATGATCGACCACGACCAAGACGGCTCGATGGAGCTCAAGAAGCGCGAGGGGTACTTCTGATGCAGTCGACGGAAACGGATCTGATCCGCCGAGACATCTCCGGTTATCTCGCGTCGTATCAGCAGAAAGAGCTGCTCCGCTTCGTCGCGGTCGGCAGCGTCGACGACGGCAAGTCGACCCTCATCGGCCGCCTGCTCCACGACACCGGCATGGTCTACGAGGACCAGCTCGCGGCCGTGAAGCGCGCCACGCAGATGGAGGGTGAGGAGATCGACTTCTCGCTCTTCACCGACGGCCTCAAGGCCGAGCGCGAGCAGGGCATCACGATCGACGTCGCCTACCGCTACTTCGCGACCGAGCGCCGCAAGTTCATCATCGCCGACACCCCGGGCCACGTTCAGTACACGCGGAACATGGTGACCGGCGCGTCCACCGCGGACGTCGCGATCATCCTCGTCGACGCGCGCCTCGGCGTGCTCCAGCAGACCAAGCGCCACGCGTACATCGCGGCCCTGCTCGGCATCCCGCACTTCACGATCTGCGTGAACAAGATGGACCTCGTCGGCTACGACCGCGGGGTCTACGAGCGCATCCAAGCGCAACTCTCGGAGTTCACGAAGGACCTCGGCTTCACGAGCGTCACCTTCATCCCGATCAGCGCGCTCAAGGGCTCGAACGTGGTCGCCAAGAGCGAGCACACGCCCTGGTACGAAGGCAAGACCGTGCTCGAGCACCTCGAGACGGTGCCGGTCGGTCTCTCGTACGAACAATCGCACTTCCGGATGCCGATTCAGTTCGTGATCCGTCCGAACCTCGACTACCGCGGCTTCGCGGGACAGATCGCGGGTGGCGTCCTGAAGAAGGGCGACGAGGTCATGGTGCTCCCGAGCGGCAAGCGCTCGCGCGTGAAGAGCATCGACACCTTCGACGGCTCGCTCGACGAGGCCTTCGCGCCGCAGTCGGTCTGCGTGCGCCTCGAGCACGAGATCGACTGCTCGCGCGGCGACATGCTCGTGCACCCGAACGACCTGCCGGTCGTGGAGCGCCACGTCGAGGCGCACCTCGTGTGGATGAGCGAGAAGGCGCTCGATCCGCAGAAGACCTACATCCTCAAGCACACCTCGCAGTCGGCGCGCGTGCAGATCGATCACGTCCGCTGGAAGAAGGACCTCGACACCCTCCAAGAGGTCCCTGCCGCGACGCTCGATCTCAACGAGATCGGTCGCATCGCGTTCTCGACTCACCGCGCGCTCTTC
Source organism: uncultured Sandaracinus sp. (assembly GCA_937982655.1). Taxonomy (GTDB): domain Bacteria; phylum Myxococcota_A; class Polyangia; order Polyangiales; family Houyiibacteriaceae; genus JACKEH01. Next base: position 9,196 of record CALJLK010000092.1, read on the forward strand.
TTCGACGCGTACACCACGAACCGCCAGACGGGCGCGTTCATCCTCGTCGACTCGCTCACCAACGACACGGTGGGCGCGGGCATGATCGTCGGCCCCGCGGACGGCGCGGAGAAGCAAGACCTCGACGCCGCGATGAAGGAGCTCCGCGCGGGCTCGGGTCTCACGCCCAAGACGCAGGTCAGCCCGCGAGAGCGCTTCGAGCGCATGGGCCAGAAGGGCGCGGTGGTCTGGCTCGTCGGCCGCCCGGGCTCCGGCCGCTGGTCGCTGGCCTACGCGCTCGAGCGCCGGCTGTTCGACCTCGGCCGCACGGCCACGGTCGTCGACCCGACGGACGAGGACCTTCGCTCGATGCTCAGCGCCGCCAAGGCGGGCGCGGACGCGGGTCTGGTGACCGTCTGCGCGTTCCCGAGCTACCAGCGCGCGGACCGCAAGGCGCTGCGGGACAAGGTCGGCAGCGAGCGTCTGGTCGTGGTCTACGTGAACACCGACGAGAAGCTCTGCCGCGAACGCCGGCCCGACGCGGATCACGACGCGTTCGAGGCGCCGCAGCACCCGGACGTGACGGTGGCGTTGGATCAGGTGCGGCTGGACGAGGCCGCGGAGACGATCCTGGACGTGTTGGGGGAGCGCGGGCAGTTCACCGACGCCCGTGCTTACGCACGGGGTCGGTAGTCTCACGGAATCGTGCAGCTTCGCGGACTGGCGTCCGCTTCGCCTTGCACGTTTCCGTTTCGAACCGCGCGCTGAGCGCGCATCCCTCGGCGTCGTAGAAGCGGCCGCTGCCCACTCGGGCGGCGGCCGTTTTTTCACGGTCGGGCCGAACCGCGCGACGCTCGCGGATGCCAGGTGCGCTCTGATTGGGTGCGGGGGGCTGCTTCGGCTTCTTGGACGCGTGTGCGCCGAACCGGACACGTCCCTGCGAAACCCGGTGGAGCGCTCGGAGCCGAACGCGCAGGCGCGTCGTCTCCTCGTCCACAGGGTTTCTCGGGCCGCGTCCCGTTCGGCTTGCTCACGGTGGCCTTCGGTTTCCACTGGGGTTTCCGCCGCTCTCTCTGGATACGTGGCGGCTCGCGTCACGAGCTCCCGCGCGTGACACGAGCCGCGCACGTACGGGCCCGTGGAGCTTCGGGCGTGCGTACGTCCGCCTCGTGTCGTGAGCGGAGCACACGACGCGAGGCGTGACCGATGGCGCCTCGGTGCTCCGGGGGGATCGATGGGTGCGGTCCGGGCGAGCTTCGCTCGCCCGGTGCGCGCGGGGGTCGCCGAGCCCTATACGTGCGGCGCGCGTGCGTACGTCGCCGTGCGAGATCGCGTCGTGAGC